>DDLU01000229.1 GCA_002340305.1 Desulfovibrio sp. UBA2564
AAGCGAACCTAGCGGTGGTTTCCCGAGCCGCGCGGAGGGCCTATTCGGCATTGCTCCTGGTGGGGCTTGCCGTGCCGCCTTTGTTGCCAAAAGCGCGGTGGGCTCTTACCCCACCGTTTCACCCTTACTCCGGTGAATAAACACCGGGGCGGTCTGTTCTCTGTGGCACTTTCCCGGAATCACTTCCGCTGGGAGTTACCCAGCGTCCTGCCCTTCGGAGCCCGGACTTTCCTCCCCGGCATAAATACCGCGGCGATGATCCGTCCAACTCCTGAAAATAAACCTTTTGATAAAAAAGGATAAGCCCCCGGCAATGAAACCGAAGGCTTTAAAAAACTATTTTTCGTCTTTCTGGAGAGCTTTAGGCTTTGCAGCTTCGGGAATGTGCGCAATCCAGTAGATGAGACGCTGGCAGTTGGGGCAGCTGAGAATCTGCTTGCCTTCCTGCAGCACGTTATATTCCTGCGGGGGAATCATGATGTTGCAGCCGGTGCATACCGCGTCTTCAACCGGAACGATGACCGGATGGGAAAGACGGGAACGGATGAATTCGTAGCGACCGAGGATTGGCTTGGGTACAACGTCACCAGCCTTGTTGCGGCACTTGGTGAGTTTGTCCAGATCGCTGTTGGCAGCATCAAGCTTCTCTTTAAGACCGGCACGTTTTTCGTCCAGCTCTTCATCAAGTTCTTTGATCTTACCTTCAATATCCGCCATACCTTCAGTCTGGCGCTCGGTTTCTTCAAGAACGGTAATTTTTTCTTCTTCGCGAAGTCTATTCAGCTTTTCAAGGCTGTCCATCTCGCGCATCATGGCGTGGTATTCCTTGGTGGTACCAACCAGCATCAGCTTACTCTTGCTCTTTTTAACCTTAACGGCATCTTCTTCGATTTCGGTTTCGAGCTTTTTCTTCTGCTCAGCAAGCAGGTCGAGCTTTTCTGTCAGCTGCTGTTTGCGTTTTTCAAGGGATTCCTTGCGGGATTCCAGAGCAGCCACATCTTTGGGTGCCTGATCGATTTCCGCTTCAAGAAGGATAATTTCGTCATCAACCTTCTGCAAAACAACAAGCTGTTCTATCTGCTTTTCATACATTATGGGGTCCCCTTTTGCGGACGGCCTTTATTCGGCATCCGCCACATCGATGTTCGGAAACTTAAATACAGTCCCGTAAGGCCTCTACGGTCCTGTTAATTCTCTTTTGTCATGACAGCCCGATATTTCAGGGCCTGCGCACGCCTTCCCCCTGCACATGATAGGCAAAAGGATCGCGTCCGCGGAAAAATTTCACTTCCACTTCTTTTCCAAGCTCTTCTCCGAGAAGAACGGAAAAACGGCGCATCATCTCTTCTTCCAGAGAAAAATGCCCCACATCAAGCACCGCGCCCACACTTTCCTGTGCAGGATGGTACTTAACATCCCCGGTGATAAACACATCCGCTCCAAGACCGAAGGCCTTGTCCATGAACGAAGATCCTGAACCGGGACACATGGCAACACAGCCGACCTTTTCAGGCTCCGGTCCGCAAAGGGCCACGACCCTGCAACCGGAAAGCTGTGAAACACGCTCAACAAATTCCTCGAAAACAACCGGAGTGGAATACTCACCGATACAACCGTATCCAAGTATATCACCGGACTCGTTTTCCGCAACCTGCTCCAGCACACGCAGATTCTCAAGCTCCAGCTCATGTCCAAGCCAGGAAACCGCGCCCTTGAACTGCACATCCAAAGAGGTGTGCGAAGCAAAAAGGGTCGCATCCGCGCAAAAGACCTGCTTCATTACACTATGAAACCAGTCCAGCTTTGCAGGAAGCTTTGCTTCAATAGCCAGCGGATGGTGGGTCAGGATAAACTGTGCCCCCCATTCAAGGGCAGAAGAAACAACCTGCGGCAGGGGGTCAAGGGCAACTGCAACCTTAGTCACATCCCTTTCCGGTCCCGCGATTTGAACACCGCAATTATCCCACGAGGCTGCAAAGCCCGAAGGAACAAGTGACTCGATTCTACTGATAACTTCTGTTGTTTTCATAACGGCCACCATTTATCCTCTGTGCGGCTGCTCAGTGCCACTAAAGGAAGATGTTCAATTATTTCCGCTCGTAATCAAATTCAACATGTCAAAATGCAATAAAATAATATGCTCCCGCAAAGGATTTCCTCCGGGAGCACAACTGCTTTCAATAGTTAGAAAGCATAAAGAATCTGGATTGTATTTTGATATGTATCCATATGAAATAAGTGGTGGGCCAACCAGGATTCGAACCTGGGACCATCCGGTTATGAGCCGGGGGCTCTGCCAACTGAGCTATTGGCCCTTTTCGCCAAGCGAGTCGAGCTTAATAGCTCAACATTCACCACCTTGTCAAGGGCAAACAAAACACAAATTTTCAAACAAGAGAATAACATCTAGCATAAAATTTAAGTATTTAAAACCGAAACACATGCTGCAATACCACAAGGAGCCGATGCTACTCGATTTCGTTGTCGCGGATATACCTGATCACTCCGGTGGTGGAATATCCGGGTAAAAGCGGCAGAGACAAGACTTCACCGCCACATCCCTCAACAATATCCCGGCCCACAATATTATCAACAGACCAGTCACCGCCTTTGATCAGAACATCCGGCTGAACCTTATTGATCAGGCTATAGGGAGTGTCTTCGTCAAAGAAAATCACATAATCAACGCAGGCCAGTCCGGCAAGTACAAAAGCACGCTGCTGCTGCCCAGTAACCGGACGCTTTTCACCTTTGATAGAACGTACGGATTTATCGCTGTTCAGCCCCAGCACGAGCAGATCACCCTGCCCGCGGGCACGGGAAAGCAAATCCACGTGTCCGGCATGCAGGATATCAAAACAACCGTTAGTGAAAATAATCTTCTTGCCGCCAAGATCACCCTTGATCTTTGCAAATTCATCAGCAGAGAGTATCTTGGGGCTGTTCAGGTCAATATTTAATTCAGACAAAATTAATATCTCCAAGGGAATTCATGCAAACCGTATGAGAACGCAAAAACTGCAAATATCATTTAAATAACCGGGCGACGCTTGCTAATTTAGAAATATTATCTAACAAATTATGTTCATCTATTCCGTTTGATTCATGCTTCCGAGCACGGAAAGTCGAAAGAAGAAGCACAACAAACAACGCTGTAGGAATTGCTCCCGTAAATACAACCAGACATAAAGCATAAGGGGTGTATTTAATCAGTGGTGTGAGATGCTCTGGATAAAGGATCAAAAAAGCAAAAACAGTATAAAAAAAGAATATAATGGCTAATGCAGCACGAAAAACCCAAGTTCTGAACTCTAAACGGGACTCTTCAATCCTGATACCGATATTGCGTAAACCAACAGCACCGTCAGGGACAACCCCGGAAGCCATGTCAAATTTACTTCCTTTGCAATCCTCTTGCATCTATTTCCTAAATCCCAAGTTTTTTGAGTCTGATATTCATAGCCACGGTAGAAACATTAAAACTATCAGCCAAACGTTGAAGAGTGTTTACCCCTTGGGAAATCAGATAGCTAACGGCCTCAGCAGGCATCAGCAATTCTGCAGCAAAATTATTTGCTGCGACCTCATATATGTCATAATTATCAATCGAAAAATTCTGTGCTTCATCTCGATGGCGAGGACCATGGCGCAAAACATAATGTCCTAATTCATGCGCAACAGTAAACCGCTGCCTAACGGGGGCTTCTGTCGCATTGTATCTTATCACAGGGCAACCACTTTCCAGTGTAAATTCGCCACTTAAAGGCTGTCCCGCATTATTGGTGATTTCCCCAAAAGACTGTTCTACACGCACGCCTAAACCAGCAGCAATACGGACAGGATCAACAGGCAGTCTCCCATCCCAATATTCTTTAAGAATTGTTTTTGCACTCTGAATAGGCATTTCACTGTCCACCCTTTAAAAAATATTAATATTACAGTTGTAATATAACTGCGCTACAAACAAAGTCAAGGACAATGTTAAATAAAACTAAACAAAACCCCGTTTATCACCAAAGACAAACGGGGCCAAAATAACAAACTAAAAAAGATCCTTATTTCTTAGGCTGTAAATTCTCAGAAGAACCAAACACGATCAGTTCCACCCAGTCGAGGGCGAAGCTGAGACATTCTTCCTCGTCACCCAGAATCGCCTGCTGGCGTTCTTCTGAAAGATCCAGACGGGAGAAAACATTCATATCCTTGATGAAATTCATGAAGTTATCCACCTGATAAAGAGCAAGGAAAACCATATTCAGCTTACGCTCATCAAGGGTAACACCAGCCTGACGGGCGCGGTTCATGATGCGCATGTAGCGGTCATTGATTTCGTTGTAAGGCTCAAGCCCCTGATCTTTCAGCCATTCATCACTCGTCCATGCCTTGTCTTCTTCAAATCCACGACAGTGCGGTTCCTGCACGATGAAAAACTGCTCGATGGTCTCGCCATTTTCACCCATACGGGAAGCACGGCCGAGAGGATAGGTACGGCAGGCACCGGGACGGTTTTCGTAGATGGAACAGCCTTCTTCACGCACGAAAGGACAGCTGCGCTTGGCATTGTCGAGCATGCGCAGCTTGCACATAGGAAATCCGGTGCCGGGAGTACGGGTGATGTCCGCGTGGTTGTGGATAAACTTCTTGCTGTCGTGTCCCAGACCTTTGCGCAGACGCAATACGTCATAAGGAGTGAGCATCAGATTGAGATCACCGCAACAGGCGTTGAAGCAGCGAACCCCGGGATGGCAGGCAAAACCAAAAGTTTTACCGGGTTCCAGTTCGGGCAGGTTATTCAGAAATTCTTGGGTCTGATCGTGGTCGGACATTGCTCTCTCCCTGTATTTAACTATCCGGCCAGAACCCCCTTCCGTACCAGATATTGCATCTTTTTCTCAAGGTCGGACTGAAGAAGCCTTTCTTCATCAGCCATTATCTGCAGTATTTCGCTGCGCGGATGCATGGCCTGCATTTTGTATTTATTGCCCAATGCATTGCCTTCCTGCGCGGTATTGCTATGACTGGCAAAACCGGTCCGCTTACGGTGCAGAATGCGCAAATGCCCCTGATAAACAGGAAAATCCCCTTTCAAGCAACTGCGCAAATCATGCTCCAGATCGTCATACTGCGAGGGAGAAAGGAACAGGGAAAAGCCACCGTTGTCAAGCAGCTTCTGCGTTCTGAACAAATGACAACATCCGGTAACAGACCCGCAAGGCCGCATAAAATCGAAATATCCGCTATCTAAAAGGTGGAGATGCAGATCAGAACAGCGAAACGGATTGGGTGCGATCTTAGTCAAGTCAACTTCCGGTCCTTCACCTTCATCTCCTACCGGCTGAATAATATGCAGGTCCACGGACTGCATAACCGGGGGCGCAACATGATCAAGCACCTTGCAGCCCCAGACCCCGGCATCAGGATAGGCTTCCACCGCCGCCCCGAAACGGGAAATCCAATCCGGTTCAACTTCCACATCGTCATCAAGATAAACCGCAAAATCACACTCCTGCACCTGCGGTTCATTCATCAACCAGTTACGGGCCGCAGCAGCACCGACATTTACAGGCAAATCAATGCGCACCATCTGCTTGCCAAACTCATACTGCCATTTGCTGATAACCTCGGCAGTTCCATCAGAAGAACCATTATCGAGCATGAAAATTCTAGCTCCATGCAACTCGGAACGATGCAGGGAAGCAAGAGTGGAATCGAGTTCGTCAGCTTTGTTGAAGCAGTAAAGTAAAATAGCCAGACTTCCCGGCAACGGGACAAATCTCTCGTCTAAACCGCAAGCCAGATCATATAAGCGCATGGCTTCGGAAACCCGCCACGGCTGGGAATCCACTGCCCCCGACAGGATCGATGTTGCGGTTTCACGCTCGCCTAGCTTGAGGCTGATTGAAGCTGCCGGATGAGCCATATTATTCAGCCCGAACACATCTGCCGCAGCCATGAGCAAAGGAAATGCTTCCGCTGCATTGCCGCCCATGTAATAAAAAAATGCTTTGGAATAATTGACCGCCGGAAGGACCTCAGCCGGAAATTCACCGGACAGTAACTCCAGACCAAAATTAAAATCAGCAAAAGCCCCGGCATGAACCAAGCCTTGTTGAATCCAGAAAAGATTGCCCGGTTCTTTTTCAAGGGAAGAATAAATGTATTTCTTTACCTTCTCATCATCGCGCTTGGAAACGATGCGCATAAAATAAGATAAATTCTCAGGTTGCTTCCACTTAGCAGCAATCGCTTTAAGGCAGGAAGATACAGAGGAAGGAAAAAGCGGCAGCAACCCTTCCACCTGGACCAACTGCGTAGCGATACTGCCGTCCATGGGATTGGATACGTAAGCGGCCAGAAGCATCTCAACACCCAATTGCGGATCAGATTCAAGGGCATGCGCCCCGGCATCAAAAAGATGTTTAGCTCCCACAGAACCCATCAAAAGTTTGCGGCGCACCGGCTCATACATGCCGGACCAATATGTATCGCTGTAGATTGTACCCATTTATATTCCCTTCTGATTAACGGATGGATTATTCCAAGCCACGTTAACTAAAAGAAATCCTATCCACAACTCTTCTTATGAAAACAAAAAAGGAAGAGAAAAACTCTTCCTTCAATTAAAAACGATATGGAACAAAATTTAACCCTTAATTAAGCTATCAATGTCCGGCAAAGCAATCTGCGGTTTATCGCCGGGGATTGAAGAATAGACCTTCAGCAAAGCCTGTGCCTTGGCTGTGCTGGACATGAAAGAACGCACAATCCTGCGGTTCAAACGGCCCATTTCACTACGCAGCTCGCCGTCATCAATGAGTCTTTTCATGGACTGGGCAAGAGCTTCAGTGTCCTCCACTTCGCAAAGCAGACCGTTAACACCGTCACGGATCAGTTCAGCTGTTCCTCCAGCTTTGGTACAGATTGCAGCCAGTCCGCACTCAAAAGCTTCGAGCAGGGTGTTGGGCATGGATTCCTGACGTGAACTCATGACGTAAATATGTGAGCTTGCCAGCAATTTAACCACTTCCTCATGAGGAATGTATCCCGGACACTCAATGCGTTCCAGAGTGGAAGCCGAGGCGATATCCTTATAAGCGGAAAGGTCTTCCATGCCCACAGCAATGAAACGCACACCCTCGCACTTGTCCTGAGATAAAAGACCGTCCACAGCCTTGATGTAAACATCAGGGCCTTTGGCGTGGCCTTCGTTACCCACGTAGATGATAGAAGTCTCAGCAGAACGCTTGGGCTTGCGGCCTCCGCCTACAAATGAGTTGTAGACTACCTGCGCCCGTTTAGGCAGCACAAAATGCTTAAGCAGCACTTCACGACTCTTGGCAGAGTTGCAGATATAACCGTTACCGATCAGAGAAAAAAGCGGTGCCAGCGGATTGGGTTTGTAGATAACGCCCCGGTTGAAGAAAAGCTTGAACTTGCGCCCGCCAAGCAGGGAAAGTCCCTTGGCAATGCAACCGATCTTGACCGCACGGTTATGGTAGGTATGAACTACGTCCACCTGATGTTCCTCAATCACACTGGAAAGGAATCCGGCAGCGGTGAGCATATTCTTGAAATCATCCAGAAGGACCACTTCCACGCCCATTTCTTCCAACTCAGGAATAAGCTTGGAACCGGGCTTGAGCACAGACACAACACCGACCCCGGCTTGCAGCATGGCTCTGGCACTGTTGATCAGCTGCCTGCTGCCACCGGAAAGCTTATCGGTATCGGTGATGTAGAGTAACTTGCCGATATCGTTGCGCTTGCTAAAAAATTTGAAACAAAGCATGGCAGATGCTTCATTGGAATACATGTGCAAACGCTGCTTGATCCACGCAGCATCCTTGCTGGGTCCTACCCCGATGCGGTTAATACGCATGGGATCAGTGCCGAGGGTGTTTGCAAAACGCTCTAAGGTAAAAGTCCCGCAAAATCCGGCAGCAGAAGCCTCCTGCATACCGAGATTATCAAAATCTCCCCAAGGCCAGCAAAAGAACTGACGGCGACAGCCGTTGATCTTCTTGATCTTCTCGAGACAGCGTTTAAAATCGTCACGGATGTACTTGCGTCTCTCATCATCACTGCGACGCTTGAAAGCCACCTTGCCCTTACGGAACTGGGGCCAGAAACCGTTAAAGGCAAAAGCACTGCCGTAATCATAGGTCGGCAACTCGGAATTAAATTTGCGGTAAACTCCCCATGTGGACCAATGGGAATCCACGGAAAAATTACCCTTGAAACGGAAATCCTTGAAACAACCCTGATGACGGCAGGTATGGGCATAGACTTCCATACCTTTGTCATGAACCAGGGATTTCAACTCCGCCTCGTTCATGAACTGGGAAGTATCATTTTCGGAGAGAGCCTTGATGAATGACTCACGCATGGTAAGCATCTGCGGCACATCCGCCCTGACCCTGATCTTGCCCTGACCGATGAAATCACTGACCGCAAAAAAGACCCCGGTCATACCCCGCTCCTCAAGCATGGGCACCACGTTGATCCAGTTGCTGATATGGCAATCATCAAAGGTAAGCACCACGTACTTATCATCAATAGGTTTTCGACCCATGCATATTTCATAAAGATGGTCGGCGGTGATGGTCTTGAAGCCCATCTCCAGCATCATATCAAGATGGGAAGCAAAGGTGGCAGGGGAATGACCGTCTTCTTCACAGACGGCATGGTAGCAAAAAACAGGAACACTCTTACCGAGCATGAGACAACTCCGAAGCGCTTATATTCAACTGCCCTCCCCCCGTAATAACGAGGGGAGGGAGATCAATTACATTTGCAGGCGGAAGGTCTCAGTAGACAGCTTCCGTTCGAGTCGTCTTGCCACGAGACTCATCAGGTAGCAACAAATAAAGTATAAAAATGCGACGGTAGTATAAATTTCAAAGGGATAGATCATCAATCTGTTGTTGAGTCCCTGAGCAACGAATGTCAGCTCCAGAACACCGATAACAAAGGCCAGAGAGGTATCTTTAAAGATCGCAATGAACTGGCCGACAATAGCAGGAAGCATCTGTTTCAGAGCCTGAGGCAGGATTACCTTACGCATGGCCTGCCAATAAGTCAGACCTGTTGAAACCGCAGCTTCAAACTGCCCGGAAGGCAGGTTCTGAATACCGGAACGGACAATCTCTGCCAGATATGCTCCGGTAAATACGGTCAAAGCGATGGTTGCCGACCAGAAGACGTTCAGGAACTGCCCGGTCAAGATCGGGATAAAAAAATAAATCCAGAAAATGACCATGATCAGCGGGTTACCACGGATAAGCTCGATGTAGAGGGTGGACGGATTCAGGAACAGCTTATTCTTGGAAGTTCGTCCGATACCTACGATGAGCCCGATAAAGAAACTCACTGAGATGGCGATCACGGACATGAGGATGGAAAAGGAAAGACCGCCAAGCCCCCAGAGGATTTCATTGGGACCGCCTTCGGGAAATCTCCACCAGAGCAGGGTTCCAATATTATCGCGGATAACCTCAAAATTAAATTTGGATACGCCGTAAAGAGCGGAAACAACGAGGAAAGCCAGACAAGCCAGAAAGGTTACTTTCCAGACCAGACCAAAGACCTTGGAAATCTTGCTAAGTAATTCCTTACGAGCAGCCTGAGCCCTGGAAAGGCTGAAATCATCCTGCCGTCTGCGTTTCATGCGGCGATGTATCTTTGCCAGAAAAGAAAACGGAGCTTCAAAAGGCCAGAAGAGCATGTGTGCAAATTTGTGCCCCAAAGTACGGTCCTTAACCGGAACAATCTGCAACTTCCAGTTCACCAGAGTAAGGATCCCGGCAATGGTCAGGGACAGGGAAAGATAAATAACAGTAGCAGCGGTGGTGGCCTCAAAACCCTTAAAGGTCATACCTTCAATCTGCTGGGATGCCCAACACAGCTCCGGCACACCGACAACCATGGCTAGCGAAGAGTTCTTCATGTTGTTCAGGAACTCACTGCCCAGAGGCGGGATGATGGCCCGGAAAGCCAGCGGAAGAATAATCTTGGTCAGGGTCTGAAACGGAGTCAGCCCGGAAGAATACGCGGCTTCCAGCAAACCCTTGGGGATGGACTGGATACCGGCACGGATGACCTCAGCCATGAAGGAACTGGTATAAATACCGAGACCGACAGTGGCGGAGAGCATTTCGAAATTTTGGTCAAAAAGAAAATTACGGATTCCTTCGGGCAGCCCCATGGGCAGGGCAAAATACCAGAAGAAGAGCTGCACCAGCAGCGGAGTGTTTCTGAAAAATTCAACGTAACAGGTACAGAAATAATAAACCGGTTTAAACTGGGAAAGCCTTCCCAAACCGAAAAGGATACCAAGCCCCAGCGCAATGGCGGAACTCATAAGTGAGATGCTGATGGTCAGGTTCAGGCCGGTAACAAGCATCCCGCCCAGCACTTCGCCATATGAAGGATCTTCTTTATAAAGAACGGACCAGTCAAATTTGTAACCGAAGTCGAAGACCCAGCCAAAGTAATAGGTCAGCAGACCGACGATAGTGGCGAGGCATAAATACTGAACCCAAGTTTTTTCCAGATAGCGATTGATCATTTCAGAAACTTTCTTTTTTTAAAAATAAAATATCATTTGCCTCCGGCGGCTTAAACC
>DDLU01000219.1 GCA_002340305.1 Desulfovibrio sp. UBA2564
AACTGGCTAAACCTGTTCAGGAATACCCGGTTATCTCGCTGCTGGGTGAAATTTATGTTCGTCACGATCCATTGGCTCGCCGCAGTCTGCCTGAAAGGCTGACCGAACAAGGTTTCGTTGTACGCGTTGCCCCGGTGCTGGAATGGATGAAGTACACCGACTGGCTAAACCGCAAAAACATTGAAGGTAAGGCCGGACTTAAGACTTTAATCACACAGGGCGTTAAATCATACTTCGAACGCCGTATCCGCCATATCCTCGCGGATAGCGGAATGCTTTTCTACCCCGGCCCAGATGTGCGCGAAGTGGTCAGTCACGGTAAAGAGTATATTTCTGAACAGCTTACCGGGGAAGCAATCCTGACAGTCGGCGCATCATTACATGAGATAATGTCCCCATCCTGCGGGGTTATCTCCATCGGTCCATTCGGCTGCATGCCTTCACGGGTTGCCGAGGCAGTGCTCAGTGAAAAGTTCCGGGCCGAAGCTGCTGGCAAGAAGGCAACCACGATTCTTGATGAGGATTCCCGCTTACCGTTCCTCGCCATTGAGACCGACGGTAATCCTTTCCCGCAGCTCATTGAAGCTCGGCTGGAAGCATTCTGCCTGCAAGCCAAACGTTTGCATGAAAGGATGAAAACCAAACATTAAAAGCCATTATCCGGCACTTTGTTGTTCTTGATATAGCTCATACTATTATGATACTTCCTCTCAGGACATTTTTTAGCGGAAACGCTTCCTGGGGGAGATTATTTTGCGTAGAAGATTCGTATGGTCGGTTCTGTTAATACTGCTCGTTACAGTATGTGGGTGCAGGGCTGGCCGTTCCTTAAAGACAAATATCAAAGAAACTGTAATTTCCTCCAAGCCCGAGGATAAATTTTCCAAGGCTCTGGACCGAAACAAGTTTTCTGAAGCGGAACAAATATGGCTCGATAATCAGGCTTACTTTCTTGAAAAGCCTAAGGCCATGGATGAAATAACCATAGCAGCTTCTCATGTGAAAAAACGCTATCGTAGCAAAATTTCTGCCGCAACTACAAACGTTCTATCCATCCACTGGCCTGAAAAATCCGCCAAATGGACTTTGATTCGTCTTAAGCTCGATAATGCACGCGATTTGATTGATGAGATAGAATCCATCATCATTCTCAATGACCTCGGGCAGACACCTCCCGCACTCGCCAAGCTTAAAAAGAAATTTAAAACAAAAGAATCAATGATCCGTGCCGATGCCTTGGCACAGTTCAAAAAGTACCCTATCCAGACCGGACCGAATTTCTTTTCCATTTACCCGGTTAAATTGGATGAAGCGAAATTTCTCAAATCCCAAGCCGCCTTGCTGGAACGTACCGTAGCTTCTGCCAGTGGAAAAAATATTCCGCACATGATCAAAGAATACGGGGATGTCATTCCAGCCAAAACCATGCGCAATCTGGAAGGCAGCTATTTCCGTGAACTGCTGAAAAAAGAATCAAAGGGCAAATCACCATCTTTTCGCACGGTGATAAAAACCATGAAGGAAGCGCAACGCCTCGGCTTTCCGGTCACTGAAGTTCCTGACTGCAAAATCGCTTTCATGCGCGTGACAAGCAAAAGTCTGCTGGATGAACACGGCATTGAATTTGGACTTGGCTTTGATGTGGACCTGCCCATGGCAACCGAAAGTTTAGACCGCACTCCCATGTTCAATTCCAAGACTGCCAAGGACGCGGATGTAATCATCCTGATCAACGAAGTTGTCTCCAAAATCGACCGCAAAACTTTCCGGCCCAAGTCATACCATAGTAAATCCGTCACCGGATATTACGAAGGGTACAACCACGCCTATGATCAGGCTCAACTGCGGTTGGAACAACTAAGGCTGAAACGGCAGGAGCTTAACGAGCGCAACAACACCCATATTCTGGGCTGGTTCGGAGCTAGTGATATTACATCTGCCGCGCACATGGCCGCACTGGAAGAGCAGAAATACAACGAGGCAGTTGCCAACGCAACCAATATCCCCAAGATGGTCGATAAGCCTATTTATGCGGACTACAGCTTTCGTATTGTACCGATGCGCACAACCAAGATTGCTTCCGTGCAATACGTAATCATTGATCGCAAATCCCGTACATACTTCACTGATTTTTTTGATATTACTCAAGAAAAAAACTTCAGAATTGCTTACGGAATTAACCCTACTGATCCCGACAAATATAAATATAAAAGACGCTACAGCACAGACAAGGAAGTAAGGGGTTGGGAAAAGCAGACTGTAGCCATCCGTCTTTCGGACATGCTTAACTATTATCTGGACCATGAAGAAAAAGATAAGAAGTACCGCAACATGTCCAAAATTAGGAAAACAATTCTTAACAATCGCAACAAGGCTCTGGCTGAATTTTATAGCAATAAATACAAATCAGATACCGGAAATGACCCAAGGTTTGACTCAACAGTTAAGGTACTTAGTCCTGATGAAAGCTCCCACGGCAGTGGTTTCTTTGTAACTGACAATATCATCCTGACAAATCATCATGTTGTTGAAGGTCATGATTTTGTTGAAATCAGAATGCACAATAAGATGGAAGCCTTCGGTAAAGTCATGGCCTTTGACTTGTACCGAGATCTTGCTTTGGTCAAAGTCAATGCCCATGGCAAGCCTGTGCGCTTTTACGCAAAGAGCAGTCTTCCCGCTGGAGTTACCCTTGAAGCCATTGGGCATCCAAAAGAATTTCCATTCACAATTACACGCGGGGTTTTCAGTGCTTATCGAGTTCGGTCTAGTCACCACGTTTATTCCCGTGATATCGACATAAAATATATTCAGACAGATGCAGCAATCAACCCCGGGAACTCAGGCGGCCCTCTTTTTTATAAGGACAAAGTTGTAGGGGTTAACTCGTGTGGAAGGGCTGGAGCTGATATCGAAAACTTGAACTTCGCTGTCCACTACGCTGAAGTTATGAAATTTTTAGACCAATACGGCATTAAATACCGCAAATAAGGAGCCTTGAATTGAAGAAACGCATTTTACTCATCACCGCAGTAATAATACTCATGGCTCTGGTACTTATGACCGGGTGCCGCAGCAAGCAACGTATGGGCATGGTCCGCGAGCAGAGTACAGGACTGCTTTACGGCTCCGTGACCAGCAACAACTTTGTGGTTGATCCGTCACAGTTCGATCCCCCTAAACTTAAATTAACCATCCGCAACACTTCTGGAGATCCGGCTGTGAATCTCAAAGCTCTGCGTAGAGCACTCGAAACAGCTTACAAAAACAAAGGATATAAAATCGCAAAAACCGGTAAATATTCCGCACATCTGGATATTAACCTGCGTTACTCCGGGCAGATATCCGAAGACAGGGTCAATGAAATCAGTCTTTGGGGCGGAACAGGCGGAGCTTACATGGGTGCAAGCATAGGCCAGACACTTGATGCTCTGGTACTGGGTTCAGCATCCGGTGCTGCAATCGGTGCTATTGTCGGACAATACGCCACACGGGACACTTACATCATGGTTGCCGATGTTGTCCTCGGAATCGTGGATAAATACGCTAAGAAGCGTAAATCAATCGTTCAGTTCGACGACACCCAGATCAAATGGGAAGATGAAGACGATGGTTTCTCTGCCTATCGGACCCGTGAAAGCATTCAGGCAGCGGTATATGCCGGAGGAGACAACACCCCGCAAAGCCAGATCGTGCGTGGAGTGACGCTAAGGTTTAAACGAATTTTGCAGGATATCATTTAGACGCAACAAAGCCCGGACAGCATTACTGTCCGGGCATCTTCTTTAAACATCATCAAACTTTGTGCGCACTTTATTCAGACCTTCGCGATACCCTTCCGCATCTCCATAAGGGAAGAAGTAGCGGTAACGGCTATGTACCGACTTTACCGGACGTGCATGGCGGATCGGGCACCAGTACTGCTCGGTGCGGGCTGCAACCTCGCGCACAAATCCGATCAGACCGTTAAAGTAACCGCAATAGTAGCAATTGACCTTCTCGATAAAGTTCAGATACTTAAGCGAGTGACGATCAATGATTACGTAATCACGCCTGCGCACACGGGGAATGCCGTAAACCGGAAAACACATCAGCTGGTACAGCCAGACAGCCACATCAAGCATCAGGGCCGGGATGAGCGGCATAAAGATAAAAGGCAGTGTGAGCATAACCCAGACTCCGGAATCATAAACATAATCGCTCCAGCGTGCGGCAAACTCACGGTGCGCTTCGCGAACCTCCGCGCTGAAACGGACCTTTTTCTCCTGCACGGTATAGAGAAACTCACTTTTCATATCACGCAGCTCAGTACGCAATTCTTTTTCCAGCGCGTCCATACGAACAAGTATTTCATCGATTCTGCTCATATTCCACCTTCCTTCCTCTACTTGCTAGAAGACAGTAGTATATAGGTAAGTGTAAACCAGATTTAATCCGGGATTATCCGAGTCTAACCGGGAAGAAGTGGGACGGGAGCCCTTTTTATTAAGGGGTTCCCGTTTTTTGTGGTCAATCATTAGACTCTCTTTTTTGAGTCTTCAAAAGAGTGTCAACCACTCCCGAATTCAACTTATGCGGCTTCTCGCCCAGGGGAGCTGGGAAAACATCGCTTCAAGGTTTTAAAAATTTTTAAAGAGGTTTTAAAGCCTGTTTACAAGCGGTTTTTCTGGCTCTCCTATTTCCGCTTGCTTGATTTGATTTGCCCTGAATCGTCCTGTTTCCTATCTGATAAGTGTCAACTAGGGCAGTATCATATAAGATAGAACGCAAGTTTGCAGTCTGTAAAATCGTTTTGCTCAAAAAACACGGCAAAATCAAAAATATATCTAAAACTCATTCCTCATCCTCTTCTGGAGGGTCAACTTCATGAAATCCGTATAATATGGTTGGGGTGCTAACTGGTTCCTCAAAAAGCATATCTGCTGCAACAAGATGCAGAATAGCACTTCCATCCATTGGGTCAGCATCTAAGTTAGCATTTTCAAATGCGGATATAATTTTATCTATTTTCCCTTTTTCTGTATATGTTTCATATATAGATACATTATGTTTTGCAGCTACACAGAGTATAGAGACAAATTCAACTAGAAAAAAATCAAAGGATGAGCAAAGAAGTTTTTGATGATATAAATCGAACTCAGACTTTCCTCTTTTACAAATAGCAGAAACATAATACCCTTTATTTTTATCGTTTTCATAATAAAGAAAACATATTCTAGAATACAAAGGGATATTTCTTTTTAGAACATCAGCGATTTCATAAGAGGCTTTTGCATAAAATACATCCATTTGCGATGATATGCTTTCATATCTACCTACCTTAGGACGAACAACAGTTGTTCTGGAAGGGTACTCTTCGCTTCTAGTCGCATTTATTGGGTACTCCACACCATGCGAAAGACCAAACAGAAACCAGTTCGGATTAACTTCCATTTCAGTGCAAAAATGGGCAACAAAGTCAGAATTTGGCAGAGAAATATCCGATTCGTAATTTCTTAAGGTACTAACAGGAACGTTTAGCCTCTCCGCGAAGTCTTTTCTTGACTCATTCCCTCTTATCATTTCAATGCGCTTGCCAATTGTATCCATCTATTCTCCATTGTGCAGCATGAAGTCTAAATTAAATCCAAATTTGGCTTGACTGTGACCAGATTTGGATTTAACAAAAACTAAAGACTGGAATTAAGGTTCAAAATTAGCGTTTACAAACCTTATCTACCTCTTTTCGCCCAGTCAACTCCCTGGATTGGGCGTGTTCTTCACTAAATTACTGGTTTCACGGCAGAACTTCGTGTCGTGGTGGAAGAAAGGCGGACCCAAAACTTATTACTTCAAATCTTGATTACGGTGGGGCTTGGCAACAACCGTATTAATTTATCCGCTGCATTGAAGACGCTAAGCCCCCCACCGTTTTTATTCAATAAGGTTTCAACGATTAAAAACTATTGAATGGATGACAAGAGGCGAACTTCATGGATCAAGTCATTTGCAAAGATAGCTTACTTGAAACCTTACGAGAAAAGCTTCCTCCCGTTTTCTCACGAAGATGTGTCGAGCGGATCACCGGGGGATTACTGACAGCATGCAATTTGACCAAGCTGGATAGTAATGGACTTGCCCCTAACTCGTTCAAAATGGGTAGAAAGGTCGGCTACGAAAAAGAGTCTTTTCTAAAATGGCTTGAACCGAGAATCAAACAGGTTCGTGAAAAGGAAATATGGGCGGGCAGCCATGCAGACTAAAAAATTTCATACAAATTTAGCGGTGGAAGTCACCGAGCCGCATATGGGAGCTTTGTTCTTGCCCGTCCAAAGCTACATAGCAGACGGCCTGACTTCCACCGCTATTAAGAAATGAGAGTAGACGCTCATGAAAGCAGAACAATTATCACTTTTCTCAGAATTTGGCGGCGGAAGCCATAATTCCTCTAGTGCGCTTCATCTTGGGGGTCTGTCGTCTACATTAAAGGCTTCCATGCAGCGTGCGCTGGCTTCTGCCGCCCCCCATCTTTCCCGCGCCCAGCTCGTTGACCGCATGAACGAGATCGCCAAGTACCACGGCGTAAAAATTACCACGGGCCGCACAAAGCTTCTCACTACAAATATTTTGGATAAGTGGCTTGCTCCGAACGATACGGACGATATGCCGCCGATCCTTGCCGTTGAAGTCTTCATGATGGCTATCGGCAGCTTCGCACCCCTTGAGGCTTTTGCAGAATTTAACGGCTGCAAGGTCATGGGGCCTGATGAAGTTGCCTTCTATGAATATGGAAAGGCCAAATTTGAAAGCAAAGAAAGAGCCAAAGAACTCAGAATGCTTGAGAATAAGCTTTCAACCTCAAAGCTGGGCAGGCGATAACAATGGAAAAACACCTACCAATTCTTTTTGAATTTGAAACAAATTCATATCCAGCATTTTCTACTGATTATTTGGCCGAAATTCTTGAGGTTTCTATTAGTGAACTTAAGGGATTTGCCAAAGCAGGAAAATGGAAAAGTTTTATTCGCCGTGAAGTAGAGCCTGATGGAAATATTTTTTGCACCGAAGTCTGGGATGCACTCAGTATGCAAGTGGGATATCGTTTATACATAGCCGCTTGCCATTATAGAGATGAAGAGGACGACTGCACTCTTTTAGATAAATGCCGAGCAGAACTCATTGAAATAGCGGCGGTTATCCCTAATTTTGATCGCGAACTTTTTCTTGCAGCTCTCTACCGTCATCACCAGTTTGAAATTGTTCTGGATGTTGTGCGGACCATGCAGCTTTGTGCATGTGATGCAATAACAGCCATTTCTTCTGTATTCTGCATTTCCCCTTCAATCCTCAGTGAAATCAGTACAAAACTTGATCAGGGCCGGGA
>DDLU01000159.1 GCA_002340305.1 Desulfovibrio sp. UBA2564
CATCTTCTCTGTCCCCCTATAGTTTGATTAAATCCAAACTTTTTTCTGCTTGCTGTTCCCCATATTAAATTTACTGAGTGAGTTCAGTTAATTAGTTTGCTATTTGTAAATAAGATTCAGCTCGGTTAATTATGGCTAAGCCCGATAAAACTATGGAGAGATTGAGCATGAATGAACCGCAAGGTGTTAAGACCAAGTCCAAACCTGTAAAAAAAACAAACCGCGAAATTTTGATTCAACCGCTTAAAGAAAAGCTGGATGAAGATAAATTGGTAGATGCAGTTATCCTGTTCTTTAGCCTGATTGGGCCTGTTTTTTTGGTTCAATATGGGCCGAATCCTTCGAACATGGCGTTTTTGGCTTATGCTTTTGTGTGTACCGTGATTGTTTGCGGAACAATTTGGTTGCTCAATCGTGTGGTATCCTATTTTGCTGAGGGCTTGAACTGGTTCGTAAAGTATGAAGTTCCGCGTAGAATATCAGCCTCAGAGCTGAGAGTTCGATGGAACAGAACGTCTAGTGCTGATTTTACAAATGCTATTCTTGAAACCAGATTGAATGTCTATTTTCAATTTGAGTATAATTCCAAAAAATTCTCATTGTTGCGTTATTTTTATTCCTCATTTTTCCGTCAGGCCGAAAGACTGAATCGTCTTTTTGATGAGCGGTGTTTTTTTGACTTAGATGAAGTTGAGCAGATTGAGCAGAAATATCCTAGGTTTTCATCAAAATCCGACTTAGGCGGAGCAGCACAAGATTTACATATTGAAGAGCTGGAAAAGAAGCTGAAAGACACAAAAACTTTGAAAGCGCGGTGTGGCAAAGCTGAGAAAGCGTTAAAAGGAGCGCGCAAAGAAGGATTCTTTTTTGCCAATATGATCCTTGAAATGGTTATTGATCCAACTTCTAAAAAAGAATTTACTAAGAAAGAATATAAAGCCCTTGCTGATACGGTGAGCGGTAAAGACTACATCCAGAATTTGGAAATGGTCAGACCTGCCAATTCAGTTATCGAAGAATTCCGTGAAAATCTTCCCGCCGAGTTCAGGCACGAGGGCAACAAACCAAAATAAAAACTACGGGACAAAATGGACAATATGGACAAAATTCGATTTCTGTCCATTTTGTCCATATTGTCCCGGCTAATTCAATTCTCTTTTTCCTACCTGCAGACCGCTTTTTCGAGTTTTAATCCCGCCCAGAAACAATTTCTGTCCTTCAATTTCAGACTTTTTTCAGAATTTTAACCTTCCTTAGTTAAAAGTTTATTAACTGTTGATAATATTGAATTTTATCACCAGTTTCTGTCGTGTTCTCATAGAACTTGGTAGTCCCAGCACACAATTTATCCCCTTCCAGATGGTTTTACAGTCCGATTAAACGTGGTTGCCTTGCATCGAAGAAAAAACACCTCCAACCAATAAGGAGAAATCGATGCAAGGACTATTAAGCACAAAAGAAGCTGCTGAAAAATTGGGACTCAGTCCCGGAACTCTCGAAGTATGGCGTTGCCTTGGAAAAGGGCCGCGCTACATTAAAATCGGCAGGCGCGTGGGGTACGATTTAAAAGATTTGGACGCCTACGTGGAATCCTGCAAGGTTGTGCCGCTTGAAGAAATGTCTGACCTGCCGAGGAACAGATGAGCGCATCCGGCACAGACATCCTATCCCTGTTCGGAAACAAGGCCCCAGTACCATTGGGGCCGAAGTTTCCGCCGCCCTTATCATCTGTTCAACTGCCCCCGGTTTTGGCTGACTACTGCTTCGAGCTCAGCGAAGCGTTACAGGTGCCTTACGAGGTTGTGCTCTGCAATCTCTTTGGCGTCCTATCAACCGTAGCGCAGCGAAGGTTCCATGTGCGGATTAAAGAAGGTTACGAGGAATCATTGAACCTGTACCTGCTTTCGCCGTTGCCGCCCGGAGAAAGGAAAAGCGCGGTAACCCATGCCGCACGAAGGCCGCTCAACGGCTGGGAAAAGGAGCAGGAAAAGATCATCGAACCGCAGGCCCTGCAGGCGCGTTCAAAACGACTGACCCATGAGCGGGCTATCGAGCATCGCCGCAACTTGGCGGCCAAGGCCAAGAATTCCGAAAGCCGGGACAGCATCCTGCAGGAAATCCGGGAGCTGGAAGACGAAATGCCGGAAACAGTCACAATTCCGCGTCTGCTGGCCGACGACATCACCCCGGAATGTCTGGCCTTGCTCATGGAGCAGCAAAATGAATGCATGTCCATCATTGAGGCCGAAGGCGGTATATTCGGGACCTTTGCCGGTCGCTACAGCAAAATGCCCAATCTTGACCTGATCCTGAAATCCTTCAGCGGTGAGCCGTGCCGGGTGGATCGTAAACATGGTCAGTCTATCGGGCTGAATCATCCCTTGCTGACCATCTGCGTGACTCCCCAGCCCGATGTTTTGCGCGGAATGGCCGAGAACCCTGAATTTCGGGGGCGCGGCTTCTTGGCTCGCTTTCTGTTTTTCTTTGGGCAAAGCAGGCTGGGCTTTCGTGTGGCCGAGCCTCCGCAGATTTCGTCTCAGGTGGAACGTGCTTTCCTTGGACGGATCGAATTTCTGCTTTCACTTAGAAGTAATCCTGAAATGAATGAGAGCGGTCAAGCTTTGTTGCTCAGTGCCGGGGCTTATGAGTCGTGGAAGAATTTCTTTCTGCTCATTGAAGGTGAATTGCGACCGGGGAGCAGTCTGGAAAATATGACCGATTGGGCGGGCAAGGTTCCGGGACAGGTTGCCCGTTTGGCCGGGCTGCTGCATCTGGTTTCAGCGCAGCAGGTTGAATCGAAAATTGAGCAGTCGGTTATGGCGTCCGCAACTGAGCTGGGCAAGAAGCTTGTGCATCATGCCCGCTATGCATTTCACGATATGGGTTGTGATGAGCTGACTTCCTGCGCACAGGCAATTTTGAAATGGATTACCGACCGGAAAATTAAGCTGTTCACAGGCCGTGAATGTCAGCGTGCGATCCGGGGACGCTTCCCGAAAAAGCAGCAGGTTGAGCAGGGGCTGAACATGCTTCTGGAGTACGGATATATTGTTGCGGTCCCGGTTCAATCATCCGGTCCGGGGCGTCCTCCGAGTCCCAATTATCGGGTGCATCCGGCTGTTTATGGTTCGGAATCAGTCCCGTCATCGAATCTTAGCCAGCCTACCCACTGTGACACTGTGCGCGACGCGACAGGTGT
>DDLU01000138.1 GCA_002340305.1 Desulfovibrio sp. UBA2564
AAGGTTTTGAAGGGATGGGGTCAGGGGAAGGCATTCTTAAATCTTGCTACCTTCTTGAGAACCTGCGGGATAGCTGCCGAGAATCTTGAAAGTCAGGCAACGAGCCTTGAGGTCTTCGATGAGCGAAGCGTGCTCATCTGCGCCGAGATCACCTTGCAGATCGACGAAAAACATATACTTCCACTTTTCACCGAGGGCGGGACGCGATTCAAGCTTGGTCATGTTGATATCATGACCGGAAAGCTCACTCAGAACTTCCACCAGCGCGCCGGGGCGATCCGGGGTGGTAAAAAGAAGTGAGGTCTTATCGCGCTTACCTTCCTGTCCGGGTTTGGGTCCGATGATCAGAAAACGGGTCCAGTTATCGGGCAGGTCCTCGATAGCTTCAGCTGTTACGTGCAAGCCGAAGATGTTGGCTAATTTTACATGTCCCACTGCGGCAACAGTTTCATCACTTCCGGCAACCATTTGAGCCGCCTTGGCAGTAGACTCAACAGACACAAGCTCTGCACCGGGCATGTTTGCCCTAAGCCAGCCGGTGCATTGCTCAAGTGCCTTGGAGTGTGAGTAAACCGTTTTGATCTCGCTGATGTCGGCACCTTTGGTCATCAGGCCATGGCTGATACTGTGAAACAGCTCAGCCTGAATGTACACGGGGTAACGCATGAACAGATCAACGTTCTGCCCGACCGTTCCCTTAAGCGAATTTTCAAGGGGGATGATGCCGAGGTCGGCCTCGCCTTTGGAAACGGCCACAAAAATATCTTCAAAGTTGTTCTTGGGGAGCAGGTCAGCCTGCCGTCCCATGTGCTGCAGTCCGGCAAAATATGAAAATGTCCCTTCGGGGCCTAGATAGACCACACGCTCAGGCCTTTGCAGCCTGCGGGAGGAGGATATAATTTCGCGATAAATTGCTTCAAGGTGCTCGGAAGGGAGAGTGCCTGGATTGCGGTTAATAAGACCGCGCAGGACTTCCTGCTCACGGAAGGGCTTAAAAATCTGGTCAGAAGACCCGGCTTTGATTGCTCCAACTGCAAGGGAAGCAGCGGCACGTTTATTGAGAAGCTCAAGAATTTCACTATCGAGGGAATCGATTTCAACTCGCAGATCGCCAAGATTTTTTGTGCTGGACTGTGACATTTTATTATTAATCCTCTGAAATTTCTTCTTTGATGCGCATGCCGAAATGACGGCCCGCTTCATCAATACGGCAAAGAACTTCGTCGCCTTCTTTCAAAGTTACCACACTTACAGGCTCACCGTCACCGCTTACAACCCTGATGGTCTCAGCATTCTGAAGGAAGACCTTGCCGGAAACCGGACCTTCGGGAGTCTGGACCTCGGCGGTGATCAGCAACATGGGGCGAACTTCAAGCTTACTGCGTCCGACAACGGCAACAGAAGTTTCTCCTGATTTATCCACAACAAGAACTTCAGTTCCAGCGCGGAGTTCTTCAAGATAGCAGGTTTTGTCACCGGGGGTGAGGGCGTAAGCATGAACAGCTCCGGCATTCACCCTGAAAGGACGGGCGGCAACGTAGGGGTTGGATTCAGTTTCAGCATGCACGAGAAAGATGAAGGCGGAAGAGTTTCCGGTCAGGATACCCTGCCCTTTCTTGAGCTTGGAAGTAGTATCGACGCAGACCCGGTGGGCAAGTCCGGCGGATTCGATTTTGGTTACGGTTGCTTTTTGAAGTTCCATCTTACCCTGTGAAAGTTTCAGTTCCGCTACGACCTGTTTAAGATCGGCAGCACCCTCGGAAGTAACTACGATAGCATCAGCACCGCGTTCCATGACAGAAGCAGCCAAACGGGCACGGTCTAGGGATTCAGCCTCAAGAGCCAGTGCATCAATCTGGGCGAGCAGGTTTTCAACCGGGATAATTTCCCAGCCGGCAGCGAGACATACATTTTTACCTTTTTTGTCAAGATCAACCGCAACAGCTTCATCCGCCTTTTCGGTGATGGCTACGCACGGCATGTCTTCGGGGGTGAGGACAGTTGTGCGACCGAGGGATTCGACTGTTTCCCTGTCTTCCGGGGTAGTAAGAATGGCATCCACACCGGATTCCAAAGCAAGGCTGATCAGCTTTTTATCGAAGGGGATCGCTTTGAATATAATCTTTTTCATTTTCTATTCCTGACTTATTCGCCAATGTGCGCGAGAGCATTATCTACAGTTTCATCATCATGAACGATCATGTGCAGGGCTTCGACCAGTTTAACGCGATTTTCATGCTGAAAAACATTGCGGCCCACGGAAAGTCCGGCACCGCCGGCTTCAATGGAATCAGCAACCATCTGCAGGAAATCGCGTGTGGAATCAAGCTTGGGACCGCCGGCAATCACTACCGGGATGCAACAGCCTTCAACCACGTCTTTAAAAGTTTCAACGTCACCAGTGTAGGGGACTTTTACGATATCAGCACCAAGTTCTTCACCTGCGCGGGCACAGTGGGCAACAACTTCGGGATCAAATTCGTCTTTAATCTGAGGACCGCGGGCGTAAACCATTGCCAGAACCGGAACACCCCAGTTGGTGGCTGCGGAGGCAACTTCACCAAGATCGGAAAGCATCTGGGCTTCAGCTTCGTCACCGAGGTTTACGTGGACGGAGACAGCATCAGCACCGAGCCGAAGTGCGTCTTCGACTGTGCCGACCAGAGTTTTTTTGTTTGGGAGAGGGGAAAGGCAGGTGGATGCGGAAAGATGAACGATGAGTCCGACATCGCCCCCTTCTTCACGGTGGGAGCAGCGGACAAGCCCCTTGTGCATAAGCACGGCGTTAGCTCCGCCCTTAACCATATCGCTTACCGCCCGACGCATGGAACGCAGTCCCTTGAGAGGTCCGACACTGATTCCGTGGTCCATGGGAACAACAATAGTTCGTCCCGTATTGCGGTTAACTATCCGCTCCATTCTTACGCTTTTACCAATCTGCATTTTAATTTCTCCTGAAGTTTGCCTCTAGATTCTCCAAGATCCGCTTCCCTTTGTGGCGACCGAATAAAAAAAGGGCCGCCGGCGATTCTTCGCCTGCGGCCCTTTCGTAGAGGTCGTTTGCTATGTCTCTCTTTTTACTTTTTGTACAAGCAAACCTCCACCCGACCACAAGCGTGGGTGCACCAAAAATAAAAAAAGTAAAAAAA
>DDLU01000287.1 GCA_002340305.1 Desulfovibrio sp. UBA2564
GTTCTGGGGGCGCAGGCCTTTAACGTAGGTCAGTGCGTCAGCCATACCGGGCAGGATGCCGTTGTTGTGTGTCGGAGAACCGATAACAATTGCTGCGGAGTCGAAAACTTCGCTCATGATGTCACTGTGGTGGTTAGCCTTAACAGACATAACCTTAACGGAGATGCCTTCGGATACCAGACCGGAAGCAACAGCGTTGATCATGCGCTCGGTGGAACTCCACATGGTGTCGTAGAACAGGGTTGCCTTGTTTTTGGGCTCCTGCTTTGCGAATTCCATGTACTTTTCAAGTGCGAAAGCGCAGTCATCGCCACGGTACATGAGGCCGTGGTCAGGGCAGATCATGTCAACGTCGAGGTTGAGCCCCGCGAGGGTTTCAAGGGTTTTAATTACCTTGGAAGAGTAGGGGGTGATGATGTTGGCGTAGTACTGCTGCATGTGGTCTGCAACAACTTCTTTGCTTATTTCATCTACCCAGCGTTCGCTGGCTGCGATGTTCTGGCCGAATGCGTCACTGGTGAAAAGCAGTTTGTCTTCAGGGACGAAGGTGAACATATTGTCAGGCCAGTGCAGCATACGGGTTTCGTAGAAACGCAGGGTGCGTTTACCGATGGAAATTTCTTCACCGGGCTTAACTACGTGGACAGGCCAGTCTTCGCAGTCAAAGAAAGTTTTAAGTGCCTTACCGCCCATTACAGAAACAAATATTTTTTCGGGCTTGCAGAGCTCGACCATTTTTTCGAGGCAACCGGCATGGTCAGGTTCGAGGTGGTTAACCACGATGTAGTCGATTTCTTCAGGTTTGGTCAGGTGGGAAAGGGAGCAGATGAACTGGCTTTCAGCACCTTTGGAAACTGTATCCACCAGAACTTTTTTTTCATCTTCAATGTAAAAAGCGTTGTAGGTGGTTCCGTTTGCGGAGCGGGCATAGCCATGAAAGTTACGGCAGTTCCAGTCTACGACTCCGATCCAATGCACACCGTCTTTGATTTCAACAGGTCTCACTTGAATATTCCTAATATAATTTTGTTGGTTTATTTATGCGCAGAAAGCCGGGTAGTCCCCGGCTTTCTGTTGTCATTTTCACATTATACACACCCGCGTGGAGCGGATGGAGCAAGTGATGAGAGCTTAATCTTCAGGCTCGAAATCATCCTTGCCAGCGCCGCAAACGGGGCATTCCCAATCATCGGGAATGTCTTCGAATTTGGTGCCGGGAGCGATGCCGCCATCCGGATCGCCTTCAGCAGGATCGTAAACCCATCCGCAAATAGTACATACATATTTCATTTCCCTATCTCCGTTTAAAAAAGTTAGCCAAGCGGTTTAAATGCTTTTTTGCTTGCGCCGCAGACCGGGCATTTCCAGTCCTCAGGCAGGTCTGTGAAAGCTACACCCTTGGGGGTTTTGCTTTTGCGGTCCCCTTTGTCAGGGTTGTAGATGTACCCGCAGTTGTTAATCTGGCACTGGTACATATCTTTTGGTTCTGCCATTGTTACCGCCTGATTCCTAAGCCTTCCAGAGGCCGTGCAGGTTACAGTAAGCGCGTGCAGTTACGGGGCTGTCGTCAAACTGGCAGCCGCAGAAATCTGCTTCAGGTGCCTCGCCGGGGTTCAGCTGCTTGAAATAGCGGTTGTTGCCGGATACCAGCTCGATCCATTCGATCCAGTGTTTTTCATCCATGGGATGGGCAACTTCACCGACTTTAACTTTGTAGCCGCCTTCGATTTTTTCGATGACAGGAACGTGTTTTTCTTTTGCAGCATCAACGGTATTTTCAGTCATGAGGATCATGTCGGTTCCGCAGCAAACGAGGTTGCCGGGGCCGCCGTGAAGAACCATAGTAATATTTCCGCAACCTTCACATTTATAAACTTCGTACAGTTCAGCCATTTTAATACTCCACTGAGTTGAGGTTATCGACTACCAGTTCTCACAAACTACCTGAAAATGTGCCTGAGGATGGTCACAGGCGGGACACTTATGCGGTGCGGTCTCACCCTCATGGGTGTATCCACAGTTCTGGCACTGCCAGATAATCGCATTGTCCTTTTTGAATACCTTGTCGTCTTCAATGTTTTTAGCAAGAGCAAGGTATCTCTTTTCGTGAAATTCTTCGGCTACAGCGATTGCGCGGAATACCGCAGCAATGTTCTTGAAGCCTTCTTCTTCGGCAATCTTAGCGAATTCGGGGTACATTTCTTCCCATTCGTGTCTTTCGCCGCCGGCTGCTTCCTTGAGGTTTTCGATGGTGGAACCGATCACTCCTGCGGGGAAAGACGCGGTAACTTCCACTTCGCCGCCTTCAAGAAGTTTGAACAATCTTTTTGCGTGTTCTTTTTCCTGATTTGCGGTTTCTTCAAATACTTTGGAAATCTGCACGTAACCTTCTTTCTTCGCTTTGGAAGCAAAGTAGGTGTAGCGGTTACGGGCCTGGGATTCCCCTGCGAACGCAGTCAGAATGTTCTTTTCTGTTTTAGAACCTTTGAGTTGGGACATGAGTTTCTCCTTATCATGCTGCTTTTTGCAGCCAAATTGAACACGGACTATTGCGATAATTAACAGTTAATAGCGTCGCTGTCAGGTTTTTTAGGCAAAAAAATAACATCTCCACCAATAACTGTAGGAATTAAATGAAGATGTTATTTTAAAAAAGCTTAATGTACGTTGCTACGGCACTCCGGGCAAAAGCCGAAGTACTCAATGGAGCATCCTTTTACTTCATACCCTCTGGCTTCTTCTTCATTGATAGCAGGGGCGATTACTTCATTAATAACATCATCCACTTTACCGCACTGCATGCACCTGATGTGCGGATGCGGTTCAGCATGACCGTCAAATCTGTTCTTGCCTCCGGTCTCAAGTTTGAGAATGATACCGTTCTCTGCCAGCAGTTCCAGATTTCGGTATACAGTTCCGAGGCTGATGTTGGGGAGCCTTTTACGCACCCGTTCATAGAGTTCATCCGCGGTGGGATGACAGGTCAGTCCTTTGAGTTCCTCAAGAATGAGTTCTCTCTGTTTTGATCTTCTTTGTCCTATTTTCATGTGCACCTCTTGCACACAAAGTAGTAATAGTTCTCGTTTGTGTCAACTCTTTTTAGAAATTCAGAGTAAACAGCCTGTTGGACAGCGGAATATCACACTAAGTAAGTATGATAAAGAGTAAGGCAGTGATAAAACCAGACACTTGCAGTTGAGCAGGTTTCCAGCTATCCCTTAAATAGTTGGATAAATATCAATTCCCGGAGTATCCGTGCCCAGCCTTAAGACATTAATTCTCCATCCGGAAGCCGAGGTCCGCGCTGCTGTCCGCGAAATTCTTCGTGGGGATAAGCTGGTGCGCATTCTGGGTGAAACTGTCAGTGCTGATGAAGCTCTGGAGCTGCATAAAGCCGTGGGATACGGGATAATCTTTTTGGGATTTGATTTTACTGAAGGTATGAGCGGGTCCGAGCTGGCTCAATCATTGGGAGCCAGCAAACATAAGCCCGGTTTAATCTTTATTGCCGGGGACGAGACAAGAGCCTACGAGGCTTTTGAGCTTGGAGCTGTTGACTATCTTATCTGGCCTCCTGAAGAGGAGCGTATGCAGAAAACCTTGGAGCGTATTGCCCGTTTCAAGAGTCATTTTCGCGAAATTCCCGAACCTTCCGACTGGAAAGAGTCAGGTACGGGAGTTCAGACCGGGGAAGAAACTTTGCAGCTTTCCCTTGGTGAAGACGAGCAGGATAAATTTCTGTCCGCACTTAAAAATGCATGGGATTTCACCCAAACCCGGCAGCCGGAGATTGAAAAGCTTCCGGTAAATCAGGACGGGCGCATGATGCTTATCCCTTACACTCAGATTATCTTTGTAGAAGCCTACGAAGACTATTCATATGTTCACACCGCCAATCAAAAATTTCTCACTTCCCATCGCTTGAAAAATCTTGAAGAGCGACTCGGGCCGCACCGTTTTTTCAGGGTGCACCGCAAGTATCTGGTAAATCTGGAAATGGTCACAGAGATTGCTTCCTTGCCGGGCAGTAACTTTATGCTCCGTACCGCAGGGCGCACAAGGATCGAGTTGCCCATCAGCCGCAGGCGGATCAGTAAACTCAAGCAGATTCTGGGGATGTAAACATGGTTGCGCCGTTTACCGATATACTCACGCCGTTTGCCGAATATGGGCTGCATTGGCTGCCCCGCTTGCGTACAGATAGAATAGGGCAACCCGTTTTCGGGTTTGAGCAAGTTTTAAATTTCGAGGTGTCATTGGCTGCTTTAATGAATGGAGGGCGTAGTGGATCATAAAGATACACTGGATAGCCTGCTGCATGAAGAACGGGTCTTCCGCCCCTTACCCCAGATGCTTATCGAAGCCGGGGTTAACCCGCAGGACCTGCGTGCTGCGCGGGAACTGGCTGATGCGGACCTTTGTTCTTATTGGGAAGAAGCCGCCGAAGAGCTGGACTGGTTCACCAAATGGGAACAGGTCTGCGATATCTCTGATGCTCCCAACTACCGCTGGTTCAGCGGTGCGCGTTGTAACATTGTCTACAACGCCCTTGACCGTCATATCGAGACTGTGAACAAGAACCGTCTGGCTTTGATCTGGGAAGGGG
>DDLU01000224.1 GCA_002340305.1 Desulfovibrio sp. UBA2564
TTAACTACGGCTCCGCATATATTAAACGTGTTAAGCAACGTTTAGTATCTGAGGTGGTAGGCGGAACAGGGCTCGAACCTGTGACCCTCGGCTTGTAAGGCCGATGCTCTCCCAACTGAGCTATCCGCCCTCAGTGAGAGAACAGTACTATAGAGACTCGTCTGAGATGTCAACACGTTTTTTTGGAAAAATTTAAAAAACTTACTCTTTCACCCACTTCAAAGCATCTTCCCGCTGCTTCGGGGTGAAATGGCGGACCTCAATGGATGGGAAAAGCTTATCCCCTATCTTAATCAACGGTTCATGCCACTTACTGCTTGAGACTACGGCCTTTTTGGAAAAACGCTTAAGGTTTGGCAAGACAAATTTAAGGTCCTCCACAAGAGTATTGAGGGAGATTCCACCCATCTCAACAACCTCGACATAGACGGCGATCCTTTCTGCGCTTTCCATCTTTTTTTCGCAGGCAGCGATCATCTTGTGCATGTCTTCTTCGCTAATTTTGCCGAGTATCTTTAACCCCAGAACTTTGGGGGCTATTTCGATGAGTTCAATCATGATTTACTCCGTTGCGTTACCTGCTTCCCCTGTAAATGCGATGTAAAAGGTGGTGCCTTTTTTCGGTGTTGACTCAAAAGAAACTTTGCCTTTGAGATATTTTTCCACCAGTAGTTTCATGCTGTATGTTCCCAGCCCTCTACCTTCTCCTTTGGTAGAAAAGGAGCGTTTGAAAATCTGCCTTTGGCTCTCTTCCGGGATGACGGCGTTGTTGTGGACCCAGAATTGTACATCCAGATCCTTTTTTTGACAGCCTATCGTTATGACTTCACCTTGTTCTGATGCCTCAAGAGCATTTTTAATAGTATTTCCTAGTGATCGCAGCAGGAGAATCTGGTCTGTATTGAAGTATATATCTTCACTGTCTTCTGATATAGACAGCTGGCGTTTCGAACAGAGTGGATTGTTGCTGTGTATGTCCCACACCTTTCGAAGTGTTTTCATGCTGGACGTAGGATTAAATCTGACTTTTAAGCTGCCTTCTTCGGCTCTGGCAACATCGCGTTGGGCCTGAATTTCATCCGAGATCTGATTAACAGTATTGTCGATTCTGAGGCATTGTTCATTAATATACTCTGATGTTGAACTCCGGCAGAGCAGTTGTGAAGCGTAGCTTAGGCCTGTTGTCAGGTTCAGAATATCATGAAAAAATATCCTTTCGAGGTTTTTCCTTCTCTTTTCATGACTTATATCCAATACTGTAAAGATAATTAGTTTTTGGCCTTCATAATCAAATGGAGATGTGAAAACTTGCAGGTCCAAGGCTTCGTTGAACTCAGGGGTATGTCTTAATATCCGGCATTCCTGTGTTTGTGCTGCACCGTCCAGAGATTTGATAATTGCTGATGCCGCACCACAATCGCGGCAGAACTTACTGGTACCGCAGCCACCTTCGTGGGCATTGGCGTGAATGCAGCCCAGTGCTTCGCCCGGGCGTAATCCCAAGGTTTCGTGTTTATCCCGACTTTGCGCAATAGACTGGAATACAGAATTGCAGAAAACGGTCTGCCGACAGGAATTGATTATGATAAGAGGGATCGGCATGGCATTCAGCGCTGCGGTTAAGGGCGCTTTTCTCATGTCATCTGCTAAAGCCCGGACTTCCGGCAGAGGGCATCTCTCTGCCGGGGCAAAATCTGTGGACAAGCTCATCCGTTACCTCGCTGAGATGTTGTTGGTAGTATAATAATATCCTTCCAGTTAATAGCCCATTTTTGCAATGTTGCAAATGGCTGCCTTGTTTGGAAGGGATAACTTTTTTGCTAGGAAAGTATCCGTATCCGGGATTTACTTTTTTTGAAAGAGTATAAATATTTTAAAAAAATTCACCAATATGGAGTCTTATAAATGAGTTCTAAAACTGAAATGTTCAGTAGGAAAATGGGCGATATTTTAAATTACGGGGCCTTGAATTTAGCCATGGGAATCGGCTACGAGACAGGTCTCTTTGAAGCTATGTCCCGTATGGGTGGCCCTGCTTCGTGTGCTGCTATTGCTGAAGAGGCAGAAGTGAGTGAACGCTATCTACTTGAGTGGTTGGGCGTTATGGTTTGCGGTGGAATAGTTGAAACCCGCCTAGACGAACAAGGCCATGAACTTTTTGAACTTCCTGAAGAGTATACTCCTTTTCTTTGTCAGGCCGGTGGTAATTCAAACTTTGGGGTATACACACAGGAAATCCCTTTGCTTACTGATTGTGCGCGTCAGGGAGTGCTTGATGGAATGAAGAGCGGAGAAGGCATTCCTTATGAAAAGTATCCAAAGTTTTACTCCTTCATGGAAGAACTTGCTGATGCCAAACATCGTGACGTGTTGGTTCAAACTTTTCTGCCGTCTGTCATGGATGGCGAAATTGTCCGGCGTTTGCAAAAAGGAATTTCTGTTTGTGATATCGGATGCGCTGAGGGTGTTGCCCTTGAAGTTATGGCTCAGGCCTTTCCGAGGTCACAGTTCACCGGAACGGATATTTCTGAGGAATCTTTGGCGAATGCCCGCGCCCGGGTTGCGGGCTTGGGGTTGAAGAATATCACCTTCCGCATTGAGGATACTGCTGGAGATAGTGTGGAAAACGAGCATTTTGACTACATTACAGCCTTTGACTCCATCCATGACCAGACCCGTCCGTTCGAAGCCCTTCGCAACATCCATAGGATGCTTAAGCCCGATGGATTTTTTTCCATGATTGATATCAAGGCCAGTTCCTCAATAAGCGGTAATATGGAGCATCCCATGGGGGCATTTCTCTATACGGTCAGCCTGATGCATTGCATGCCAGTGGGCCTTGTTGATGGCGGTACCGGATTAGGAATGATGTGGGGCCGTGAGAAGGCCGTTTCAATGTGTCGTGAGGCAGGCTTTAGTAAGGTAGAGGTTAATGATATCCCGGAGGATGGGTTTAATAGCCATTACCTGTGTTTTAAGTAGAAAATGTGGCTGTTAGTTGTAGTAAATCTTATATTTGGTTTTAATTTTTTGCCATTTCTTATTTTTACTGAGTCCTGAAGTGAACTCCGCTATAAATTCTACTAGATCTGGAGAGGGATTATTCAGCAATATGTACCGTGCGTACGTGTGTAGAGGAGTCGGTGAGATGTATGCTTTGTTTTCGTAGCCGTATTTATGGAGCAGGTATCCTAAAACGGAACTGGCAATCGGGGTGAAGTCCTTACCCCTGTTTTCAATTACCGTGCGTAGATTTTGATCCATGCTGGCGGAGTCAATGCGTGTGATCTTTCCCTGGGCGATTGCTTCATCAAGATTTTTGTATTTATGCCCGAAAACACCAGCTAGCGTTAGGCCGTAAAGGGACTTGGGTTTTGAGTATCTAATAGGGTCTTTTCTGCGGGAGACAATTTCATTACGCCCATGAAGAATTGGCTTACTCCATACGAATTTTGCGTCGCCTCTCTCTTTCATCCAGTCCGGGCTGACAAATAATACAGCTCCCGGAATTCCATGAGAAAGAAAAGTATCGAGCCTTTTCCGGGACATGGACAGCAGTTCAAAAAAAAATTTTCCCTTCGCTTCTTCGTTCATGAGTTTTACAAGATCAAACTTGAGTCCGTGTTTTGGTTCGATGGTAAAAGGCGGGTCGTTGTAATAGCACCAGACATCGACTTTTTGAGCCGCGTTGCTAATTGTGGGATAGCTGAGGCAGGTTAAGCACAGGATAACTAACAGGAGGGCTGCTGGAAGTTTGAAGTGAGCGAGTAAAGACCTTGTGCTTAGTTCTGATGTATTGAGCGGAAGCATGATTAGCTCATTGCCAAATGGGTTGATCGAACAGTATTATAATAAGAAATGATTCGGTACTATAAGGCAATTAATTAGTCATGAAAAGGTTTTTTTGGGTAGAGTATATTTTATGGTAGATTATCAAAAGAAAAAGCCATCAATCTTTCGATTGATGGCTTCTCCGCGAAAAATGGCGGAGCCGACGAGACTCGA
>DDLU01000286.1 GCA_002340305.1 Desulfovibrio sp. UBA2564
ATTATAAATGAAACCTACGGACGTAAGTCTGATTAAGTTTGTCTATGCTTTTTCATGAAAGGGAAAACTATTATTAGCGGTAGTTTTCCCTTTTTCTTTTGAGTTCAGCTTCGGGTGATTATGAAACGACAGAATAAAAAGAGCCGTCAGGCTGCGCTTGCCTTGGGTGCTTTAGGAGTGGTGTTCGGCGATATCGGCACCAGTCCGCTTTACGCTATGAAGGCGTGTTTTAGCGGGCACCACGCCATTGTGCTGAATCCGGCTAATGTGCTGGGTGTACTTTCTTTGGTTATCTGGTCTTTGCTGATCGTTATCTGCCTGAAGTACGTAACTTTTGTCATGGCTGCTGATAACAAAGGTGAGGGCGGTATTTTCGCTCTCTATGAGTTAGTCAGTCATAAAGGGAGGCGCCGGTCTGCCTCATTTATGCTTTTTGCGGCTCTGGTCGGCGGATCTTTACTTTATGGAGACGGTGTTATCACCCCGGCTATATCTGTTCTTTCCGCAATTGAAGGGTTGGATGTTGCTACAACAGCAGCGCATAAATACACGCCGCATATAGCCTGTACGATTTTACTGGGCCTGTTCGCTGTTCAGAGCAGCGGTACGGATAAAATTGGGAGGTTGTTTGGTCCGGTCATGCTGATTTGGTTTAGTGTTATCGGAGTCTTTGGCTTATTCGCTGCTGCGGGAAATTTGGAGGTTTTGCGAGCTTTCAGCCCTTACTATGCTGTAGATTTTTTTGCGCAAAATGGACTTGCCGGAACTCTGGTTCTTGGCGCGGTCGTGCTCTGCGTAACCGGCGGCGAAGCTCTTTTTGCTGATATGGGCCATTTCGGGCGCAGACCGATTACCTTGGCCTGGTATTGCGTGGCACTCCCCAGCCTGTTGCTAAATTATCTTGGGCAGGGAGCGACGCTGATCGAGAATCCTAAGGCGATCATCAATCCTTTTTTCAGTCTTTTTCCGCAGTTTTTGACTCTGCCCATGGTGGCATTGGCAACTTTGGCGGCGATAATTGCTTCACAGGCGATTATTTCCGGTGCCTTCTCGCTTACTGCGCAGGCTGTACATTTAGGATTTGTTCCGCGTATTCCTATTTTGCAGACTTCGGAGGATAATCCCGGTCAGGTATTTGTGCGCTCTGTAAACTGGCTGATGGCGGCACTGTGCATTCTGCTGGTGATTTTTTTCAGGGAGTCGGAAAATCTGGCGGGGGCTTACGGGATTGCCATTACCGGGACAATGGTCATCACTACTTATTTGTTCTGGTTTTATTTGCGTAGAATACGTAACTGCCCGCCTATCCTGGCAGCAGTGCTAACTGCCTTTTTTGTTATCTTCGATCTTGGATTTTTTATTGTTAACTTCACTAAAATAGCAGGTGGCGGCTGGTTCCCTATTATGCTTGCCGGACTCATCGCGTACTGCATGTTCGTCTGGATTTGGGGTCGGGCGAAGCTGCGTGTGAGCCTGCAAGCCCGAGGGCTTGAGGTTTCCGATTTAGAACCGGAAATCGAGAATTACATGTTGGCGAAAGTTCCGGGTGAGGCAGTTTTTCTTTCCGCATCGGAATTCATCCCCCATGCATTTTTGCAACACTTGCGCAACAATCGTGTGGTACATGAGAAGCTGGTTTTCCTGCGGGTAAATACTGTCAGCGAGCCGTACCTTGATTCGCATAAACGTATTTCATTGAAAAATGTGGATAAGAATATTTATTGGATGAACGTGAGTTACGGCTTTATGGAAAAACCCAATCTGTCATTAGTGTTAGTGCAGTCGTGGAATCAGCTGGGACTCAGCAGTACGGACAGTTCTTTTTATATCGGGCGGATGCTGCTGCGTTTCGATGTGGAGAACAAAGATTTTATGTTGCGCCGGAAAATTTTTATCATGCTCAGTTCTGTGTCTGAAGATCCGTTGGATTATCTGCGAATCCCGGCGGATAAAGTCATTACCGTAGGCACGGCAATTAAAATTTAGGTACAAAAAAACCGGGGAAAATTTTCTCCGGTTTTTTTGTTTGAAAAATGCATGTAAATTAAATTTTTAGTGAATGAATTCGCTCATGAAATCGTAAACAAGTCTCATTTCATCTTCAAGAATATGAAGGTTTTGCTCGGAAAGTTTCTTGTCCCCGTCTCTGGCACTGTACTCCAGTCGAAGGCAGGCTTCACGTACCCTGTCGGCTCCCATGGTGGCGGCAGCACCTTTAAGGGAATGGGCAAGGTACTTCAATTGGTCCATTTCGCCAGCCTCAAAAGCTTCTCTGATTTTGCCAACCCGTGTGGGTTCATCACGTAGAAAAACGCCGAATAGCTTGGTCAGGAACTCTTTTTTGGTGGAGGCCATGGAAGCCAGCCAATTCTTGTTGATTACTTCAATATTATCCATCTACGTAACTTAGTTCAAAACCAAATCTATTTCCACAATTTTTATCCTTTTATGCATAAAATCGGGCGCAGGCGGGCAACCTTTTCTGTTATTCCGGCATTTTGGGTTGATTCGATGATCATATCCACGTCTTTGTAGGCATGAGGTGCTTCTTCAGCAATTCCTTTGAAAGAATCAGTACGGATAATGATCCCGCGCCTGCCCAATTCTTTTTGAATTTTGTTGCCTTTGAACTTTTTTCGAGCCTGCGCTCTGCTCATCACTCTACCTGCACCGTGGCAGCAGGATGAAAATGAAATATCCGCAGATTCTTTTGTTCCTGCAAGAATGTAGGAGGCCGTGCCCATACTGCCACCGATGATTACCGGTTGCCCGTATTTTTTGAACTCACGGGGCAATTCAGGATGACCGGGGCCGAGTGCACGGGTAGCACCCTTGCGGTGTACCCAGAGATATTTCTTTTTACCGTTAACTGTATATTCTTCACGCTGGCAGGTGTTGTGGCTGACATCGTAAAGCAAGCGGAGATTTGCCTGCGGCAGTACAGACTCAAAACAGCTGCGAACGTGGTGGGTAATTGCCTGGCGGTTGGCTAAAGCGCAGTTTATTCCTGCTCCCATTGCTCCTAAGTAATTCTGACCAAGTTCGGAGTTGATGGGCGCACAGGCTATATCACGGTGTGGAAGTTTAATGCCGAATTCCAGTGCTGATTCAGCCATCTTTGGCAGGTATTCGCGGGCAATCTGGTGTCCCAGACCGCGTGATCCGCAATGGATGCTGACCACAACATCATCAATAGCGATACCGAATGCTGCTGCTTTGCTTGTATCATAAATGTCTTCCACATATTGAACTTCCAGATAATGGTTGCCGGAACCAAGTGAACCAAGCTGGTTGAGCATGCGTTGTTTGGCTTCAATAGATACCTGGGCCGGATCAGCAAAATTATTCCTACCGTTCCCTTCAATTCTACCAAGGTCCTCGGGCACACCCATCCCTGCGCTTACTGCCCATGAAGCACCGCCCAGCAACATTTCATCCATGATGTCGCCTTCGAGAATGATCACTCCGCCTTTTCCGATTCCTGACGGTATACGCTTGAATAGTTCATCTGCCAGCTTTGCGTCACAGCTGATTAAATCCTGCCTGGTTAAGCCTGTGGTCAGGGTTCGCACGCCGCAGGAGATATCAAACCCAACTCCACCAGCAGAAATCACCCCTTGTTTTTCATCAAAGGCACCGACTCCGCCGATGGGGAATCCATAACCGGAATGGGCATCCGGCATTACGCAGACCGGACCGACTACTCCCGGTAGAGACGCAATATGGCGAACTTGCGAAACGGTTTTATCGTCCAGCTCAAGGATAATATCCTTATTACCGAAAAAAAGGGCATCCACATGCATGGGACCGTATTTCTTCAAGCGTCGGCGGCAGGGTGCTTCGTGTTTGAGTAGTTTAATATTCATTTTGTCACTATAAACGAAAAGGGAGATTTTAACTATAATAGTTAAAATCTCCCTAATGATTTTTTTTGCGTTAAAAAAAAGTCTTTGCTGCTAGAGCTTACAGAGTTCTTCGCTGGGAATCATTTTGATGTTTCTGGATTCAAGCAACTCGATGGCCTGATCGGTACGATCGAAGCGGAAGATGATCACGGCATTGGCACCGGACTGGTGCACGAAGGCGTACATGTATTCCACGTTGATTCCGGAGCCGCGAAGCATTTCGAGAAGGTTGTGAAGTCCACCGGGCTGGTCGTCAACTTCTACTGCTACAACGGAAGTCTTGCCTACTGTGAATCCTGCGTCTTTAAGCACCTTTTGTGCGGCATCAAAGTCGGATACAATAACTCTCAGAATACCGAAATCGGAAGTGTCGGCAAGAGAAAGCGCACGGATGTTGACTTTGTTCTCGGTAAGCAGACGGGTTACTTCGGCGAGTCTTCCGGCACGGTTCTCAAGGAATATGGATAGCTGGTCACATTTCATGGTGTTTCCTCGCATTTATTGGTTAACAGCTTGTTATTGGTTCTGATTACGCAGGTCTAGAATTCTCTGGGCCTTGCCGACGGAACGTTCAATGGATTTGGGTTCCACAAGTTTGACTCTGGCAGTTACACCGAGGAATTCCTTAATAGTTTTTTGTATCTTTCTTTCGAGACGCTGTAAATTTTTAATTTCGTCAGAGAAGGCGGCACCGGAAATTTCGACTTTTACGGTCAGGATGTCGAGGTTTCCATCGCGCTCAACTACCAGTTGGTAGTGCGGGGAGATGCCTTCTGTCTCAATGAGAATGGACTCGATCTGGGACGGGAAGACGTTAACGCCGCGAATGATGAGCATGTCATCACTACGGCCCATTACACGATTCATGCGCGCGAAAGTACGCCCGCAGCGGCAGGCAGTGTAGTTCAGGCGGGTTAGGTCGCGGGTGCGGTAACGGATAAGCGGGATGCCTTCCTTGGTAAGGGTGGTGATTACCAGTTCGCCGACTTCGCCCGGCTCGACGTGTTCGCCTGTTTCGGGGTTGATGATTTCAGGCAGGAAGTGGTCTTCCATGATATGCAGGCCCTGCTGTTCTTCAGCACATTCCATAGCAACACCGGGGCCCATGATTTCGGACAGGCCGTAGATATCCATTGCTTTGATGTTCAGTTTCTGCTCGATATCGCGGCGCATGGATTCGGTCCAAGGTTCAGCACCGAAGATACCGATGCGCAGGGGCAGTTTTTCAAAATCAATCCCCATCTCTTTACCTGTTTCGTGCAGGAACAGAGCGTAGGAAGGAGTACAGCAGATTACATCAGCGCCGAAATCTTTAAGCAGCATGATCTGACGTCTGGTGCCGCCACCGGAAACCGGGATAATGGTCGCACCGAGTGCTTCCGCGCCGTAGTGAGCACCGAGGCCTCCGGTAAACAGGCCGTATCCGTAAGCATTATGGATGCTGTCTTCAGGAGTTGCTCCGGCAATGGCGAAGGAACGGGCCATCAGGTCCGCCCAGTTTTTGATGTCGCGTTTGGTATAGCCGACAACCGTCGCCTTACCTGTGGTACCGGAAGATGAATGGATGCGGACGATGTTTTCGCGGGAAACAGCAAAAAGGCCGAAGGGGTAGTGGTTACGCAGATCCTGCTTTTCAGTAAAAGGAAGTCTAGTGAGGTCGGAAAGGGAGTTGATGTCCTTGGGTTCGATGCCCAGTTCTTTGAACTTGTTAGTGTAAAAAGGAACGTTGGCATAAACTCGCTCGCAGAGTTGTTTAAGACGTCTGAGCTGTAATTCTTCCAGCTCTTCCCTCGGCATTGTTTCCTTGTCTACGTCGAAGATCATCGCTTGCCTCCTGATATGGCTGATCCCGGTACAGGGTTTTAGTTACAATAATAAAAAAGGCCACGGGGTTTGCCCCGTGGCCTTTTAAACTCTCAGTCAGTGTATTTTTTCCATAACCACGGGATGACTATATTTCAGTCCTAAAAAAGAAAAAAAAGAAAAAGGAAAAAAGGTCATGGTTAAGCATGAGCAACACTATGCATAAGTAGTTGCTCTCCGTCAACCCGGACGGCATATAAAAGTGTTCAGAAGAAATAAATTGCCTGCCAATCGTTGAGTTTATAGAAGATACATACTTCTTAGGATGTTTATTGCGAAGATGTTTTTATTGTGTTTTATCTGATTTGTTTTCATAATCGAAAATAATTTTCGTAATTGAAAATGATTAAAAAGTCCGTTATACTTTCATTGCATCGCAGGCGTAAATTCTCTATATAATCATATTGTACTTTGGACGAAATGTGAGAACTGCGCCTGCCCGGAAGTAGTGGACCTCCGGCTCGTAGGGGCGTTAAGCCCTTTATTCCCACTGTTTGCGGTCCGAATTCAAGAGCGTTTTCCGAAAGGGGAGAACGCCGGTTAATCAAACCAAAAGAATGAAAACTAAAGAAAAGAAATTTAAACAGATCGACACTATGGATAAAGTTCAGCTTGTTGCTGAATGGTTGGACGAAAAACAGGCCAGTGAAATTTCTGCTGTTGATGTTCAGGGAATTTGCCCCATCGCAGAAGTTGTAATGGTTGCCGGAGCTAAGGGTGTACGTCACGCACAGGCTCTTGCTGATTTCGTTCTGGAGCAGCTTTCCAAAGATAATATTGAGTACCTTGGAATGGAAGGCTACAAGACCGGGGACTGGATTCTGCTCGATCTGAATGATATCATCGTACACATTTTTCAGGAAGATAATCGCGGATTTTACAACGTAGAAGGTCTCTGGTCCGAAGGTACCAGATTGGATCTCAACCTCAAGCCGCAGGATTAAGCCTGCGCAAGGAATTTAATCATGTCGCAACAAACCGGTGCCCCTTCCGTCCTGCTGATTCTGGACGGCTGGGGGATTGCTCCCGAAGGTAAAGGCAACGCAGTAAAACTTGCCAACACTCCCGTTCTGGACGGGCTGCTGGAAAGCTGTCCCAAGACCCAGCTTAAATGCTCGGGGCGTGCGGTCGGGCTTCCTGACGGATTTATGGGTAACTCCGAGGTAGGGCACACCAACATCGGAGCCGGACGTGTTGTTTATCAGGACATGACCCGCATCGACATCGCTATTGAGAAGCATGAGCTGGCAGGCAATAAAGCTATCAGCTCGCTCATGGAAAATGTTAAGGCTGCTGACGGTCGTCTGCACTACATGGGCCTTCTCTCCGATGGCGGCGTACATTCCCACATCAACCATCTTTTTTCCTTGATTGAAGTGGCTAAGGATGCCGGAATTAAAGAAATCTTTGTACACGCTTTCATGGATGGGCGCGACACTTCCCCCACCAGCGGTAAAGGCTACATGCAGCAGCTGGTGGATAAGATGGCTGAAATCGGAGCCGGTAAAGTGGCTTCCATTTCCGGTCGCTATTACTCCATGGACCGTGATAAGCATTATGAGCGCAACGAGCTTTCTTACAAGGCTTTGGTGCTCGGCGAAGGGCAGGAAGTTTCCGATCCGGTTAAAGGTGTTGAGGAAGCTTACGCTGCGGAAGAGACAGATGAATTTATCAAGCCCCGCCTTGTTTCCGGCGTTGACGGAATATTAAAAGACGGTGACGGTGTTTTCTTCTTTAACTTCCGTGCAGACCGTGCCCGCCAACTTTGCCGTGTGCTTGCCGTGAAGGATTTCAGTGAGTTCGATCGTCCCAAGGCTCCTGAGTTCAGCGGTTTCGTTACCATGACTCAGTACGAGTCCGATTTTGATTTTCCCAATGCTTTTCCTCCGCTGAACATCAGCAATCCGATCGGGGAAGTTGTTGCGGATAAAGGCCTTAAGCAGCTGCGCATCGCTGAAACCGAGAAATATGCCCACGTGACATATTTTATGAACGGTGGACGTGAGGAGCCTTTCGAGGGTGAGGACCGTATTCTTGTTCCTTCCCCGCGTGAAGTTGCCACTTATGATCTCAAGCCGCAGATGAGCGCTGAGGAAGTAACCGGGAAGCTGATCGAAGCATTGCCAAAATATGATCTGTGCATTTGCAACCTTGCCAACCTCGACATGGTCGGTCATTCCGGTATTATTCCCGCAGCTATCAAGGCTTGCGAGACCGTTGATGCCTGCGTGGGCAGGATAGTTGAAGCAGTTAAGGCACAGGGCGGAGTGATCATGCTCACTGCCGACCACGGTAATGCTGAAGAGATGATCGATGCCAACGGTGGCCCCCAGACAGCGCACAGCCTGAACAATGTGCCGCTGGTATTCATCGGTGAAGCTTTCGAGGGTACTGCTCCTGTTGAAGGTGCTCTTTGCGATATCGCACCCACAATTTTGAATCACATGGGCATTTCCGTTCCCGAAGAAATGACCGGTAAAGATCTTTTGAAAGGATAATTGATGTCTGAATCCCGTAAACCTTTATCTCCGGTCAAGCCCAGCGGGATGGAGATAATTTTTATGTTTCCCTGCCCATTCTGTGGCCGGGAAGTGCCTTACATCGCACCGACTCAACCGGCAATGGCTACCTGCGATGCATGCCGCCGCAACTTTCCAATAGTTCCGGTGGATGAAAAGATCATTAGGTTTTACAAAACCATGCTTGATAACGGCAAGGCTGCTGTTGATCCTGATTTCTTTTAAGCTTCAGTATAAATATTATGAAAAAAAGAGCTTTCTGCGTGTGCAGGAAGCTCTTTTTTATTGTTTCAGGCGGACCTGGTTTTGGGTGTTTCGGTCCGGTATTACAGATAAATTAGAGGTGTCAGGGAGAATAGGTGTGCTGAGTACAGGGACTCAGCACTACTCCCAAAACCATTAATTTTGGAGGCATTCATATGTCCTACGATTTTCAGGGGGAGAGTCGGCCTCGAACTCCCCAGACGGGAACAGGTACAAATCTTTTCGATGAATTTAAGCGTGACGGTGTTGAGTTCTGCCCCGAAGACTCAGTTTATATAGCTCCATTCGTTGTGCCGGGAGCTGCAGAGCCGTTTTCTGTATTTGCATCCAAAAGCGATATCAATGGACGTATTACCGGGCGGCAAATTGCGTTTGAAAATTTTGTTCAGAATCAGAGATACGAGTACGATGCTGAAGGCAGACTAAACAAAGTTTTTAGCGGGGAAAGGCTGATTGAAGAGTATCTGTATGGCGAATTCGGTGAGCGATATTTTGCCGCTACAACGCGTAGGGCACAACGAACATTCAGGTATGGTCCGGGGCTGTGCTTGGAGCAGGGCGGAAAAGTTAAATATTCATACGATCAGCAAGGACGGCTGGCCATGAAGCGGGATGGGACGGATGTAACAACGTATGTTTATCATTACTCCGGGCAGTTAGAGCAGGTGGAATTGCCTGACGGTAGATGCATTGCTTACACCATTGATCCGGAAGGCAGGCGTATCGCTAAGTCTATTAACGGTAAGGTCGTAGAAAGTTACCTGTGGCATGATTTTACAACTCTTGTCGCTGTTGAGGATAATTACGGCAACCGCAAAGAGTTTGCATACGATGACGATGGTGATCCGATCGCCATGCGTTTCAATGAAAGTATGTATTATTTCGCTGCTGATCAGGTCGGAACTGTTTATATAGTTGCTAATACAGAAGGAAATGAGGTAAAGCGGATTATCCGTGATTCGTT
>DDLU01000152.1 GCA_002340305.1 Desulfovibrio sp. UBA2564
TGATGAAAGGGTTTTCATCAGAGGGCGGCAGGAACAAAGGCATTTCTTATGCTTTAAGGAGGAAACATGTCTGTAGGAATTTTAGCCCTTGTCGCGATCATCCCGATCGTGCTGGCACTGGTACTGATGGTCGGCCTGCGTTGGCCTGCCACTAAAGCTATGCCCGTTGCATGGCTTTCTGCTGTTGCTGGCGCAATAGCAGTTTGGAACCTGCCCGCAGCTTACGTTGCTGCTCTTACCGTACACGGTTTTATCACCGCAATCGGCGTTTTGATCATCGTTTTCGGTGCGATTATCATCCTTTATACTTTGCAATACTCCGGCGGTATGGAAACCATTCAGTACGGTTTTCAGGGTATCAGCCGTGACCGCCGTGTACAGGTTCTGATCATCGGTTATCTGTTTGCCGCATTCATTGAAGGTGCGGCAGGTTTCGGTACTCCCGCAGCTCTGGCAGCTCCGCTGCTCCTCAGCCTTGGGTTCCCCCCCCTGTGTGCAGTTGTAATGTGTCTGGTATACAACTCCTTCCCCGTAACCTTCGGTGCTGTCGGTACCCCGGTTATCCTTGGTATGAAATACCTGACCTCTTATGTTGATCAGGCTGTTGCAGCAGCAGTTCCCGGCCTGAATTTCCACTCCATGGAAGCTTTTGACGCTATAGTAGGTCAGTGGTCTACCATAATGCACCTGCCGATGATTTATATCCTGCCTATCTTCATGCTCGGTTTCATGACTCGCTTTTTCGGTGAGAACAAGAAATGGTCTGAAGGTTTCGCAGCATGGAAATTCTCTCTTTTTGCTTCCACCGCTTTCTCCGTACCTTACCTCTTCACCGCATGGTTTGTCGGACCTGAGTTTCCCTCCCTGCTTGGTGGTCTTGTGGGTCTCGGTATCGCAGTATTCGGTGCTAAGAACGGTTTCTGCGTACCCGAAAAAACCTGGGACTTCGGCGCACCCTCCACTTGGGAAGCTGAATGGACCGGTTCCGTATCCGCTGAAAACTCAGGTGAATTTAAAGCTCACATGAGTCAGTTAAAAGCTTGGACCCCTTATATTCTCATCGGTCTCATTCTTGTTGTTACACGTATCCCCGAGCTGGGCCTCAAAGGCATGCTCGCAGGTGTTGCAATTCCCTTTAAAAATATCCTCGGCTTCGAATCTGTAAACAACTCCATTAAGTTCCTGTACCTTCCCGGTACCATTCCTTTCGCACTCGTTGCAGTACTGACCATCTTCATCCATGGCATGCCTGCTGACAAAGCAGCTACTGCTTGGAAAGAAGCAATCGCAAAAATGAAGAACCCCACCATCGCACTCTTCTTCTCCGTAGCGCTGGTATCCATCTTCCGCGGTTCCGGTATTGCTGACGCTGCTTTGAACCCCAACGGCTATCAGTCCATGCCGCTGGCCCTTGCTGAAGCTGTATCCGGACTTGCTGGTCAAACATGGCCTATGTTCGCATCCTTCGTTGGTGGTCTCGGTTCCTTCATCACCGGTTCTAACACCGTATCCGACCTGCTCTTCGCTGAATTCCAGTGGGGCGTAGCAGCTAAACTCGACCTGCCCCGTCAGATCATTGTATCTGCACAGGCCGTCGGTGGTGCTATGGGTAACATGATCTGTATCCACAACATCGTTGCAGCATGTGCAGTTGTCGGTCTCTCCGGTATGGAAGGTGCGATCCTCAAGCGTACCGTATGGCCCTTCCTGCTTTACGGTCTTGTAGTAGGTATCGTAGCCTGCGTACTTTCCTTCGTAATGTATCCCACCCTGTTCTAATTAAATACGTCCTCCCGTGACCGGAGACGGCTCCGGTCACGGGTTTTAATTAGTCGGATCAATATATACCAAGATTGTTTTTTAGATTCAGGAGCAAAAAAACATGTCCAACGCTAAATTAGCCAAAGACTTTGAAAAGATTGTAGGTGCTGGAAATGTCATGCACGAAGAAGCAGACCTCCACGCATACTCTTACGATTCCGCAGTACTCGACCCCCAGGTACCGTCACTCGTAATCAAGCCTACCACCACCGAACAGCTCGGTCCCGTGACCAAGCTTTGTAACGAATACGGTCTTCCCATGACTGTACGTGGCGCAGGTACCAACCTTTCCGGCGGAACCATTCCCCATCCCGGCGGTGTTGTTGTACTGACCAACGGTCTTAATAGAATCCTCGAAATCAACGAAGAAGACCTCTACGCAGTAGTAGAACCCGGTGTTGTAACTGCGCAGTTCGCAGCACAGGTTGCCTCTAAAGGACTTTTCTATCCTCCGGATCCGGGTTCTCAGGCGGTTTCCACCATCGGTGGTAACGTAGCTGAGAACGCAGGCGGACTCCGTGGACTTAAATACGGTGTTACCAAAGACTACGTCATGGGGATGGATTTCTATGATGTAAACGGTGATCTGATTAAATCCGGCTCCCGTACTGTTAAGTGTGTTACCGGTTACAACCTCGCCGGCCTGATGGTTGCTTCCGAAGGAACTCTGGGTGTTTTTTCCAACATCATCCTCAAGCTCGTTCCTCCGCCGAAGGCTTCCAAGGCTATGATGGCTATTTTCCCTAATGTTCAGACTGCTTCTGAAACCGTTGCTGCCATCATCGCGAACCATATCGTACCTTGTACTCTGGAATTTCTTGATAACGCTGTTATCCGTTATGTTGAAGATTTCACCAAAGCAGGTCTGCCCACTGATGCAGGTGCTATCCTGCTCATTGAAGTTGACGGCCATCAGGCTGAAGTCATCGAAGATGCCCAGAAAGTTGTTGATATTTGTACCAAGTGCGGTGCTAAAGAAGTTAAAATGGCTGAGACTGCTGAAGAGCGTGAAGCTCTCTGGTTTGCCCGCCGTAACGCGCTGCCTTCCCTCGCGCGTGCAAAACCGACTACTGTTCTCGAAGATGCTACCGTACCCCGCTCCCAGATTCCTGCAATGATGGAAGGTCTGGACAAGATTGCCAGGAAGTACAAGCTCGATATCGGTACTTTCGGTCACGCAGGTGACGGTAACCTGCACCCGACCATCCTTTGCGACAACCGTGATAAGGAAGAGTTCCACCGTGTAGAAGAAGCTGTCGATGAAATTTTCGACGTAGCTCTTTCCCTGAAGGGAACCCTGTCCGGTGAGCACGGTATCGGTATGGCCAAATCCAAATGGATGGAAAAAGAAACTTCCAAGGCTACCCTTGAGTATTCCCTGAAAATGAAGCGTGCAATTGATCCGAAGAATATCCTGAACCCCACTAAGATTATCGGAGATATTTAGCATGGAAGATCTCAAGCAATTAGCACAAAACCTCATGGAGCTGGATGACCAGATGGTCGCCTGCATGAAGTGCGGTATGTGTCAGGCAGTATGTCCTGTCTTTGCCGAAACCATGCAGGAAGCAGACGTTACCCGTGGTAAGATTGCTCTTCTGGAGAAACTTGCCCACGAAATGGTCAAAGATGCTGATCAGGTTAATGAAAAGCTTAACAGGTGCCTGCTTTGCGGGTCCTGCGCAGCTAACTGTCCTTCCGGCGTAAAGATTATGGACATCTTCATGAAAGCGCGCGTGATTGTTACCCGCTTCAAGGGCCTTTCCCCCGCTAAGAAGATGATCTTTAAGGGACTGCTCACCCGTCCCAAACTGTTTAACACTTTGACCGAGATGAGTGCGAAGTTGCAGGGCCCGTTTGCAAAAGTCGCCGATCAGGCATCCGGTGCTGCAAGCTGTGCCATGCTGAACCCGCTGCTTGGTGAACGTCACTTCATGCCTCTGGCCAAGAAGCCTTTCCGCAAGGATTATCCCCAGCTGGATACGCCCCGTGGCAAGAGCGGCCTCAAGGTAGCTTTCTACCCCGGCTGTGTTGTTGATAAGATGTTCCCCAATGTCGGTCATGCGGCAATTAAGATTCTTGAGCACCACGGTGTTGGAATATTCCTGCCTAAAGGGCAGGCATGCTGCGGTATCCCCACTCTTGCTTCCGGTGATCAGGATACCATGGTTGCTCTCATGAAGCAGAATATCAAGGCTTTCGAAGACGGAACTTTTGATTATCTGGTAACTCCCTGTGCAACCTGCACAGCGACCCTCCATGAAACATGGCCCAAGATGTGTGAAAACGAAGATCCTGTTTTCACCGAAAAAGTTAAGGATCTCGCTGCGAAAACCATGGACATTAACGCATTCCTCGTTGACATCGTGGGCGTTAAGGCTCCAGCAGAACCCAAGAAGGGCGGAAAGATCGTCACCTATCACGATCCTTGCCACCTTTCAAAATCCCTTGGCGTTTCTGCACAGCCCCGTACTTTGCTGAAAAACAGCGATAGTATGGAGTTCAAGGAAATGAACGAAGCCAACCGTTGCTGCGGCTGCGGTGGTTCCTTTAACCTTTACCACTACGACCTCTCCAAGAGCATCGGTGAGCGCAAGGCGGCAAATGTCCGCGACGCAGGCGCACAGGTCGCGGCAACCGGTTGCCCTGCATGCATGATGCAGCTCGGTGACATGCTGTCTCAGACCGGCGGTGGAGTAGAGGTAAAGCACGTTCTTGAAATCTACGCCGATTCCCTTAAGTAAGTAGTATACTGAAGTAGTCCAGAATGATTTCATTCTGGACTACTTCAGCAAAAAAAGTTCAAATAGGGATTGGCTGGTAACAATTTTCCGGGTTTGTAGGATGTTTGGGTACATCCGGCCCAACCTAAACTTAATGAAATAGCGTGAACTCTTCAAATGCGGCTCTGAAGGTTCCAGCCGTTCACGCTCTACACAGGAGATAATCCCAGTGTCTAAAAACCTTTACATCACTGCCACCGAAGAGAAGAGCGGTAAATCTGCCATTGCTCTGGGGGTGATGCAACTGTTGCTGAGAGACCTGCAGCACGTAGCCATCTTTCGTCCTATCATTAACGATAACCAGACCGGGTCCCGTGATCATGATATTAATCTGATTATGGAATACTTTAATTTGGATATCGCATATGAAGACACTTATGCCTACACCTTGAAGGAAGCAAGAGAACTCATTAACAGCGGCAAGCATTCCCTGCTGCTGGAAAATATTCTCAACAAGTACAGCCAGCTTGAAGAGAAGTATGACTTCGTGCTTTGTGAAGGAACCGACTTTCAGGGTAAAGACCAGAACTTCGAGTTCGACATCAACGCGGAAATAGCCTCCAACCTCAGCTGCCCCGTGCTTCTCGTTGCTAACGGAAGAGGGAAGACCGCTGACGATATTATCGCATCCACCCAGCTTGTTATCGATGCGCTCGAAGACAAAGGTGTTGATACCGTAGCCGCTACCATTAATAGACTCACTGCTACCGATGGTGAGAAGGCAGAAATCCTGTCCAGCATTAAGTGCAAGGCCAGATGCTCTCAGGAACTTCTTGTTTACGGTATCAATGAAAACGAAAGCCTCGGCAACCCAAGCATGAACGACGTTCGCAAGTGGCTGGACGGTGCTGTTCTTTACGGTCACGGAAGACTTGATACCCTCGTTGATGATTACGTCATTGCAGCTATGCGTATCGGCAATTTCCTTGAGTACATTGAAGACGGGAGCCTGATCATCACTCCCGGCGACCGTTCCGATATCATTTTGAGCTCTCTGGCTTCCCGCCTTTCCAGTTCTTTCCCCGATATCTCCGGTATTCTGCTTACCGGTGGCCTGCAGCCCAGTGCTTCCGTACATCGTCTGATTGAAGGTTGGACCGGTGTTCCCACCCCTATTCTTTCCGTATCTACCAATACTTATCGCACTACCCAGCTCCTGAGTGAACTGTACGGCAGAATCGATCCTGACGATCAGCGCAAGACTGCTTCCGCTCTCGGTACTTTCGAAGCAAGCGTAAAGATCGACGAACTGAAGCACCGTCTGATCACCAGCAAGTCCAGTAAAGTTACTCCCAAGATGTTCGAGTACAAGCTGGTTCAGAAAGCTAAATCCAACAAGCAGACCATCGTACTTCCCGAAGGTACCGGTGAAAGAGTTCTGCGCGCAGCTGATATCCT
>DDLU01000046.1 GCA_002340305.1 Desulfovibrio sp. UBA2564
TACTTAAATTCTTATGCTTCTTTCTTTTCGCGAAGGCGTACGCCGAGCTCACGGAGCTGGGTGCTGGATACGCCTGCGGGTGCTTCGGTCATCAGGCAGGTTGCTTTCTGTGTTTTGGGGAAAGCGATAACGTCCCTGATGGATTTTGCGCCGCACAGAATCATAATAAGTCTGTCCAGACCAAAAGCAATACCACCGTGCGGCGGTGCACCGAACTGGAGTGCATCCATGAGGAAGCCGAATTTGGCGCGGGCTTCTTCTTCGTCGATACCCAGAGCAGCAAACATTTTTTCCTGCATTTCGGGAGTGTGGATACGGATGGAACCGCCACCTACTTCGTAACCGTTCATAACGAGGTCGTACGCACGGGCGAGAGCTTCAGCGGGTTTATCTGCCAGTTCGTCGATCTGCCCTTCCTGCGGAGAGGTAAAGGGATGGTGACGGGCAACGTAGCGTTTTTCGTCAGCGTTGTACTCAAGCAGCGGAAAGTCAGTAACCCAGAGGGGAGCGAACTTAGACTCATCGATGAGTTCGAAGCGTTCACCGAGCTTGGTACGCAGTGCAGCAAGAGCGGCGTTGACGATGTCAGCAGCTCCGGCCTGAAAGAAAAGGATATCACCGGGCTGGCAGTTGGTGAGTTCACGCAGCTTTGCGCATTTTTCTTCGGAGAAAAATTTTACGATGGGAGACTGCCATTCGCCGTCTTCCTTAACTTTAATCCAAGCAAGGCCTTTGGAACCGTAGATTTCTACGAATTTGGTGTATTCGTCGATTTCTTTACGGGAAAGTTCAGCACCACCCGGAACACGCAGAATCTTGATCAGCTCGGAGCTGGCGAAGACCTTGAAGTCGGACCCCTTGAAAATATCGGTAGCTTCCTGAAGCTTGAGGTCGAAACGTACGTCAGGCTTATCGCAACCGTAGTCGCGCATGGCATCTGCGTAGGTCATGCGGGGGAAGGATGCGGGAAGTTCGGTTTCGATGGTCTCCTTGAAGACGGTGCGAACCATTTCTTCAGCCATGCCCATGACCTGCTCTTCGTTGACAAAGCTCATTTCGATATCGATCTGGGTAAACTCAGGCTGACGGTCGGCACGAAGGTCTTCGTCACGGAAGCATTTAACGATCTGGAAGTAACGGTCCATGCCGGAAACCATGAGCATCTGCTTGAACAGCTGCGGGGACTGCGGCAGGGCGTAGAAATCACCGTTGTTCATACGGCTGGGAACGAGGAAGTCACGCGCACCTTCGGGAGTGGACTTGGTCAATACCGGAGTTTCGATTTCGAGGAAACCGAGGTTGTCGAGGTAACGGCGTACGGACTGGGCAGCCTTGTTGCGAAGAATGAAATTCTTGGCAAGTGTGGGGCGGCGCAGGTCCAGAAAACGGTATTTCAGACGCAGCATTTCAGAAGCGTCACTGCGGTCTTCAATGGCGAAGGGAGGAGTTTCAGAAGTGTTGAGGAGCTTCCACTCATCAACAACGATTTCGATCTCACCGGTGGTCAGATTTTCGTTACGCATACCCTCGGGACGTGCGCGAACTTCACCTTTGATGGCTACCACATATTCGGAGCGGATAGCGTGTGCGCGCTCGTGAGCGTCTGCATTGTGCTCAGGGCTGAAAACAACCTGAGTAAGACCTTCACGGTCACGCAGGTCGATGAAGATCAGGCCACCATGGTCACGGCGGAACTGTACCCAACCCATGATCAGGACTTTTTCACCCATGTTTGCTGCGGTGATCTCGTTGCAGCTGTGGGTACGTGTCCAGTCGCCGAGGGATTCAATCACCCGGTATTCGTCATAATCGCGTTCTTCAATCTGTTCAGACATTTTTTAGTCTCTCCCGATATTATTTGAAAATTTTCTATTTGAAATATGCATCACGGCTGACAGTTTCCTGCTCGCCGCCTTCGGTCATATCCTTGATAGTGACCGTTCCGTTTTCGAATTCGTCCGCACCGAAGATGAAACACTTCGCTGCGTTAATTTTGTTGGCATGACGCAGCTGGGCTTTCATGCTCTTGGCAGTAAAACCAACTTCGCCTTTAAGACCTAAGCGACGCAGTTTCTCACCGAAGATGAGTGCGTCTTTAGCAGCTCTTTCATCCACCAGAGCTACATAAAAATCTGTTGCTGCTTCGTATTCGCCTTCCAGCAGCATAGCCAGACGCTCCATTCCGCAGGCAAAACCGATTCCCGGAACCTTCTTGGGGCCGCCGAGAGATTCCACCAGACCGTCATAACGTCCGCCACCGGCAACAGCAGTCTGCGCTCCGATATCGCCGGAAGTTACTTCGAAAGTGGTGCGCTGGTAGTAATCCAATCCACGTACCAGACGGGGATTGAGGGTATATTCCAGTCCTGCTTCATTGATGAGGCTGATTACTACATCGAAGTGCTCGCGGCACTCTCCGCAAAGGTGGTCGGGAATAGCGGGAGCGTCCTTGGTCAGCTCCTTACATTTCTTGACCTTGCAGTCGAGTACACGCAGGGGGTTGGTGTCCACGCGACGCTGGCAGTCATCGCAAAGTTCGCTCTTGTCGAGAGAATTGAAGAAATCCTTGAGAGCCTGATTGTACTTGGGACGACATTCAGGGCAGCCAAGGGAATTCAGTTCAAATGAAAGCTTCTCCAGACCGATTCCTTTCAGGAAGCCGGAAAGCATAAGCAGAACTTCTGCATCAGCCTGAGGCTCGGAAGCACCGAAGACTTCGGCATTGATCTGATGGAACTGGCGCATGCGTCCAGCCTGCGGTCTTTCGTAACGGAACATGGGACCGAAGGTGAAAAATTTGCTCACTTTACCCGGCTGGTAAACCTTGTTTTCCACGTATGCGCGGACAACACCTGCGGTTGCCTCGGGGCGCATGGTCAGGGAGCGGCCTTTGCGGTCGGGAAAGGTGTACATTTCTTTCTGCACAACATCAGTTTCTTCACCGATGGAGCGACAGAAAAGTTCGGTCTTTTCAAGGATAGGAGTCCTCAGTTCGCCGAAACCGTAAGAGGTGAAAACATCCCTCGCGGTCTTCTCCATGAACGCATATCTCGCGCTATCCTCTGGGAAGAGGTCTGCAACGCCTTTGATTTTCTGTATTTTTGCCATTTATCTTCTCTTTGCGAATTTCCGGGGTATACTGATATTGGTAGTCCGCCCCCGGCACGGAGTGTGGAACCAAATTTCGTTAGTCTATTATCATACGAATGTCAAAAGATGAGCAGACAGACCAGGCCTTATCAGTCGTCCGGTTGCCAAGCAAGCCAAGCTGCGGCATTAAAGGGGCAGGAGATTAAACATTATGGAAATGATCACTTCACAGGATTACGAAGAATATATCGGTCCCAACACGGGCAAATATCTTTTCAATTTCGCCAAGTTCCAGCAGTTGCATGACGGATTTACCATCACTTGGCACTGGCCTGCATTTTTGTTCGGGTTCTGGTGGTTCCTGTACCGTAAAATGTACTTCTGGGCCGCTATTACTTTCCTAATCGGCTTCCTGCCCTTTGGAAATTTCATTGCCCAGATCGGATACGGCATGAGCGCATACTTCTTCTACTACCGTGACACCACAGCTAAAATCGGGGCTATCAAATCCACAGCCCCTATGGGCGGAGCCTCAATTATCATGCGCGATACCGGAGGAGTTCACAGCTGGGTTAAGATTTTAGGCCTGCTTTGTTTTTTCCTGCAACCGCTGTGGATATTCTTCATGTCGCTTTTCTTCGGAAGTGCTTTCATCTTTTCTTTCCATCAAGTTGTGGTATGATAGGAGTCACTACCATTATTTGAAGGGGGGATTCCTAAATGAAAAAAACGATTTCACTCAGGTTGCTCTGCTCTTTCTTTGTGGCGGCAATGTCGATCATGCTGCTTTCCGCCAGCGACTCTTTGGCGCAAAAACGGTTGGCACTGCTGATCGGCAACTCGGCCTATAAGAATGGACCACTGAAAAACCCGGTCAACGACGTAACTGCCATGGACAGAGCCCTCACTAAAGTTGGGTTTGATGTCATGGTGCTGAAAAATGCGGACCGCAATGCCATCGGCCGGGCAATCGACAGCTTCGGCAGCAAGCTGAAAAATTATGATGTGGGACTGTTTTATTTCTCCGGGCACGGCTTGCAGGTCAATGGAATCAACTACCTCTGTCCGCTGGGCATGAAGCTTCAAGGGCAGTCTGATGTTCCTTACGAAGCCATTGATGCCGGAAAGGTGCTCGCAAAAATGGAAGATGCCGGAAACCGCATGAACGTGGTTATTCTTGATGCCTGCCGCAACAACCCCTTCAAACGCAGCTTCCGTTCCGCCCGCAACGGACTGGCCCAGATGGATGCGCCCACTGGTTCATTCATCGCCTTTGCCACTTCTCCGGGCAAGGTTGCTTATGACGGCAAGGACCGCAACAGCCCCTACGTGACCCACATGATCGGCAACATGAACACAAAAGACATGACCATTGAAAAATTCTTCAAGCAGGTCCGCCGCGGCGTGATGAAAGACACCGGCAAAAAGCAGGTTCCGTGGGAATCCTCTTCCATGGTCGGAGACTTCTACTTCGCAGGGAAAGGAACATCATCTTCCAGTTCTTCCAGCTCATCATCTGCTTCGCAGTCTTCAAGCCAACCTGCAAGCACACAGCAGCAATATACTCCCTCACCGCCCCCCAAGCCCAAGAAGAGCAAAGATGAGCAGATTATGGATATGATTTTGAATTAGATCAAAAAAAAGGCCCGCTTAAACGGGTCTTTTTTAATTTCATTATCTTTGCAGCAATCTCTCACCGGCATCAACTGATCTGGTCACCCAGACGTTACCGCCGATGACCGAGCCTTCGCCGATGGTCACTCGACCGAGGATGGTGGCCCCGGAGTAGACGATGACATCATCTTCTACGATGGGATGTCGGGGGATGCCTTTGATTAGCTGACCGGAATCATCAGAGGGGAAGCTCTTCGCTCCCAAGGTCACGCCCTGATAGAGCCGCACGTTACGACCTATGATGCAGGTTTCACCGATAACGGTGCCTGTGCCGTGATCGATAAAGAAATGTTCGCCCACCTGTGCACCGGGGTGGATATCAATCCCGGTTTTAGAATGGGCCATCTCGCCGATAATGCGCGGGATAAGGTCCACGTCCAGCTTGTAAAGCCCATGGGCGATACGGTGATGGGTCATAGCGATGATGCTGGGGTAACAGAAAATAGTCTCGCCGGGACTTTTGGATGCGGGATCACCCACGTATGCGGCCTGCACATCAGTTGCGAGCAGACGGCGGATTTCCGGCAGCTTGAGCATAAACTCAGAAGCAATGCGACTTGCATCCGCTTCACAGCTGGTACAGTTGAATTCCTCGGCCTTGCAGAAAAAACAGTGTCCGCGCAGAATCTGTTCTTCCAGAATTCTGAATGCCGCATCGAGGTTGCCCCCGATGTGGTAACGCATGGTCTCGGGACGAATTTCGGACTGCCCGAAATAACCGGGAAACAGAACCGCCCGCAGCCTTTCCACAAACTCGCCCAGTGCATCAATTGAAGGCATGGGGCGGTCATGCTCAGGCATGTGATAAACTGTCTGATATGACTCTTCCTCGCACAGAGCATCCACAACCTTCGTCAGCACAGAGCCGCCGATCTTACTAACCATTTTCTAAACCTTAATCCTTAAACAGCGCAGTGCTTAAGTAGCGTTCCCCGGTATCGGGGACTACAAACACCACAAGTTTATCTTTATTTTCCTCTCGTTTCGCGATCTCCACAGCCGCATGAGCCGCTGCCCCGGCTGAAATACCACACAAAATCCCTTCTTCCTGAATAAGTCTGCGTGACATGGTGATGGCATCTTCATCCGCGACCTTAACGATCTCGTCAATAACCTCAGTCTGCAACACATCAGGAACAAACCCGGCACCGATTCCCTGAATCCCGTGCGGGGAAGGGCCACCGCCGGACAGGACCGGAGATTTTTCCGGCTCAACCGCAACGACTTTAATATCAGGATTGCGTTTTTTCAGCTCAGCACCGACTCCGGTGACAGTGCCACCGGTGCCAACTCCGGCTACGAAAATATCGATCTCTCCGTCAGTATCTTCCCAAATTTCATTGACGGTTTTATTACGGTGAGCAAGCGGATTGTCCGGGTTATCGAACTGCAAAGGCAAAAAAGCATTGGGGTCGGCCCCGGCAATTTCCCTGGCCTTGTTCACTGCTCCGGTCATACCCTTTGCCGCCGGGGTCAGCACCAGTTCCGCACCAAAACCCTTGAGCAGAGCCTTACGTTCCTGACTCATGGATTCCGGCATGGTCAGCACAAGCTTGTACCCTTTCACTGCGCAGACAAAAGCCAGCCCGATTCCGGTATTACCGCTGGTCGGTTCAACAACAGTCGCACCCGGCTTGAGTGCGCCACGCTTCTCCGCTTCCTCAATCATGGAAACGCCGATGCGGTCTTTAACTGATGAACAGGGGTTAAAAAATTCCAGCTTGGCCACAACATTCCCGGCACAGCCTTCTGTCACTTTGTTAAGCATGACAAGCGGAGTTCCACCAACCAGTGAGATCATATTTTCATGAATATTCATAATGCCTCCGACGGCTTAAACCCTTTGGACAGGGTTTAAGAATCCCAAACTTTTTTAATAAGCTTCGCTCACTAGCAATAAAATTTGTGCTCTAGCAACCACTCCCCTATTTAGAACGGCGAAGCCATACTAAAAGATTTTGATTCGCCTCGTCCTGAGGCTCACCCCTTCGGGGCATCGCCTGCTTGGCAACGTCCAAATCCTCTTTCTTGAGGATTTGTGGGAGAGTCCAAAGCCCCCTTTTGCAAAGGGCAAATCTTAATGATCGTGATCTTCCACCCAATCCAGACCTTCATCACCGCGTCTGAACGGAGACATTTCTCTCAAGCGAGAAATGATCGGCGGTAGCTCTCGGAGCACCAGATCAATGTCTTCGTCAGTGTTGTAGGTGGACAGGGAGAAACGGAGTGAGCCGTGGGCAAAGGTAAAAGGCACACCCATGGCCCGGAGCACATGTGACGGCTCAAGGGAACCGGAAGTACAGGCAGAGCCGGAACTTGCAGCAATGCCGAACTGGTCAAGCATGAGCAGCATGGCCTCACCTTCAATATACTTAAAAGCAATGGACAGGGTGTTAGGCAGCCTCATTTCCTGATCTCCGTTGATGATGGCATCGGGGATGGCAGCCACAAGACCCTTTTCAAGACGGTCACGCATGGCGCGCACCCGGGTATTCTCATCGTCAATATGCTTAACAGCAAGCTCCATGGCTACGCCAAGACCGACAATACCGGGAATATTTTCAGTTCCGCCGCGTCTGCCGTGCTCCTGATGCCCACCGAGCATGAAGGGACGGAAAGGCGCATTCTTGCGCACGAACAGGGCACCGACACCTTTGGGGGCGTGGATTTTGTGACCGGAAAGAACAAGATAATCCACAGGCAGGGTTTTAAGGTCGATGGGGATCTTACCCACAGCCTGCACAGCATCGGTATGGAAAAGCACACCGTGCTTCTTGGCGATTTCAGCCATTTCCTGAATAGGAGAAATCACACCGGATTCATTGTTTGCGTACATGACCGAAACAAGAGCGGTATCGGGCCGTAATGCAGTGCGGTACTGATCCATATCGAACATGCCCTTGGAATCTACGGACAGGTAGGTCACATCGTAACCCTTGCGCTCATAATGCTTGGCAACATTGAGTACCGCAGGATGCTCCACGCGGGTGGTAATTATGTGCCGCTTTTCCGGCTGTGCTTCGAGAGCGGAAAAAATAGCTGTGTTGTCACCCTCAGTTCCACAGGAGGTGAAAATAATTTCATCAGGGTCGCAATTGAGACCGGAAGCAATTTTCTGACGGGCCTGCTCCATGAGCATACCGGACTGACCGCCGAGACGGTGCATGGATGAAGGGTTACCGAACTCATCGCCGAGCAGGGGGATAATTGCCTCACGCACTTCCGGTGCGACCATAGTGGTAGCGTTGTTATCGAGATATGCTGACATAATTATGCCTCCCGTACGCTGATTTCAGGTTCCACGGTATCCTTGAGACGACGCTCAACAAAATCCTTGAGAGTACGTCCGCTTGAAGGACAGCCTACGCAGGCTCCGCGCAGGGAAACGATTACTTCGTGACCGTCAATGTCGATAAGTTCGATGTCACCGCCGTCCTTATTCAGGGCCGGACGGATTTCCTCATCAATAACCTTAGTCACCAGTTGAAAACGCTTGATGTTGGTCAGCTTTGTGGGCTTTTCCGGCTGTGGTGCAGGCTTGGCAGCTTCGCCGGTCAGGACCTCTGTAATGATCTCATTGATGCGACCATGGCAGTCCTCACAACCGCCACCGGCCTTTGTGAAGTTGGTAACTTCTTCAAGGGTGGTCAACTTATTTTCCTTAACGGCACGAATGATCTGAAGATCGGTTACGCCGAAACACTTACAGACTATTTCGCCTTCAGGGGCTGGAGCAGCTTCGAGGCCGCGATACTTGCGAATCGCATCTTCAAGTGCTTCCTGTCCCATCACGGAACAGTGCATCTTTTCCTTGGGCAGTCCGCCAAGGGCCTCGGCAATATCCTTGTTGGAAACCTTTACAGCTTCATCAAGAGTCATGCCCTTGATCAACTCGGTAAGTACGGAACTGGAGGCGATGGCACTGGCACAGCCGAAAGTCTGAAACTTTGCATCTGTAATACGCTCGTCTTCATCAATTTTCAGAAACAACCTGAGAGCATCGCCGCAGGAGAGAGAACCGACTTCGCCGATAGCGTCTGCGTCTTCGATCACCCCTACATTCTGGGGATTAAGAAAGTGCTCTTGAACTTTATTAGTATATTCCCACATATTATCCTCCACATCTCTATTACGTGAATCTGTTTATAAGAAATATCTCAAGCATACCCTCTTCCGCAAAATTTCGAAAGAAAAACGGTCTGCTATTTCATTTTCAACAAAATTTCATACCATTTTAGTATGATTTATTTTACGCTTAAGCCCCATGCTTAGCAAGTTTTTTGTACTATCACCCTACAAATTAGGTTGTAATCCTTAAATGACAAGGGGGGAAAGATGAATTCCCCTCATTTTCATTCCAAAATATGCTCAGGTCTGCATTAGAAATGCGGCTAAACATTATTAAAAAAATATTGGCCCCGGGGGAAAATTTATCCACCAAAACGCACGGAACGCATCAGACTTAACTCTTATATTCCTGCAGCTGCATCTCTCCACGCAGTACAGCCAAACCGCCCCGGCCCATTACTTCCATCTCTTCCAGCCCGGTAACAACCTGAACCGGAGCAATAAATGAAACCAGATCTGTAAGCTCAGCCACCAGCCGCTTGCTACGCGCAAGACCTCCGGTAAGAATAACCGCATCTACAGGTTTCTTCCGCGCATCCCCGCGCATTAAAGCCGGAATGTAGGAGCAGATATGCTTGGCGATGTTGTAGATCAGGGCTTCGAAGATAAATCTGGCCTCTTTATCGCCGGCATCCATACGTGGTTCTAGCTTACGCAGGTCATTAGTCCCGGTAAGACCGAGCAAACCGCAACCGGAGGTTACAACCTTCTTCAATTCCGCAAAGGTATACTTACCGGATTCCAAAAGTTCGATAACCGGGAGTATGGGCAAGGTGCCGGAACGCTCCGGGGTGAATGGTCCTTCACCGTCCAGTCCGTTGATAACATCCACAATTCTTCCGTTGCGATGAGCACCGATGGAACAACCCCCGCCCATATGGCAGACAATGAACTTGGACTCCTCGTACACAATCCCTAACTTTGCAGAGATGCTGCGGGCCGCTCCGCGCTGGCTCAAGGCATGGAAAACACTACGCCGTTTAATTTCAGGCAGCCCGGTAATTTTGGTCAGCGGTTCCATTTCGTCAGTAACCACCGGGTCCATAATCATAGAAGGCACGGACCATCTAGCTGCCAACTCACGGGCAATCATCGCCCCGAGGTTGCAAGGATGGGAACCATAACGCTCTTTTTCCAGATCGGAAAGCATGGCATCGTTAATGGAGTATGGACCGCCGGGAATAGGCTTTAGTAAACCTCCGCGCCCGACAACCATATCCGGTGTTCCATTGGATAACTCATCTTTAATAAGCTCCATAACAGCTGCACTTCGAAAGTTTTTCTGCCCCAGTACAGTAAAGAATTTATCTATATTTTCACGGGGATGACTTACTTCAGCATCAAAACACACTTTTTCATCGTTGAAGATCGCCACTTTGGTTGAAGTTGATCCGGGATTTATTACAAGAATTCTCGAACCCATTCATTTTCTCCGTAATTTTGCTGCAAATTTGAGTTTATGCATTATGTGCTAAAATGGAGAAAAACAAAAGCAACACTCTACGCACCCGGACTCCTTGACTAAAATCACGAGAGAGTTACTTTCTAAAATATGATATAATTACAAGTACAGACAACATCTTACTTTCCAAAGGCCAATCATATGACTTTAAAAGTAGTACCAATCAATACCCTGACTGCTACACGCAGAAAAATTCTGCATGCTGCCTACAAATGTGCCGCCAAGACAGGATTCAATAATCTTGATGTAGATGAAATCACGCTCAGGGCCGGAGTCAGCCGCAAGGCCTTATACAGCTACTTTAACGGGCTGGAAAATTTGATGAGTGAACTGGCTGTATCCGGAATTTACTGGCCCACCACCGAAGAGCTGCTGGCTAATGCGCCCTCCGAGTTCCCGGAAATTGAGCCTGAAAAACAGGTCGCTGCGTTCTTCACCGCCCTGCGCCGGACTCTGGAGACAAGACCGGATACCTTGCGCTTACTGGCTTGGGAAATGCTGGAACGGACCACGCTTTCGGATTTACTGGAAGATGTGCGGGTGCGTACCGCGCTGGAATTTTTTGAACACATGACCCCGGATGTGCCCGATAATGTAGACCTTGCCGCCGCAGTAGCAATCCTCGGCGGGGCCATTTCATATCTCTCCATCCGCTCGCTGAACACCAAACACTTCGGCGGAGTCAGTCTGCAAGACGAAATCGGCTGGGACCGCATGGAAGCAGCCATGCAGGATATGTTGCGCGGGTTGCTTTGTCCCTGCCGTGAACCGCAGGAAGAGGAATAATTAAGTTTCTGAACGGATTTTCTACGCCAAATTCATATTCATGAGCATAACGCACTTGCCATTACTTTTTCATCCTGAAAAACATGACCAGCGGAGAAACAACCACCATGGCGACCATGGCAATCTCCGATGAAAGAAACTGCTGCGTTCCGATGCATACACCGAGCACAATCAAGAACCACGGAATCCAGCCTTCCACATAAACCTGTCCCGCAGGTCCGAAGATAAAACATAGCAAAAGGCCTATCCAGAGCACATTCGGTTTTGATTTGCGAAGCCTCGTGCCCAGAATGAAAGGCAGAACAGTTGCGCCGAGGATAATGACTGCGGTGAGGATTATGTTTAGAGTGGATGCGTCCATGGATGGCTCCTATTTGCTGATATGATTGAAGAGGCTAGCAGTTCAGGGCTTGGTGGGCAAGTGAGGGGCTATGCAAAAAAAACAGCCCCAATGCGAACGCACCGGGGCTGCCAGAATTACTTCAAATCATCCATCAAATCTTCAGGAAACTCATTTTCCTTATCTTTTAATTCGGGGTGACGCTCATAGAAACCGTCGATCGGTTCAAGTTCAACATTGCAATCGGGGCATTTGTTATTTTTAGGTGCTCTGCCGTGTTCAACCCCGAATGGGGTCTGGCACTTGGGGCAGATTGTGCCTTGTTCGGGGTCTTTTTTTGGAAGCTTATATAGTAAGCCTCCAAATATTACACATAGACCAAATCCAGCTCCCAACCACCTTGCCGACAGACTTACCAGCATTCCCCACGAGTAAACATCTGCATGTGGATCCCAAGGCCTATCGTAGAGAATCATGAAAAGCCCTATTGCTATCCATACCAGTCTCTCCGGCCTAATAAATCTATTTTCTAAAATACTCTTTCGTCCCATTATATATATCCTCAGCATTACTCTGTATCTGATCTCTGCCAGCCCACATCGATCCCAAAGTTCCCCCTATCGAATACTTAGGAATACTAGTTGGATCATGAGCTGTAACAAAATCATGTGCTTCTTTTGCAAATCTTTTACCCCCTGATTTTGCCAATCTTTTAAACCCTGGTATGGATGCAATTTTAGGCACAACCTCAGTCGCCCCTCTCTGCATAAGATTTCGGTAAGCATTAGCCATAGCAGCCCCGCCTCCTGCGGCATAAGCCGCTGCTGCTTTCGGAGCCATGCCTGCTGCGATCGCTGTATTAAAAGCATTGCGAAAAGCTTTGTTATTCTTATACTGGTTTGCAACTTCCTTGGAAGCTTTACCTGCCGCATTCAAACCATCCTTAAACGCTTTTTCAGCTGCATCTGAACCTTTTGCCGCAGCTTCCTTAGCACCTGCGGCACTCTTTCCACCGAGCCCATCGATGCCTTTCGAAATTTTATTCGCTGAATCCTTCAGACCATCTGCTATTTTACCAAAAGTACCTTTTCCGTCCTTTGCAGCATCTTTTGGGCTCGGCTGATCGGATTGTGCAGGCGGACTAGGACTGTCGGACTTATCGGGAGCTTGCTCCAACGGGCTAGACATTCTTCCTGATTCACTTCCTTCTCCGCCATCTTCGGCTCCACCACTTCCTTCACCATCGCCTGATTCTCCAGAACTTCCAGAGTCATTTGAAATTCCTATGCCTCCTCCTGAACCTTTATCATCATCGCCCTCACCTTCTCCTTCACCTGAACCGCTTGATCCACCAGAACTACCGGAAGAGTTCAAAAGCCGAACGTTTTTATCTTTCCTATGATCCTCTGGATCATCCCTATTGTTATGTCGTTCCCAAAAACCTGTAGTATCTGCAGGGCCAAGTTCTTTACCAATTCTTCCGTCAAAGCTTCTTCGCTTTTCTCCTTCATAGGGAAGTTCTTGCATCCTTTCAGATCCATTTCGCCCATGCATCAAGAAATAGTCATCATCCCCAAGGAGGAATGATTTCAACCCCATCCGATCCACAAAGTTAACCGGATCATCATGGCAGTAACCGTAAACATCCACATCTCCGCCTTCGAGACCGATGGGGTCAGGCTGGATGAACCTGCCGCCGGCGGGGTCGTATTCGCGGTGTCCGAAATGTACTAGTCCGGTGTCGCGATCGTAGAGACCGGATGCGAAGCCCAACGGGATGTTCATGCGCTCATTGGTATCGACAATTATATTTCCGAACGAATCACGGATAATCCGCTTTACCTCATTCCCAGCTTCGTTAGCAACCATATAAATGGTACCGACCTGATCGGAAGCAAGGAAATAAACTTCTCCATTTGAACGTATTGCAACGGGATCGCCCTCGGCATCGTAAACGAACTCCATACTTCCGCCATCTTCGAACTCAACGACCGCAAGGGTTGTAAAATCATGCCAGCTATAGGTTTCCGACACCTTGCCATTAACCGACTTAGCTATGCGCCTGCCCTGCGGATCGATGACGTATGAGATACGTTTGCCATCAGGAAGATTAACCTGCTCCAGCTGCCCGGAATGATGATATTCGTAAGTGGTTACATCCAAACCATCCTGTTTCATAACCAGACGGCTTTGATCATCATAGGAATACTTAACCTCCCCGGCCCGAACCAACCGCAACCCCGGACCGTAAGTAAAACGCTGCTGTCCGGTTTGCGGAGTTGAACTGAAGTAGCGCTCCCCCTGCCTGCCGTACTTGTATTCCTCAATAAGCCGTTCATCTTTCCATACCGCACAGAGCCTGCCGCCGGCATCGTATTCGTAGTGAACATGATGGTCTTTGGGTTCGAGAGAATAAAGCTTCTCCACTATGCGTCCGTCTTCATCTCTGGCCGTTGCCAGCACAGAAAACGGCTCTGCGGAACCGGGGACTGCAAACGGAATTACACAGACAGGCTCTTCGGGGTTGAACTCTACTCCGTCACGCTCAAATTCATCATGTAAATCCTTGCCGGTACCGGATTGCGGTTGTCGCGGCTGCTTGGGGGCAAATTCTTCAAGAAGAGCTTTGCCGTAGTCTGTTTGAGCCAATTCCTGCGCCAGCGGAAGATCAGGATTCTCACGCAGGAAACGCACATGGGCCAATCGTTTTCGCCATGCGTAACGTTCCTTCCCAAGCTCCAGCTCTTTATTTTTTTCATCCCAGCGGGCTTTAACTTCCGGCTCCATCATGTCCGGATACATGCGCTCACCGCGCGAGAATTCCGAAAAATCGGGACATGAATCAGCCAGCACCATTCCCGTTGACGGGGAATAAACTTCCCACATATTTTCAATCTGCATTTCCGGCGGTTCATTCTCACCATACATACGCAAGGCAAGACTCAAGTCCGCCTTGCTCTTGGGCCGCAACCTGAAATCGTTTCTAAAAATCATAAAAAGTCTCCATTACTTAAGTTGATACAAAATACGCAGAGAAACTTAATTCACTCGTATTGCCTCAATTTCAAAAGCAATGGATACAAAGCAAAACGGACCTGAATCAGGTAACTCAAGTCCATCTACCAGACTTTTTCGCAGCACTACACAGGGGTAAGATCTTATAAGCTCGAAGACATGCTAACAATTTACTTTACGAACAAATGGCACCTTAATAAACAGTCCGGCTATTTGACCGCGCAATCAATCCATCCTATAAAACCGCAAGCAAATAGACTACGATCAGACTTCATCCGGTTCATTCCAAGCTGAAGCCCGAGCGTGAACCTTTAACGTGCCAGTGAGGGGGCCATGAAAGGTAAGAATAAAAAAGACGCAATCCTATATGCGGCTCAAGAGATATTCGGGCGTTACGGCTATGCCGGAACAACTGTGAAGATGATTTCTGAACGTGCGGGTGTGGCATTCGGTCTTGTTTCCCACTATTTCGGATCGAAAGAGGAACTCTTCATCACTGCGGGGGTAGCAATTGTTGAAGACCTTACAGAATACCTGAGTACGGAAACCCGCAAGGCTGAAAGCGGGTTGGAAGGCATTCAAACCTTCATGCGCAGCTACTTGAGCTATACCCTTCAACACCGCAACACTTTTCCGGTGCTGCTGCGCTGTTCTCCTTTTTCCGATGTTCAGATCGAACTGGACAGGACCCGCATTGCTGTTAAGTTCCAGCAGCTTTTGAATGTTATCCGCGAATCCGTGGAACGCGGCATTGAAGACGGTTCCATCCGTGGCCTGTCAGTTGATGACACTACAACCATTGTTTACTCCAACATCGTCGGTACGGTCAGGACCAGATTTCTTTCTCCCTATGACCTGCCCAATCTTTACGAAGAAACTACCGACTTCGTGGTCCGCAGCATACGAGCCCGCGACTAGACTTTATATTTCCACATCAAGAAAAAGCCGTGCAGCCCTTGGTATGCGCGGCTTTTTCATTGTCAGCTTGACAGATTTCCTTTCATAATCCATCTTGCCTGCATGCATAGTTTTTCTGAAAATAACGCCGCAAAACGCAATACTGTTTTCCCGGCACTATTCCTGTTGGCAACACTGCTCTTCAGCCTGATGGGTCCTGCTAAAGCTTCCGCCCACCCGCATGTATTTGTGGACTGTTCCCTGACCTTTGAATTCAATGACAACGGTCTTAGCGGTGTGCGCCAGAAATGGTGGTTTGATGAAATGTTCGCCGCCATGATTCTCGGCGATTTCGACAAGAACCACGACAACAAGCTCAGCGCGGATGAAGCAAAAGCCCTTGAAAACGGTGCTTTTGTGAACCTCAAAAACTTCAATTACTTCACCCGTATTCTTGTAGATGGAAAAGAAAGTAACCCTATTGAAGCCGTTGAGTTTAAACCTTCCATTGAAGAAGGCACTCTCGTTTACGAATTTTTAGTACCGCTGAACATAGCCGACAAAGCCAAACATGTCGTTATGGTCGCCATCTACGATGAGAGTTTCTACACTGCGGTCCAGATGGCCCCGCAAAACAAAGTGCTCGGCCTGACCGGTAAATACAAAACTAATCTTGAACTGGAGCCTGTAGCCGAAATGGCTTACTTTTTCGATCAGATTGTTCCCGAAGCAGCGGTCCTGACCATGCAGCCCAAATAGCGATATTATGAAAAAAACATCCACCATTCTTGCTCTGATATTGACTTTTATTTTCGCATTCTCTGCTACAACGCATGCACAGCAGAATAATCCTTTTCTTGCACCCAAAAAGCAGGAAGCCAGACAAACAAAAAACGTACAGCAACCAGCCGCATCGCCATTCGGTGTGGCAACCCCTGCGACTTCTCCATTCGGTAATTCTGCCCCAAAGACATCTCCTTTCGGCACTTCCGCCCCGGTTCCCGCAGCAAAGACAATCCAGAAAGACTGGACCGGAGGAATCTACAGCAAGGTAATGTTCAAAATCACCATGCTGCAAAAACAAATCAGGGCCAGGCTGACCGGATTTGCCCGTGACATCAAGAAGAATCCCTTTGGCAAATCATTATGGATGTTCCTGTGTTTTGCCTTCATGTACGGGATTGTCCATGCAGTTGGTCCGGGACACGGAAAATCCGTGGTCTGCGCCTATTTCATATCGCGCGGAGGCTCCATGTTTGCAGCCTCATTCATGTCCTGGGTGATCACTCTTGTGCATGTCGGATCAGCTACCGTGGCTGTATGCCTTGCATATCTGTTCCTTGAAAACGGCATGTCCGGTTTCGAAACCTTTAACCGCCATCTGCAAACTGCGAGCTATGGTCTGGTCGCCCTGATCGGCCTGTGGCTGGTTATAGAAGCTCTGCGTTCATTCAAGCGCAATGACCGCGAGGAATGCGAAATCCAGAGTCGTGGTTCATTAAAAGAAATTGCCACTGTTGCCTTTGTAACAGGCATTGTACCCTGTCCGGGAGCGGCAATCATTCTGGTCTACACCCTTTCCACCGGTATTCTGGGTGCAGGACTGGCAGCCATGGTTTTTCTGGCAACCGGTATGGCGGTCACAACTTCAGTATTTGCCCTCGTAGCTGCCAAGGCCCGCAACGCCATGGACAACACTCCTTTTGCCAAACGTTTACGCATTGCCTATTCCGTGCTCTCGCTTATCGGTGCATCTGTAATTGTCTGCTTCGGACTACTGATGCTCTCTGCCCACATTTCCGCAGTTTAAAGTTGTAAAGATTATTAAATACGTCCATGACAGATTCTCGCAATAATGCTATCTATAATAACCAGCCCTTCTGGCGGAGCTGCACACAGGATTTCAAAATGAAATTGAAATAAATTGAAGTTACCGGAGAATTTCGAGTGATGATCAACCTTGCGGGATATGAAAATGTTACCCCTATGTATGAAGGGAATGAGATGGCCCTATACCGGGCTGTCCGGGGTTATGACGACCATCCGGTACTGGTTAAATGCCCCAAAGCGGAACTGCCTTCCCCCCGTATCCTGACCGGGTTGAAAAATGAATACGCCACTGCTCAGGAAATCGGCAATTCCAGCATTGTCCAAGCCGTAACCCTGCACCGCACCGACAACTCACTGGCCCTTGTTCTCGAGGACAAAGGGTACAATCTTTTGAGTTCATTTATTCCGCACTCTAATGCCGACATAAGGGAAAGGCTGCAAATCGCACTACGGATCGCAAATTCCATCAGCCGTTTCCACACAAAAGGTTTTCTGCACCGCAACATCAGGCCGGACAGCATTACCATTGCCCCGGACTTCAAAGAAGCACTGCTGACCAACCTGCAACACAGCACCCGGATTACAGATTCCATTGCCCAGGCTTCTTCAGAAATTATTTCAGCTGATAACATTGCCTACATTTCACCCGAACAAAGTGGCAGGGTCAGTACCGAGCTGGACAGAAGGTCAGACTTCTACTCATTGGGCATCACCCTGTTTGAACTTTTCACCGGTCGTAAACCATTTGCAACCGGAGATGACCTTGAACTGATCCACTGTCATCTGGCTAAAGAGCCGCCGGAACCGCAAAGTATTAATCCCGAGATTCCGGCACCGTTATCCGCAGTGATAATGAAACTGCTGGCCAAAAATCCCGGTGACCGTTACCAGTCTGCCCATGGAATTAAGCAGGACCTGAAAACATGCCTGAATATCCTCGGAAGCGGAGCTTCGGACACCAATTTCATGCCCGGGCATCAGGATATCTCGGATGCATTTACGCTCTCCCGTAAACTTTTCGGACGCAAAGAAGAACTTTCAGAGCTAAAAGCAGCATTCGGCAAAGTTATGCTCGGAAGTTGTGAAACAATTTTCATCAGTGGTGAAGCAGGGACAGGCAAAACATCCCTGCTCCAATCCTTTAGCGAACAGGTCTATAAGGAAAAAGGCGAATTCATTTCCGGCAATTTCGATCAATTCCGCCGCAATAGGCCATACAGCGGTTTGATTCAGGCCTTTCAGGAACTTCTGCGCAAAAGACTTTCCAGCCCGGCTCCCATCGTTAACGCATGGAAGAAAAGAATTACCAGCGCTCTAGACCAGAATGCCAGCCTGATCAGTGAAGTTCTCCCGGAGCTTGAGCTATTAATTGGCAAACAAAAAAAACCTGCAGAACTGAGTTCCACCGAATCCCGGAACAGATTTAATCTGGCCTTCAAAAATTTCATTAAAATTTTTCCGAGTATTGATAAGCCGCTGGTCCTATTTCTGGATGATCTGCAATGGGCGGACACATCAACCTTACAACTTTTAAAAAGGTTGCTTGAAGATCAGGAAACCTCACACCTGATGCTTATCTGCGCCTACCGGACCAACCTGCCCATGGACCATGTAGTCAAATCCCGCCTGAAAGACATTGAGGGACTCAGTCCCAAAGTCCGCAGCCTGAAGCTGGGCAGGCTGAAGCTGCACCATGTTCACGGCTTCATCAGCAGAACTCTGCGGGCTGAAAGACAACGCACAGAAGGGCTGGCCCGTATGGTTTACAGCAGAACCGGAGGCAACCCACTCTTTGTCCGCGAGTATATGCTCAATATGTACCGGGCGGAGCTTATCAGCTTTAACAGTGAGAAGACCCGCTGGGAATGGGACCTCAAGGCCATCCGCAACATTTCCATGGACGGCAATCTTGTGGAGCTCATGGCTGAAAAAATCATGACCCAGCCATACGAAGGTCAGGAAATTCTTAAAGCCGCTTCCGGAATCGGCTGCAAATTCGATCTACGAATTCTTGCTAAAATCGTGGATATACCAAAGAAACCTCTACTTGATTACCTCGACCTTGCTGTACATGAAGGGTTTCTTGTTACTGACGAAGGGACGAACTCTTTAAGCCCCGGACACGGAAACCCGAGTCCACCGGGCTACCTTTCATTCATGCATGACCGGGTACAGCTGGCCGCATATTCCATGCTCAATGCTGCAGAAAAAACAAACCTGCACCTGAATATCGGAAGAGCCATGCTCGACCTGTATTCAGAGCAGGAAATAGAAGATTCCAGTTTTGAAATTGCAGCACAATACTCTCTCTGTATCAGTGCCATAAACGACCCGGATGAAAAAAAGATAATATCATCAATTTTCTTAAAAGCAGGACTTAAGGCCAAAAGGAGTTCCGCTTTTGAAACTGCGGCAGGTTTCCTTTCCACCGCCGCCCGCTTAATGGGGTCTGAAGGCTGGGAAACACGATACAGGACAAACTTTGATCTGCATCTGGACTGGTATGAATGTGAATTCCTAAACGGATCTGCAACCCAATCTGAAAATGTGTTCGCAGCAATGATCGAACATTCTCAAAGCCGTGCCGATACTACCAAAGCACAGCTTTCAAAAATGCAGCTCTTTTCAGACAAAGGAAAATACCACGAAGCGGTAAAAATAGGTTTAGAGACTCTGCAAAGCTATGGCATCACAATCCCCGAACAGCCTGGAAAACTATCGCTTACAGCAGAGTTGCTCAAAACCAAAGTTATGCTTGGCAACAAGAATCCCCAACAACTATTCAACCTGCCGGAAATGACCTCATCCGATGGCCTTGAAATCATGCTTTTGCTGATGCACACCACTGCTCCTGCCTATATGTTCAACAAAAAACTCGTTTTTTTCATCGTCCTCCAGATGATCCGCTTTTCAATAAAAAACGGAAACAGCCCATCATCATCGTACGGCTATATGTTCTACGCTCTATTTCTGGCTTCCCGCGAATTTTCATTCAAAAAATCAAAAAAATTTATGCGTCTGGCTGTTGAGCTGAACAAAAAGTTCCAAAACACCGAACTGGAAACAAAAATCAACATGCTTCGTGGAGGAATACATGATCACTGGCATGTTCCTTTACAGGAAAACATAAACACTCTCGATAAAGCTTTTCATAACGGTCTCATGCATGGAGACAATACCTATGCCCGCTATGCAGGACACTTCGCTGTTCAATTGAAGTTCATGCAGGGAAGCAATCTTTCCGAGGTATACAGCCTTGCAGACCGCTACCTGAACTTCATTCAGAAAAACAAAAACTCTCTTAGCTCAGGAGCCATAAATATCCCCTTGCAGATGTGTAAAAGCTTGCAGGGTAAAACATACACCCCCGGCTATCTGGATGACGACACCTTCCGGGAAAGTAAACTGATTGGCGCAGCCAAAAGCAGCGGTTCTGTTGTTATTGAGAACTGGACCTTAACCGCAAAGCTGACCACTCTCTCCTTTTTTGGATGTCACGCAAAAGCGATAGAATATGTGGATCAACTTTATGACAAAGTAGAAGAATCGCTTTTCGGTATGTATTCTATTGCTGTCTTTCACATATTCAGCATATTGAACATGGCAGCTCTTTATAACGAAGAATCCTCCCAAAAACGCAGTCAGTTCCAAAAACGCATGGTCCATTCCCTATCCCGTCTGGCTAAATGGGAAAAATACTGCCCGGAAAATTTCCGCCATATGTATCTGCTCGGCAGTGCGGAACTGGCCCGTCTACGCGGCGACAACAGCAAGGCCCTGTCGCTATACGAAGAAGCCATCAGTTTCAGCTCCAATGCCGGATATAATAATTTTGCAGCATTAGCTTGTGAACTCGCCGGAAAATTTCATTTCAGCATCGGAGGCAACCGCTCCGCCATGTCCATGCTGTCTGAAGCCTGCCATTACTATAACGAATGGGGAGCCACCGCAAAACTACAACGGCTACTCAATGAATATCCGCAACTGAGAAAGATCGCCGAAGAAGGATTTTCTGCTTCTGGCTCTGCAAACGGGAAAAACAGCAGTTCCCTTGATATTTCAGCGGTAGTAAAAGCATCACAGGCCATTTCCGGCGAAATCGTTCTTGACCGCCTGCTGGATAAATTGATGCGTATTGTTATCGAAAACGCCGGTGCGCAAAAAGCGACCCTGCTCCTCAACAATAAGAACACCCTTGAACTGACCGCCCATGCTTTTGTTTCCGAGCACGGTATCACCACACAGCCCAATCCCGATCCGGGACAGGAATTATACTGCCGGAGCATTGTAAACTATGTGCTTCGCTCCAAGGACAACATCGTACTGCGCGATGCCGGGACGCAGGGACCTTTTTCCATCGACAGCTACATCATCAGGACCAAGCCGAAATCCATTCTAGCCATGCCGGTCATCAACCAGCAGCTTATGCGCGGGGTTCTCTACCTTGAAAATAACCTCAGCCCGGGGGTTTTCACCGATGACCGTCTGGAAGTACTGAACCTGCTTTGCTCCCAGGCCGCTATCTCCATCCAGAACGCACGGCTCTATTCAGATCTGCGCGACTCTGAAACCCAGCACCGTACCCTGCTCGAAAGCATCAATGTAGGGGTATTCAGGGCTGAAGCAGATGCCGACGGCCTGCTGCTCAAGGCCAACCGTGCACTTGCGGAAATGTTCGGCTACCGTGGCTGGAATGAATTCCGCAAAACCCAAGTCAGGACTTTGTATGTCCGGCCTGCAATGCATCAGGAAATAGTCAATGAACTCCTCGAAGGCGGAATTATCCGGGACCGGGAAATAAACATGCGCAGACAGGATGGAACCCCAATCTGGGTAAACATGACTGTTTCCATGGAAAAGAACGGTAACAAGAGCAAATGCCTTGAAGGTGTTCTTGAAGATATTACTGAGAAGAGAAAAGCGCAGGAAATGGAAAAGGCTAAAGTTGCGGCTGATGCCGCCAACAAAGCCAAAACTGATTTTCTGGCCAGCATGTCGCACGAAATCAGAACCCCGATGAATGCCATTCTGGGCATGGCAGATATGCTATGGGAATCCAGACTAAGCCAGATACAGCGCAACTATGTAAAAATTTTCAAAAATGCAGGTGAGAACCTGCTTCTATTGATCAACGATATTCTTGATCTTTCAAAGATTGAAGCAGGGCAGATTAATCTGGAAAAAATCGACTTCAATCTCGAAGAGCTATTTGAAGAAATCGGTTCCATTTTCGCTCTCAGGGCTCAAGTAAAAAAAGTTGATTTCTGCTGGTATATCGAACCGGATGTGCCGCGTATAATCACCGGGGACCCGACCCGCCTGCGCCAGATTATAGTGAACCTTATCGGCAACTCACTCAAGTTCACTGATAAAGGGACAATCACCTTTGAAGCAAGCATAACTGAATCGGGATACCTGCGCTTCATGATCAAAGATACCGGAGTTGGAATCCCTAGAGAAAAAATGAATTCGATTTTTGATACCTTCTCGCAGGCGGATTCATCCACAACACGCAACTATGGCGGAACAGGCCTTGGACTTTCCATCTGCACACGCATGGTCGAAAGCATGAGCGGGGGGATTTTCGTTTCCAGCGCCGAAAGTGAAGGAGCTACGTTCGTTTTCACCATCAATGCAGAATTTCCCATGCAACCCAATCTGGGAGCCTGCCTTAATGACTGTTCCATCCTGCTTGTGGACCGCGACTCCGTTTGCAGAGATTTCCTTTGCCGCAGCCTGAGTGATCTGGGCGCAAAGGTATATGTTGCAAACAGCCTCGAGGCTTCATCTGAATTTGCAGATGAAATCTCTCTTTCGACAAACTGCAACAACACGCTAATAGTCGGTCAGCCGGACGGAGAAGACGACCATTTCGAAATATTGAAAAAACTCAAACACGGTCCCTGCCGTGGCTGGAAACTGATGATGATCATGGAAGCCAAACCCCAGCCACGCGCAACAGCACGTGCGAAGCAGCTAGGTGCGACATACGTACATCGCCCGGTCCATTCGCAAGCCATTGTAGAAGACATCCGCTACGCAAACTCCTGTGAAACCCTAATAGAAGACATAGAAGAAAACGGAATAATTCAGGAGACCGAACAGACTGGAATGATAGGGAATTCCACCACTCAGAAAACAGAATCTACAATTCTCCCAATTCTGCTAGTTGAAGACTCAGAAGACAACCGCATGGTCATTGATCTATTTCTGCAAGACACCTCATACGAGATAAGTTATGCCGAAAACGGTCAGGAGGGGCTGGATAGATTCAAAGAAGGAAAATACGGCGTAGTGCTCATGGATATTCAAATGCCAATTATGGACGGTTACGAAGCAACCAAAGCCATCCGGGAATATGAAAGGGAAAACAGCCTCCCTCCTACCCCGATCATGGCCCTGACCGCCAACGCATTCAAAGATGATGAACAGCGTGCACTGGAATGCGGCTGCAATACCCACATGGCTAAACCGGTCAAAAAGAAAAAGCTGCTTCGGGCTTTGAAAGAATATTTAGGTGAAAGCTAGCCACGCCACAATCTTGAGGTGTGTATAACTCGCAAGATTCGCACTTGCGAAGTGATGCGGTATAAAAGGAAATACGGCAGATCAGGAGTCACAAGTTCTCTACGCTGAGGCAAAACAGACTCTCTGCCTGAATGTGGAAATTTTTCTAAACGTGAAGTGGAATCAAGCAGACGGGAAATTATTTCAAGACCTATACTCTCTTCTCCATTACTCTTAAAATATTCGAGAATTTGGTCCAGATCATTTTCAGCTGACTTGGACCAGATTACTTGCATTTTACGCCGAGTCTTTTGAATTTTGCCTTGATATCATCATGGGTTTTAAAATCACCACGCTCAATATCATCTTCGCCCTGCCGTGCTTCTTCAGCATACCAAGTTAGATATTCAAGATAATGGTTAACGGCATTTTTGATAATACTGGAACGACTCGTTCCTAGATTATCTGCCATTTCTTCCAGCCTGATGAGGGTGTTATCGTCAAACCTTGTGCTAATTCCTTTCTGCATACCTTAACCTCCGTATCACAGATAGTAATACAGAAAAATCCCACTGTCTATGTTGATCCCCCCTACCAACGGCGGGTAAGAGCACTCCGCCAGCCGGCAGGTATAAATTTTTCGTAAGCCTTACCCACATCCTCAAGTCTGGTCATTTCACCCGAAAGGCCGATGGCGTATGGTTTCATTAGTCTCAGGGGATATTCTTCATCTGTAAGCTGAAATCCGGCAGAGCTGTCCAAGACAGTCAACATCTCGTCGGGAGTGCGTCCGACAAGTACTGATTCGGGAAAAAATCCTGCGTGGGCTGTTTGTTCCTCAAGGCCTTCGAAAAGGGTTTTGCTGATGAATATGAAATCTTCTTTCCAGAGGCTGCGTCCGGAACTGGGGAGGGTTTCATTGCAAACAAAATGAAGCTTGCGCCCTTCCAGAAAACCGTAGCTGTCCACCTTCTTGGCATCAGAAACAAGAACGTTACCCACGCCCATCCTGCCCAGCACTTCATTGGTGCGCTCGGCAACGATCTGATTGCGCTCTATTCCCACCAGAGAGCAGCCTTCAAAACCATTGCGCCGGGACTGCACGTCCATTGCCAGCATGAGGAGACCCGTACCGGACCCGATATCCAGTCCGGTAAAAGGCCCACCGTCCAATTGCGGTTTGGCTTCGGCTATGGCCTTGAAGATATGCACACTTTTGGGCAAGTCAGCCAGCATGCACAGGGCAAAGCCATAGGAAAGCAACTGCTTACGTAGATCAAGGCAGTTCTCAAGAACATCACTGCCCAGCCTGCGATGCACAAAACGATCAAAAAGCAGCGAGACTTCATCAAGCCCCAGTACCTGCTCGTGTGAACCGGGATAAACATAGGCATGAAAAAATTTTACCATTATGTTCAGCAGCAACGGACCGTCCAATTCAACACCGGGATTACCAGCCTCGGCAAGATCGTCATTAAGTGATGTATGACGATAAATTTCTCCCGGCAAAACAGTCTCTTCCATTGCCGGACGCTGTAATAAACGCAAACTGGCTTTTTTGATCATTGTCCCTACCTGCCTTGTTTTTCTACTGCTGCTGAAACTAAAATATACCGTCTTTTACAATCTATTACCACTTAATTAGGGCAATCTAAGACTTGACCTTTGCGCTAATCCTGATACGGACAACCCAGCACTTGCGATGAACGTATCTATAACTAATGGCAAAAAAGCCTTTAGCAAAGTTCATTGTCACGATCAAAATATAATCAATACACAGGAACAATCATGTCCCAGAATGTAGATCCCAATATTAAAAAAGAAGTTGAACGCCGCCGGACTTTCGGCATCATCAGTCACCCTGATGCGGGTAAAACCACCCTGACTGAAAAACTCCTCCTTTATGGTGGTGCGATTCAGATGGCCGGGACGGTTAAATCCCGTAAAGCCGCCCGCCATGCCACCTCCGACTGGATGGCAATGGAACAGGAACGTGGTATTTCCGTAACCACCTCGGTGATGAAGTTCAACTACCACGACTACGAAGTTAACCTGCTCGATACCCCCGGTCACCAGGACTTCTCCGAAGACACCTACCGCGTTCTGACCGCCGTAGACTCCGCACTTATGGTCATTGACTGTGCAAAAGGTGTTGAGGTTCAGACCAAGAAGCTGATGGAAGTCTGCCGTATGCGCGACACACCCATTATCACCTTCATCAACAAGCTCGACCGCGAAGGTATTGATCCCTTCGACCTCTTGCAGGACATTGAAGAGACCCTGAGCATCGAATGCGCACCGCTCAGCTGGCCCGTAGGTATGGGATCCGACTTCAAGGGTACCTACAACATCCACAAAGGAGAGCTTCACCTCTTCTCCGCCATTCACGGCGGCGGCATCCAGAAGGGTGAGGTTATCAAAGATCTTTCCGATCCCCGTCTGGACGAACTGCTCGGCGATCAGGCCGGCAATCTCCGTGAAGAACTGGAACTGCTCGAAGGCGCAGGCTATCCTTTTGACAAGGAACGTTATCTCGCAGGTAAACAGACCCCGGTTTTCTTCGGCAGTGCCATCAACAACTTCGGTGTTCAGGAAATGCTGGATTCCTTTGTTGAACTGGCTCCGCATCCCAAACCGCGCGCCACAACTTCCCGCGAAGTTTCTCCCTTTGAACCCGGTTTTTCCGCTGTGGCCTTTAAAATTCAGGCCAACATGGACCCTGCACACCGTGACCGCATCGCTTTCATGCGCATCTGTTCCGGTAAGTTCAAGCGCGGAATGAAAGTCCGTCACCACCGCATTGGTAAGGACGTTCAGATCGCCAACGCAACCATCTTCATGGCGCAGGACCGAACAGGTGTAGAAGAAGCCTACCCCGGCGATATCATCGGCGTACACAACCACGGGACCATCAAGATCGGCGATACCTTCACCTCGTCCAAGGAAGAGCTTAAGTTCACCGGAATCCCCAACTTTGCGCCTGAACATTTCCGCCGCGTTATCCTCAAGGATCCGCTCAAAAGTAAGCAGCTTGACAAAGGCCTGCACCAGCTTGCTGAAGAAGGTGCGGTACAGCTCTTTAAGCCGCTGGGCAACAACGACAAGATTCTCGGCGCAGTAGGCCTGCTCCAGTTTGATGTGATCATGTCACGCCTCAAGGATGAATATGGTGTTGCTGCTCTCTACGAGCCGGTTGAATACCACACCGCCCGCTGGATCGGCAGTGACGAGCCGAGGGAAATCGACGGAATCAAGAAACGATACCCCCGTTTCGTAGCCCTTGACGGTGACGACAACCTGACCTTCCTCGCTCCCAGCCAGTGGCGTTTGCAGCAGGCTGAAGAGGAATGGCCCAAAATTAAATTTAACAAGACCTGCGAGCATCAATAGAAAATTGATGCGCTGCGCGCTTTAAGAATTAAAAGAGCCTCCGGCAGCCCTGCGGGGGCCTCTCCGAGGGCCGAAGGGACTAAGCCTCTTTGGAAACCCTAGTAGGGTAAGTAGACAAAACTAATTCAAATTTAGCTGATTAAAACGTTTTGGGATTCTTAAACCCTTTTGGAAAAGGGTTTAAGAATCCCGGCAAGCCTTACAGACACTTAACGAGTCTTCGAGTTTAGTGCTCTGTTGAGAGCACAGATGCCGCCGAAGGCATCCACTGGTCAGAAGGGGTTGACGAAGGAGTGTTTGGCTAATATCCACAGGGGATACTTTTTATCCTGCTCGCCCGTGGTTTTTCAGGAATTGATAATCCTGAAGCATCACGGGCCGGTAGGAATTCTTTGCTTCCCTGCAAGGGAACGTAATTACTACCGAGCTTAATATTTATGCAAGTACCTGAACAATATAAGAAAAAATTTACTAAAGACGAAATTAACGAAATGCCCCTTCGCCAGTACGAAGGCCCCATCAAGCTCATTGACCGCGAGGAAGATGTTCCTGCGGCAATTGAGGAACTCGGCCGCTGTAAACTGCTCGGCTTTGATACCGAAACCCGTCCGGTCTTCCGCAAAGGGGTTTCCTATCCCCCTTCCCTGATCCAGCTTGCTACAGAAGATTGTGTATATCTTCTGCATCTCAACCACATTTCCCTTTCTAATCATATTAAAGAAGTTCTCTCTTCTGCCGATATAATCAAAACAGGGGTTGCGGTAATCAATGATGTTAAGGAATTACGCGAGGTATCTCCCTTTGACGGGAAAGGATTCGTAGACCTTGGCGATTTAGCCAGATCACTCGAAATGCAGACCAACGGACTGCGCAATCTGGCTGCCAACCTGCTTGGCTTCCGCATCTCCAAAGGTGTGCAATGCTCCAACTGGGGCCGCAAGGAACTGACCCCGCAACAGATCACCTACGCAGCAACCGATGCATGGGTAAGCCGCGAGATCTACCTGAAATTTCAGGAACTCGGCGTACTTTAAGGAAAGGATTAGGACCACCATGAAAGCCAGACATTTTCTCTTAGCACTGTTCATTCTGATTGTTTCAGCACTTCCGGCTTTTGCGCAGGACAACTGCCCGGATATTTTCAAATCCGAACTTGAAAACATTTCCGGCGTTGATACCGTGGTTCAAAATAATGGTGGCTTTCTGGCCATTCTCAAAGAAGGCCGCAAGGCAAAAGCGGTCAGCATCGTTTCCCAAATCAATAAGCTGCGCAAGAACAACATAGGTGAATGCGACTTTTCCGGCGTGGCTGTTGCCGTCATGGACAGCAACCTTGATCAGGTTAAAAGCAGTTCCTCAGCTTCCATGTCTAAATCCGACATAACCAAGCTGCTGTATGACCATGTCTACAAACTCAGCCCGGTTCAAGTTGAAAAAAACCTTCGCGGTTACGAAAAGCTGAGCGAGCTTGCCCCGCAGAACAGCTACTACAAAGCCCGTAAAAAACATTACTCAAACAGGGCAGAGCTGGTCAAAACAAGGGCTGAATACATTGCCCGTTGCCTTAAAGATTTTTCCAAAGACAAGAGCATCATTGATCTCAAGATTAAACGGGATTTCTACCTCTTCGTCGTTGCCGGGGACACTCCGCTCAAAACAGCAGAAATGTTCATGGACAAAATCGCACAGGAAACTCCCAGGCCGGAGAAGAAAATGTGCGTCATTGCCTACTCTGCTGACCTTGGCAGTAGACAGACCAGCTGCCCTGTTGAATATCAAGAAATGCTGAACCCCAATGAAGAAGAGCTGCTCATGCGCCATGTCCAATCCCTGCCCGGATTTAAGGTGCAGGAAAACATCAATGGCTATGAAGCACTAAAAAAAATCAACCCCAACTCTACCCTCTACACTAAAAAACTGGCAGCCTATAAATCCAAACAGCAGGGGCTTAAAAGATTCCTCAACCTGCACATCGCTTCCGGCGAAAAGCTGATCAGCAAAAGCAGCAACCGTGGTTCCACGCTTTACGCGACCATCAACAGGGAAGCACTTAACGGTAAATCAGCGTCAGCACACCGCAAGCTCTTCAAGCTGCTCACCGACTACTACGGCACAAGCGGATATGCATACAAAAAATGCGTACTAAAAAGCCCGACAGGCAAAACACTTGGAACCATTTCCTGTTCCAAATCCCGTTGTAGTTTCAAATAGTTTGCTCCGGCGGCTTAAACCCTTTTTGAAAAAAGGGTTTAAGGATCCCAAAAAGTTTTGTTCAGCTTCGCTGTTTTAGTTTATAAAATTATTCCAAAAAAAATCCCGCAATGTCTCGAAAGATATTGCGGGCTTTTTTTTTGCGACGTTCAAAAATCTACATGCGAAGCAAACTGAAAGGTTTTGAAAAGAATGGGGTCTGGGGAAGGCATCACATAGTCAGCACAAAATAAACGCTGCCGACCAGCACCAAACTTGCGGCCCTTAGTCCCTGATTATAGACGATCAGCTTCAAGGCCATTTTACCCCGGAAGATCCCGGCATAATATGGCAGTTGGTGGCGCAGAGCCCGTACCGGAGTGGAAAGCAGGTTGCCGACAATTAAAGCCAGCACAATCCCTCTGGGATCAAAGGCTCCACTTCCTAAAAGAGCCCCTGCTGCTGCCAGTCCGGCTGTGAACTCTGCGGCAAGGCTGAAGGCAATGATCCCGAAAACCTGTGGATCAAGCCATGCGAGGAATGAAAGATGTTCACCCAGATAGCTCTGGAAAGCACCAAACACCCCGTAATGGCGCAGAAAAAAGAAAGCCGTATAGATGGGAATTGTCAGATAGATAACCTTGGGCAATCTACGCTTGAGCCTTTTCAGTGCCTTATCCATTATCTCGCGGAAAGACTTGGCTTCCTGCCCTTTAAGCCGCTGGACAACATCTCCGCAAGCACCGTCAGCTGACAGAGAATAGCGTCCCCAGAGCACAATAGCTCCAGTACGTATAATGGCTGCAAGCAAGGTCAATCCCACATAGGTAAAAGCCACATGACCGATAAACGGTGCAGCGATGAAAAAGACCGTGGGCATATGCAGGAAGTAGGTAGGAAGGCTGTTGAAAAGGTTTGAGATGACCAGCTCGCGGTCATTAATCTCACCCTTTTCATAGGCTTCAGAAAGCATGGAGTTTGCGGCGACACCGGAGAAAAAAGCCAATGCAAAACTGGCCCCGCTGATATCCTTGAGTCTTCCGGCCCGAATAAGCGGATTTGCCAATCTTCCCATGGCCCGGGTCCAACGCAATCCCTCTACAATATTACCGACCAGCAAACCGAGGCTGATAAACAGCAAAAGACGGATCAAGGGCCACCCCAATCCGTTCCAGAGAATTTCAAAAGACAATTAGACCTACTTTTTCTTCCAATTTTCAGGTGCATTGACCCGAAGTTCAGAATTCTTCTCAGTAAGAATTCCAGCATCAACGAGTTCTTTCATAGCTACGAGAAAATCATTTTCTTCGCCGTTCCATTTTTCAAGGCAACGCTCAATGGTCACGCTACCGGGAACAGCCTTACAGTTTTTGTCGGGATCAATCTTGGTGCCCAGCATGCCTTCGATCAACAGGAAAAGGGAATTCGCTTCAACGGAAAGTTCGAGATCAAAAATCGATACAGCCATCGCATCCTCCGTAATTGTTTGGTGATACCATAAAAGTATACTTGAACGGCTTCAAGGGCCAGTTAAAAAAAATAGTCTCACCCGATGAGACAGTTAAAGTTTTTCCTGCAACAAAGCTTTAAACTGCTTCAGCTCTTCAGGGTTCATACGGCTATAATTGCCTTTTGCAGGAAAAGATCCGTCACTGACTTCCGCAATGTAACGTTTGATTGCATCAATACTTTCGCTACGCAGTTGTGCGAATTTCTTTACAAACACGGGAACAAAACGATCAAAGAGGCCAAGAATGTCATGATAGACAAGTACCTGCCCGTCAGTATCAGGTCCGGCACCAATGCCAATGGTGGGGATGGACAGTCTATTAGTGATCTCCTGCGCAACTTCATGCGGAACCGCTTCAAGAACAATGGAAAAACATCCGGCAGCTTCGAGTTCCAAAGCCTCATCAACCAGGGCTGCGGCAGAACGCGCATTCTTTCCCTGAGCCTTAAACCCACCGAAACGGGCCACATGCTGCGGAGTCAGGCCGATATGACCCTGAACCGGGACACCGGAATCAACGATAGCACGGACATGTTCCAGAAAAGGGAAGCCACCTTCAAGCTTGACCGCGCGAGCACCTGTCCGGCTCAAAAATTTTCCCGCATTTTCCACCGCCATTTGTACCGAAGGCTGATAAGCCATGAATGGCAGGTCGCCGACAATCAGCGGCCTTTTGGCTCCACGGGATACTGCCGCTGCATGGTGCAGCATGTCATCCATGGTCACAGCAAGAGTATCTTCATAGCCGAGTACAACCATGCCCAGCGAATCACCCACAAGAATCATATCCACTTCAGCAGCATCAGCGATCTGCCCGGAAGGATAATCATAAGCTGTCACCATTGAGATTTTACGCTGCCCTTTGAGCGCAGTAACGTCAGGAGCTGTTATTTTTTTCATTGTTTCCCCTCAGATTTAAATTCGGCTGAATAAGGATGAAATCATAGTACGCATTATTAATATTGACAGGATAACATTAAATCAAGCCGAATGAAAAATGCATCGCTATATATAAAAAAAGGTCCGGCCCAAAAGCAGGAGCTATCAGTTTCAGATACAAGGCGCAAAAAAAGACAGGAACTAAGCGCACTTGTCATACGCAAGTTTCTGTCTTTTTTAAAGCCACGCCGTAAATGGCGCTTTACCAGCTATCTGACTAAAGTTCCTGCATTACCCAGACTACCCGTCCGACCACGTGTTTTTCGTGATTTTCAACCGGGATATACTGCTCGGGATGCTGGTCATTGTCCGGACGCAGGATAAAGCGGGAATTTTCAGGATCAAAGAAGACCCTGCGAATCACCACACCCTGATACGGAACATGGATGGCATACACATCACCGGCCATCAGTCTTTTCTGGGAATCATCAATACCTACAAAAGCGTCCCTGCGCACAGAAGGTTCCATGGAAGAGCCTTCAGCTTTCAGGACAACGAGAGAGGAACGGTAGAATGTTTCAGGTATATTCAACTCTGAAACCTGCTGCGGTTTCCATTCATCAGCACCGGAGTCTTCACCTGCCATGGAAGAAACCGGCACAATCCTGCCCCGTGACTGTACTTGACCGTACTGGGCGGTTGTTTCGCTCAAAATCTGATCAGCAGCAATTTTTCCCTTACCCGGCTTAAGGTAAACAGGCTCAATGCCGTCGGACAGCCATTCAGGATTCAAACCATGAGTCCTGTACAGCTTGATGAACCATTCAGCAGGAATAGAACTCCTTCTCTTGGCATCGGAAATGCTGGACTGTCGAATATTCAAAATTTCGGCAAGCTGAACCTGAGTTCTAGTTCCGGTAGCTTTCTTGATTCTTTCCAAGCTTTCATCGAACCACTTTGACACGCTTACCTCCTGTGGAAGCACAATATAAAACGATTATCAAACACGTTTAAAACAACTAACCCTAACAAAACACATAACGCATAAGCAGAATGCTTTTTCTGCATACAGTCGATTTTTAGAATATTTATTTCACACAGCTACCATGAAATTTATAAACAGGCAAAACATTAAAGTAACGTACAAAAATGTAGAGTTTTGTGATGCAAAGCGAGTTGGTTATATTATTACGGCTCAGTATTAAGAATCTTACAATTGCACATTATATTAAGTAACACATTGCAGAAATCCAAAAAACACTTTGCACAAGAACGCAAACTCTATTTTTTTCCATTAAACCATCTTTTAATAACGTATCACCTATTAAGAACTCATTAAGGGAATGTTAATATTCCCCCAGCGGAAGTATGAAATAAAAATTATTTCCGCCATCCTGCGGTTCATATCCCACTTCACCGCCATGTAATTCAACAACCTGACGCACAAAAAACAAACCGTGTCCGGAACCATATTCATTACCGACATTATCGCTGCGGAAGCCGGGCTGAAAAAGCATCTCCCGATCTTGCTCCTGAATATGAGGTCCGGTTGTGTATACATTAAGTTTTAAACCGTCCCATCCATTACGAAAATGATCCTCAACCATATCCCATCCGTAAGCAGCGAACCTATCACGCCGCCCATCGCACATGGTCTCATCGCGGGTATATTTAACGGCATTGGAAAATAAATTGGCATAAACCTGTGAAATCAATCCCACATCAGCAACGATACGCACTTCCTGATCTGGAACTCCGCCCATACTGATATCGAGTCTGATTCCGCGATCCTCAAAACGGGAACGGCAGCGCTCCAACTGCGGTTCAATTATCTGCTTAAGTAAGTTACAGGGCCGTTTTTCTACGATATAGCGCCCCTCTTCAAAATGCTGCCTACGAAGCAAAGTCTCCAGAAATAGACTTGTTTGCTCATAATGGCTGTGGATTTCATTAAACTGGCTGACTAATCCATTATATAGCTTTTCAAGTTCTGTGCGGATTTCAGTAGCACTTTTATTTTCCACTACTGCTTCAAGTTTGCTTATATTTTCAATTCGGTCACGCAATCTGTTATAAAATAACTTAAAATACATATTAGGGACGATCACATTGTGTCCTACATCCTTAACTAGATTGCGCACAAACTCCAAATGTTCCTGACCCTTACGGCGTAAAATTTTGCTGTGAAGCTGAAAGCCTACCCTATTAACAAATTTCTCAAAAAAAAGAGATTGATGGTCTGAGAGGTCATCCATCTTGTAAAATTCAAAGCAGCCGATCACATCCCCGGCAGGTTTGAAAGGTAACTGATCAACCAATTCCAAGTTGCCGCGGATAGGAATAAAAAGGTGCCCTGCTTCAAAAACTTTTTGCAACGGAACAGAACTGCAAACCGGAGCACGACTCTCGGTTCGACCAACAGGAATGAACTCATCCGGTCCCATGGCGAGATATAATCTACAGTCAAGATTAAACAAAGAACGTGGCACTGCAGTGCAGACAGCGAAGAAATCTTCCAAGGAATCAAATTCCTGTGCAAGATCAAAAAAGATCATCAACGCCCGTTTTTCAGTTGCGGAAAAACTGTAATCTTTATAGTCATCCATTTTCTCATGGATACGCCGCTGTATCTGCAACATCTTCTCCGGGCACGGACCTGTTGAAAGAAGGAATCCTTCTCCAAGCGGACCTTCAGCTTCGTATGAAGACACATCTGCGCTTTTCTTTTCACTGCTCATAGCGATCTATCCGGGGTTCAATATAGAAAGGGACTTCCTTGTATCATACGACCCCAGCGAAAAAGGAGCAAGCTAGAAGATATTTTTTTGCCGTTCTCATGCCTCCAGCGGCTGAAACCAACAGCCTGAATGTTTACTGCGACCTCATTTTATGAGAAAGTCCGCCATCAAACCTATTCAGGGAAACCACCATGCCCGAAATAATTCTCATTCAAATCTCCGGCGAGGACAAACCCGGCCTGACTTCTGCACTCACAGGGGTTCTGGCGGGCTACGGCATTGATATTCTGGATATCGGCCAAAGTGTAATTCATAACCAGTTGGTGCTTGGCATCCTTATCCACATCCCCCGTGAAGCGGAATCCGCTCCCGTACTCAAAGACATCATGTTCAAAGGTTATGAGCACGGGGTAAACGTCAAGTTCAAGCCCATTGAATCAGACAAATACAGGGACTGGGTGGGTGCGCAAGGTAAGCCCAGACATATAGCCACCCTAGTTGGGCACAAGCTGACCGGGGCACATATTTCAAGAATTTCCGAGATCATCGCCGGCAACGGTTTGAACATCGACATGATTCATCGTCTGTCCGGACGAATCCCCATGAACGGGGAACCTGCACCACGCCATGCCTGCGTTGAATTTTCCATTCGTGGCGTACCGCAAGATCTGGACCGCATGCGTTCAAACTTTCTGGAAATGGCGGCTGAAGATCAGGTCGATATCGCCTTGCAGGAAGATAATGTTTTCCGCAGAAACAGGCGCCTAGTGGCCTTTGACATGGACTCCACCCTAATTCAGGCTGAGGTAATTGACGAACTGGCAAAGGCCGCAGGATCCGGCAAGATTGTCAGCAAGATCACTGAATCTGCCATGCGCGGCGAAATCGACTTCAAAGAAAGCCTGCGCCAGCGTCTCGCCACCCTCAAAGGTCTTGATGAGAATGTTATGGAAGATATCGCCCGCAAGCTGCCCATTACCGAAGGTGCTGAACGACTCATCTCCAACCTGAAGAAATTCGGCTACAAGACTGCCATCATTTCCGGTGGATTCACCTACTTCGGAGAAAAATTGCAGGAAAAGTTGGGAGTGGATTATGTCTACGCCAACCGTCTTGAGATCGAAGACGGCAAGCTTACCGGCGGAGTAATCGGCGATATCGTTGACGGAGCCAAGAAAGCCGAACTACTGCGCAAGATCGCAGAAAAAGAAAAGATCAGCCTGCAACAATCCATTGCAGTTGGAGACGGGGCTAACGATCTGCCCATGCTCTCCATTGCCGGACTTGGTATCGCCTTCCACGCCAAGCCCAAAGTCAAGCAGGATGCCCGTCAGTCCATTTCTAATTTCGGACTGGATTCTATCCTCTATTTGATTGGATTGAGGGACAGGGATACTGATTAAGCGTTGACAAGTTAACTAAAAGAGCTATCCTTATATCAGGAAGCACGGCAGGTTTTCTGTCCTGCTCCGGTTCCGAGACCCGTACAGTATGTGCGGGTTTTCGTGTTTTTGAGAAAACAAGCCCCGCAGGATCACTCCCACGGGGCTTTTATCATGCCTAAGAATCAGCAGGGATTACATATCTACTGCTTTGATCCAGATTACTGCATCCTGAGAGAGTTCTTTACCTTTGAACTCGCTGTCAGGACCGGAACCCAGTGCGCAGAAACCCCACCAGCCGGCTTTGGGGATAGCGAAAGTCACATAGCCCTGTGCGTCGGTTTTAACGCCCATGGTTACGAAAGCATCGTGAGGTGCCTCAGCGTTTGCTTCTTTCTTGAAAGCGTTGTTCTTCATGTCGGGTTCGTGGTTCATGTACTCAACTTCAACATCAGCGTTGGGAACGGGCTTGCCATCGGAGAGGAGCTGAGCTTTGAAGGTCATACCGGTCCACATTGCGTAAGGCTTAACAAGAGGAACCCATTCGGTCTTGAGGCCAGCGGGAGCAGCCCAGTTACCGGGCAGGCCGCCAACGTTCATGTAAGTTTTGGTGATCTGCTGGATGTAGATATCTTCTTCACCTTCGTAGTAAGGAGCAGGAACCAGAACCAGAGTGTAGTCACCCATGGAACGAACGATTTTCTTGGGCAGCTTTGCTTCGTAAGCTTCACCGGAGTTGGTCAGGCTGGTCCAGGTGATAGGCTTGAGCAGCTTTTTGAGGTCGTACTTTTTGGTTTTACCTTCTTCACCTTTTTGGTGGAGCATAAAAAACTCTTCAGGCATACCCATGCTCATAGTGTGACCAGCTTCAAAGGGGTGGGTGAAAACGAGTTTTACATCGGTTTCAGCACCTTTGGTTTTAGCGATCTCGGGTGTGTAAACCATCTGGAAATGAGCAGAAGCGGGAACCGCCATAGCAACAACCAACAACAGGTTAAGAAAAACTACCTTCATCTTCATCTTGTTTCTCCTGATTATGATTTTGATCCTCTTTATCAAAAGATAAAGAAAATTTTTGGTTAAAGAGAACCTGCACGCATTGTTGAACGCTTACAATGCGTGCAGGCAAAAGAACTATTCTACAATATCGGAACCGTCGATATCGATGGAATGGCCTTCGCCGCCATCAAAAGTAACGGTGTAGTGACCTGCGGGCTTATTGAATTCGAATTCACTGTTTTCGTTCATTGCACCTTTAACGATGACTGCACCGGAGTCGTCGCGGACGAACATTTTTACACCGGAAGCAGTAGAACCGTCAGAGAATCCACCTTCGCAGAGAACGGTGCCGTCACCATTATCAAAGCAGCTGCACAGAGGGGAATGGGCCAGAGCGGCAGTTGCGGAAAGAGCGATCAATCCGGCTACCACAACGAGTTTAGCAATTATCTTTTTCATAGCTGTCTCCTGAGAGATTTTATTGGTTACTTGTTTGATATTCGTAGGAAGCCGAAACCTTATCTGAGGTGATCTTGTGTACCAGCGCGATTACCAAGGCGATGCCCAGGGCCAGTCCATAGAATCCCTTCATCATGGTTATACCGTTCGCCCCGATGGCATTGCCCAGTGTGAACACGGAGGAAGCCACACCGAAGCCCACCGCCGTGGGGAAGAAGATGGCAAAAATCATCCATTTATAAGACCCGGTCTGCACTTTAACCATGATGGTTGCCGCAAGGCAGGGAGGGTAAAGGGCAAAGAAAAGGATAACCGCAAGAGCGTGCAGGGAATTCATGCCGCTACTCTGACTTTCGTTATCCATTCTCTGTTCAAGAGTCTGGTTGTCATCAGCACCCTGCTGGTAAAGAACACCCATGGTAGCAACTGAAGACTCACGAGCTGCAAAGGAACTGATCAGCGCGATGTTAACCTTCCAGTCAAAACCTGCATACTTAGTCACCGGCTCAAGGGAACGACCGATCATACCGAAGAATGATGTTTTGATTTTCTCTTCCTTAATCTTGCGGCGCAGGGATTTCCTTGAAGAGGAAAGCTTGCGCAGCGCACGGTTCACAACCTTGGCGGCCTTATCCTTGCGGGGCTTGATCAGGATAAAAGTGGCAGGGTTTGCTTCTTTGAAAGAACTGTCCACACTTGCCGCGCCATCTTTACCGGAGGCATTCATGCGGGCACGCTTATAGTCATCGTAGAGGTTAAGCAGCGGCAGCATTTTTTCGCCGGTAGCAAGGTCGGCATAGGCATTACCTGCGATCTTTGCATCGTAGGTTGCAATGGCCTTGTTCATGGAATTCCCGTAGTGATCCATACGCTCATCGGTAAGACCGGGGAACTGCAAAAGAGAGAATACGCAAAGGGAAACCGCAACAACAATGGAACCTACTTTTTTAATGTATTCCCATGTTCTTTCCAGTGAACGCTGAGCTACGCCGAAGAAAGTAGGAGCATGATAGTTAGGCATCTCCATAATGAAAGGAGCGGTTTCACGCCCTTTAAGGACTGTTGTGGTCAGAATCTTTGCGATGATCAAAGCCATGATGATGGTAATGGTCGAGATAAAGAACATTGCCCATGACTTGTGCTCTGCAAAGTAGATGTTCACCAGAAGCGTATAAAGCGGGATCTTGGCAAGGCAGTTCATGAAAGGAACGGTCAGAATCGTTGCCAGCCTTGATCTTTCATCCGGAATACCTTTAGTGGACATAATCCCCGGAACCGCGCAGCCTCCGGCAAAAACACCGCCAAGAATAAACGGGAGCGTCGATTGCCCGTGCAGGCCGAAACTGTGAAATATGCGGTCCAGAATAAATGCTATTCGAGCCATATAACCTGAGTCTTCAAGTATTGCGATCAAAGCAAAAAGAATCAGGAAAATGGGCACATAGTTAAGCAGTGTGTTGGCACTGTCCACCATCCAAAGAACCATTGACCGCAACAGGGAATCCTCAATCAAGCCTGCCGGGGGCAGAACTCCGGCAACAAGATCCCTGAACTTGGCAAGAAAAGGCCATGTGTACTTGGTCAGCTCATAACCCTGTACAATGGAAAGTTCATAAATGAGGTAAACTGTTGCCAACAGAAAGAATGGTGCGAGAGCACGGTTAAGCACCCAGCGGTCAATCCTTTCGGAAACAGGCTGACCGGAATCGGCTTCTTTGGTCACGCAGGCATCTACAATTTCCCCCGCAACACGGTCACGGCAGGCAACAATATAGTCACTGGTATCAATTCCGGTCTCGTCTTCAAAAGCCTGTCTGCGGGCAAGAGCATCATCAACAATGATCTTACCCTTAGTATGCTTAGTCTCAACAATCTTAATGGCTTCGGAATCATTTTCCAGAAGCTTAATTGCCAGCCAACGCAGGGGATACAGAGCGCCAAGGCTGGCATCTGCGGCAAGCTGCTCTTCAAGGGCTTTTGCATGGGTCTCAAGGTCACCGTAGTCGATGACTACGGGGCGGGAATAGGACTCCTGATTCACAGCCTTGCGTATGGCTGCTTTAAGTGCCTGTTTGCCCTTACCCTTACGGCCGACTGTGGCGACAACGTCTACACCGAGACGGTTGGTAAGTTCCTTCAGATCAATGGAAAGGCCCTGACTTGCAGCAACATCCATCATATTCAAAGCGACAGTTACCGGAAAATTCATTTCCAGAACCTGAAAAGTAAAATACAGACTGCGGCGCAAACAGGTGGCATCCATGACGTTGACAACCACGTCAGGTTTTTCTTCCAGTAAAAACTCGCGGGAAACCCTCTCTTCAAGAGAGAAGGAAGTCAGACTGTAGGTACCGGGCAGGTCTACTACCTCATACCGGATCTTTCCTTCGCGATAGCTGCCGACCTTTTTATCTACAGTCACGCCGGGATAGTTTGCCACATGCTGATTGGCCCCGGTGATCATATTATACGTTGTCGATTTACCGGCATTCTGCTGTCCGGCAAGCGCGACGAGAAAGTTATCTTTCATCGCCTTTTTAGCCTCTGCGCTCATCTTCCACCTCAATCTGATATGCTTCAGTACGGCGCAAGGTAACGCAATATCCGGCGACCTTAAGCTCAAGCGGGCAGCCAAGAGTGGCAACACGAACAACTTCAATTTCCCTACCGGGAACAAAACCCAGATCAAGTAATCTCTGCCTTACTGCCCCACCGGAAAAATGGCCGCGGATCACTGCCTTTTCACCAATGGGAATATCCAGAAGACTCTTGCCACGCATATGGCAAGGTCTACCCTGCGCCCTTCCGCCTGCACCACGATGCCTTTTTTTGGAAGCAGGCTCGCGGTTAAAGAAATCAAACTTGTTCAACATATTAATAGCCTCTCTTTGTCATTCGATTTTGCGAATGAATTTCGAAATCAATTACTATAGACGCTGATTTTGATTGTCAACTAGAAATGCAATTCTCCTCAAAGAGGGGAGCATGTTTTCTAATTAAACATCTAAATTAATTACATTACCAGATTTATAATTTATTAACCACTATCCATCCTAACCCCAGTCCTGCCCTCTTCCAACGCCAAGACAACTGCTTAAAATAAATATTTTTAATTTCTACTTGAAATTGAAAACCGTTTTCACTAATCCAAGTAGTGGTTACGGGGTCAATACGACACTTTCCATTCCGGCTAAACCATTATGCATAAAACGTTGGGGATATTCGGATGGATTCCGTCGGGGAGGAGTATATTAATGTTCAATATATTAAAGAGCAAAATCAAAAATTTTACTAACTACAGCAACCAGAATGGACGAAACAAGCTCAAGGCAAAATCCTTTGCCGTGGTTTTCCTCATCCTTATTCTGCCGGCAGCCGCTCTACTTATTATAGCGGAATTCGCAGACAAGAACTCTCTTGCGATGTATGTCTGCCTCCATTTCAGCTTTTGCATAGCCTTGTGCATGCCCATTGCAAACTGGCTTGAAAACTGGATGGTCAACAGCGAACTTGAAAAAATGAACAGCTTCTGCGTCAAACTCAAACAAGGCAAGCTGAACCATCGGCTGGATCTTTATTCCAATAACATCGGAGCTGCCACTGACGAGCTGAGCCGTCTACAGCAAAACCTGAACTGGCTGGCGCATTCTGTTGCCAAGCGGGAATCAAAGTTCACTGAGTCACTTGCTAAAACTCGCCGTGACAAAGAAAGATTGAATCTGCTTTCATACACAGACCATCTCACCGGACTGTTCAATAAGCGCTTTTTCGAACTCAAGCTTGTGGAAGCATGCTCAAAATGCATGTCCTGCAACACCCAACTCCATCTCATGCTCATTGACTGCGACCACTTTAAAGAGGTCAACGACATTTATGGGCATCAGGAGGGCGACAGGGTCCTCGCTGAATTAGGCCAGATCATTAACTTATCTGTCCGGACCGGCACTGATTTCCCTTTCCGTTTCGGCGGAGACGAATTTGGTGCAATCCTTGTCGGCGTGGATTCAACCCGCTGCGAAAAAATTGCAGAACGTATCCGAACCCGCTTTGCGCAGATCAAGCTTGGCAAAGCCAGTTTGAGCATCGGCATCTCAAGGCTTTGCTGTAATGCAACTGACCCTGAGATTGAAGCGGAGTCCTTGGTTAAAAGTGCGGATAAGGCACTCTACTTTGCCAAGAACACCGGACGGGACAAGGTGATCAGTCCCGCCCGGTATAAGGAAATTTCAAAAAATATGTGATCCTTAAACGGGATCACTAACTGGCCATGTCTGCCTTTGCTTCATCTACCAGACGGGCAACTTCGTCCTTGGCGGAACCATATTTTCTGGAGGCCCAGCTTCCGGCTTTAACACCGCCTTTCACAGCCTTGGAGACCGCAGGCTTAACACCTCCGGCCTTGTAAATAGCGTATGCTGCAACTCCAACGGCTGTTGCCGCAGTTGAGACCAGTAAGAATCTTCCGAGATTGAAACTCATTTTTATTCTCCTTACAAAACCATAATGCGAAATAATTTATTAGCTGAATATGACATTCGCACAGCAAGGGAAACCCATGCGATTGAGAATTATTTGCAATAAGAAGCTATTGTTTACGGCAATCAGGACAGATACCATACAGAATCATCTTATGCCTGTGCACTTCAAATTCATGCTTGCAGGCCAGCTTCTCCTGCAACTCTTCGATGCGGTCTTCCATAACTTCAATTCTGCGATTGCAACGAATACAAACCAGATGATCATGATGCTCCCGGTCATGACGACACTCAAAGCGGGTTATACCGTCACCGAAGTCCAGGGACTCTGCAATACCGCTCTCGGCAATAAGTTTAATAGTGCGATAAACTGTTGCCGGGCTGATAGATGAGTCGCGCTTGCTGACATGCGCATACAACTCTTCACAAGAATGGTGGCCTTGCGTTCCCAAAAACACCTCCAAAACAATACGTCTTTGTTCAGTAGCAGCCATTTTGTTTTTAGCAAGATACTCCAGGAACTGGTTTTGCGGGCTTGACATCTCTTCCTCCAATATGTTTTTTGTGAAAATGACACTGATGACTATTATCAAATGAGAACCGATGTCAAGACATGAGCACCCACTTACTTGCCGAATTTCTGCAATTGAAACTCAATCATGCTGCTTTCCAAAAAAAAAATCTAAGAGCATTATATACAAACAATGAAAAAAACTGACGGATAACCGTCTAAAATACAGGAGTTTAAAGATGACCACATCTACAACAACAAGAATTCTTCCCGTAATAGCTGCTTCCGCCGCAGCTACAGGAGCACTTGTCGGAGGGACTGTTGCAGCTGTCCGCTCCACCATTGCCGTTAAAGAAGGCAGAATGAACAGTTGTGAGGCAGCAAAAACAATTGCCACTGAATCCGCAGGAACCGGACTTGCCACTGCCGCAGGAGTTGCAGCAACCGGAATTCTCGGAATAGGTGGACTGACCGGCCTGCTCGGCTTCACTGTTGTAGCCACCGGAGCCAAGATGGTTTGGGATAAAGCTGTTCCCAACGCGCTGGACCAATCGCCTAAAAAGGAACTCACCCCCATCACAGAATAGTCTGGTTTAAAACAGCCCTGATTATCTAGTTCAGCTAATCAGGGCTGTTATCAAACGGCTATCAAGCAATGATTTATGCAGACCAGAGATATAAGTTTTCATTGACAAACGTTATCAACGTTTGTAATCCCCTCTCGTACGGCATTGAAATTCACTCTCAATGTCAAAAGGATGTCCATCTGAAAAGTCTGTAACAACACAGGACCTTCTCGTGAAAACAGAAAAAATATATGCAAGCATAAAGCATTCAATACCGGGCAGAATCAGGTTCAAAGTACCGGATCTGCGTAAGAATAAAATTCTTTGCAGCACAGTTGAGCGCAATCTGGAAAAGATTTCCGGGATCACCCGGACCCGCTCCAACAACAAATGCGCAACACTGGTAATCCGCTACAACCCTGAATTCATCACCCCTGAGCATGTTTTCGAAACGCTGCGGGAAATCGTAGCTGTGCACACGACCAAAATCTGTCCCATCAAGGATAAAAATGAGTGTGGCTGTCCGCAGGTTAAGGGTGCCCTGCGCTACTTTTCCTTTGTTTCCGCTGTAGGCGGAGCTGTGTTGGTCAGTGAATCCCTGCTTGGAATCACCGTTGCCCAGACTCTGCTCAGCCCGCTGGGTTTTCTGACCGTTCTGGCTGCGGTACCGCTGGTCAAAGAGGCTGTCAGCAAACTGCGCGAAAAGAAATTCGGTCTTGAGGGAATTCTCGCCGGAGGCATTGTTGCTGCGGTAATTGCCGGGGAAGCAATGACCGCCTTTGAAATTCTCTGGATTAACGCTGGCGCAGAACTGCTTACCGCATGGATCACCGAACGCTCCCGCCGGGCAATTTCCGGCATTCTGGACAACACAACCCACCACACCTTCGTTCTTAAAGACGGCGTTGAGGTGGAAGTGGAAATCAACAACCTCCGCAAAGGCGATGTTGTAGTCCTGCATACCGGAGAAAAAATCTGCATAGACGGTACCATTGTTGACGGTCAGGGATTGATCAACGAAGCCCCCATCACCGGACGGGCCGACTTTATCCACAAGCAGAAAGATGATCAGGTTTTTGCCGGGACTTTCGTTCGCGAGGGCGTTATATATGTACAGGCCGAAGAGGTAGGCGATAAAACCTATCTGGCCCGTATTCTCCATAAAGTGGAAGACTCCCTTGAAAACAAAACTGACATTGAATCCACTGCCGACAAACTTTCAGTAAGGCTGGTCAAAATCGGCTTTGCCTGTACCGTTGGAACCCTGCTGCTGACCGCTGATCCATGGCGTGCATTCACCGTTCTACTGGTCATGTCCTGCCCCTGCGCAACAGTGCTTTCAGCTTCTACGCCAATCAGTGCTTCCATCAGCACCGCCGCAAAGAACAACATTCTTATTAAGGGCGGTCGCTATCTTGAAGAAGTAGGCCGTTGCGACATCGCCTGCTTTGACAAGACCGGAACCCTGACAGGAAGCGAACCGAGCCTTGAACATGTTCACACTGTTGAAGGTGTCAACGAAAGCGAACTGCTGAACTACGCCTTTTCCGTGGAAACACACAACCACCATCCGCTGGCCCAGGCTATCAAGTACGAGGCACAGCAGCGCAAACTTGCTCCCCTGCCACATACTGTCTGCGAATATTTCTTAGGCAAAGGAATGCGCGCAGAACTTGTTGAAAATAAAAACCATTCTACAGAGATTCTGGTGGGTAACAAAAAACTCGCCGAACAATTTGATGTGCGCATAGGCAGCTTGAGCAGACAGGTTTCAAACCTCAAACGCAAGGGACTGACTGTCCTCTACGTTATCAAGGACAAGGAACCCATCGGACTGCTGGCTTTTGCCAACACCATCCGCGAAGAATCGGCAATGGTCCTCAACTCTCTTGGAACAGGTGGGGTTGAACGCACTGTGCTGGTAACAGGTGATGAACCAGCAACCGCCAACGACCTTGCCGAGACTTTATCCATCCCGGAAATCCACGCTTCAGCCATGCCTGAAGAAAAGGCCGATCTCGTCCGCGATCTGCAAAGCCAAGGCGGCAAGGTCATGATGGTCGGTGACGGCATCAACGACGCACTTGCCCTTGCACAAGCCGATGTAGGTGTTGCCATGGGTACCGGGGGTGCTGAAGTCGCAGTAGAAGCAGCTGATATCGCGCTGGTTGATGATGACCTCAAGGGCCTCATGTACGTCCAGCAACTCAGCCAGGACACTACCAGAATTGCCTACCAGAACTTCTGGCTGGCAACAGGTTCAAATATAGCGGGAGTCATTATGGGTGCCACCGGGGTTCTTTCTCCGGTCATGGCCGGGTTCCTGCACATTCTGCATACCATGGGAGTTATCGCCAACTCATCAAGGCTGCTCCTGCATTCACCCGAAGCAATCGAATCCAAACAAGGTAAAATTTATGAACTTCCGCAAAATAGTTGAACTGGAAAAGTATCTTGATGTGGCCCACCACATCCCGGGCCGGATCAGGGTTAAATTCAGCCCGCTGATTTTGACCAAGCCCGTGGCACTTGCGGCAATGAAAGAACATTCCGAAATGCCCGATGCCATCAAGGATGCACGGGTCAATATGTCTGCCCGATCAGTAGTGATTGAATACGATCCCGAACAGATCCAGCCGGAACTGATCGAAGAACTGATTCAAGGTAAAGACCAAGATAAAAAAGCACAAATCGTCTGCGATCTCTACGGCAGACTGATGAATAATTGTTAAATTCTCTTACTCAGAGGAGTGACTAAAATGTCCACCGAACACACTGACACTCAGCAGACCACGCCGCAACAGCCCAACACCTCGCAGCCGGTGATGGGTCCGGATCAGGGTCAGCCCCATTTTTCCTACACTACTCCCGGTGACCCCTATCAGGGTGCTCCGGTTGCAGGCAATGTACAGCAGCCTATGCAACAGCCTGTGTACCAGCAGCCTATGCAACAGCCGGTTTACCAGCAGCCTGTGTATCAGCAGC
>DDLU01000134.1 GCA_002340305.1 Desulfovibrio sp. UBA2564
GGGTTTAAGCCGCCGGAGGCATGCCTTTAAGGCAAAGTCAGTTCGCCTTTGCTGATCATGTCTTCGATCTGGGCAACGTCTTTGTCGCCGCGACCGGAGAGGTTGACGATGATAATTTTATCTTTGTCGAGCTGCGGTGCCAGCTTGAGTGCATGGGCCAGCGCATGGGAAGATTCCAGCGCGGGGATGATGCCTTCGGTCTGGGACAGTTTGAAGAATGCGTCGGTTGCTTCTTTATCGGAAGCGTGAACGTATTCAGCGCGGCCGAGGTCCTTGAGATGGGAATGCTCGGGACCAACGCTGGGGTAATCGAGACCAGCGGAAATGGAGTAAACCGGAGCAGGTTCGCCTTTTTCGTCCTTGAGCATGTAGGAGTTGAAACCGTGCATTACTCCGGGTTCGCCGAGGCAGAGAGTTGCAGCGTGCTCGCCCGGTTCGAGGCTGCGCCCGGAAGGCTCAACACCGATGAGTTTTACGGATTCATCACCGATGAAATCTGCGAACATACCGATAGCGTTGGAACCGCCTCCTACGCAGGCGATGCAGTAATCGGGCAAACGGCCTTCGTCTTCAAGGCACTGCTGTTTGGCTTCTTTACTGATTACGGACTGGAAGTCGCGGACCATCATGGGATAAGGATGCGGTCCTACTGCGGAACCGAGCAGATAAAAAGTGTTTTCAGCATCACCGATCCATGCGGTAAGTGCTTCATCTACTGCTTCCTTAAGGGTCTTCTGACCGGATTTAGCGGCAACAACGTCTGCTCCCATCATGCGCATGCGGAAAACGTTCAGCTTCTGGCGTTCCATGTCCACTTCGCCCATAACGATGGTACATTTCATGCCCATGAGTGCGCAGGTTGCTGCGGTGGCTACGCCATGCTGCCCGGCTCCGGTTTCAGCGATGATCTTCTTCTTGCCCATGCGTTTTGCGAGCAGGATCTGACCGATGGTGTTGTTTACTTTGTGTGCGCCGAGATGGTTGAGGTCTTCGCGCTTGAGGTAGATTTTAGCGCCGCCGAGTTCTTCGGTAAGGTTGCCGCAAAGATAGAGCGGGGTGGGACGACCGGAGTATTTTGCCAGATAGTATTTGAACTCTTCGATGAATTCGGGGTCTTTTCTGAACTTTTCGTAGGTATCCGCCAGCTCGTTCAGGATGGGAAGAAGCTGCTCGGGAACGAACTGTCCGCCGTATTCACCAAAAAAGCCGTCTGCATTGATAGTTGCGTTATCAGTCATTTTTTCTCTCCTGAATTTTTTCTACGACAGTGCTGTGCAGGCATAAAAAAACCGCGATCAGTTTTCACTGTCGCGGTTCTATAATTATTTTATTTTGTTACCTGTTTTTTGAACGTAACCAACCGCGACGCATTAGCTGCGCCACCACCAAAAATAAAGGTTAAAGTTGGAGTAAGAGACGTTCATAATGAGAAAGTGTTTACCCCGCTCCTTGACGGTTGTCAACAGAGAGTATTTTGAGAAGATTATTTTATATTTATCCCGGTTAAGTCTTGGTTATTTTTAAATATAGTCCTTTTGATCAGCTTGGAAATGCGATATGTTGGAGGCAATACGCATTGAACTTACTATAGGATTTAAGGGATAAACATCAATAAAATCAGAAGTTACTTGTGAGGTGAGCATGGAGTTTTTTCTGGATACTGCGAATCTTGATGAGATCAGACAGGCAACAGAGATGGGCCTTGTTGACGGTGTGACTACCAACCCGACCCTGCTTTCCCGCGAAGGCGGTGATTGGCGGAGCAGGATGCAGGAAATCTGCGATATGGTTAAAGGTCCGGTCAGCCTTGAGGTTGTAGGGGAAACAGCTTCGCAGATGATCAGCGAGGCTGAAGATCTGACTTCATTCGGTGATAATGTGGTGATCAAGGTTCCTTTGACAACCGAGGGTCTGGTGGCGACCAGAATTCTTTACCGCAAGGGTGTAAAGACCAATGTGACTCTTGTTTTTTCCGCATTGCAGGCATTGCTGGCAGCAAAGGCCGGGGCAACTTATGTGAGTCCGTTTGTCGGTCGCCTGGACGGTATAGCCAATGACGGCATGGAACTGATCCGCGAAATTCGCACTATCTTTGATAATTATGATTTCTCCACCAAGGTGCTTGTAGCCTCCATCCGCCATCCAATGCATGTGCTGGATTCTGCGCTCATCGGCGCGGATGTGGCGACTATTCCTTATAGTGTAATCAGTCAGCTTGCATCCCATCCTTTGACCGATAAGGGACTGGCAGCATTTAAAGCAGATTGGGATAACTTTACCAAGTTAAATTAGGTGGGTTGTTTTTGAAGTTTAGACCGGTCCTTTTAGCTAAGGGCCGTTTTTTTATGCCGCATCCCGCATTGGAATTTTCCAAAAGATTACTGTAAGCTGCACCCATGTCCAAACGCCCGATATTAGTTCTGCAAATGCAGCGTATGGGAGATTTGATTCTCTCATTTCCACTTTTTCTCTGGTTGGAGAGAGCTTATCCCGGTCATCCCGTATGGGTGGTGGCTGAGGAAAAGTTTTACCAGCCGTTAATGCCGATCAGCCCCAAGGTAATGTATTTCCCGTGGCAGGGGCTGGAGGTGTTGCGCCAGAAGAAGTATGAGCTGATTGTTAACCTGAGTATTCGCGAACAGGCGGCATCACTTGCCGGAGAATTACAAGCCGGGGCAAAGCTCGGACCGGTGGCATCCAAGGCAGGCGTTACACACATTTTGGGCAACTGGCAGCTTTACCGCGCCAGCGTAGTGGAAAACAATCGCCACAACCTTTTTCATTGGGCTGACCTTAATGCTCTGGATTGCCTCCCGCTGAGTAATTTTGTCTCAACCAGATGGCAACAGCCACGCACGCTCAATAAAGAATCAAACCGTATCGGGATTTTCCTTGGGGCTAGCGAGGAGGCTAAGCGTCCGGCAGTAAAGTTTTGGGCAGATTTATGCATGGAACTTTTGGGGCGTGGATTACGTCCTGTTCTGTTCGGCGGTCCTATGGAGCAGGGCATGGGGCAGGAAGTTTCCCGTCTTTGCAAAGGTCCTGTTCTGGATATGTCCGGTAAGCTTAATCTTGGGGAGTTGATTGCCGTTGGGCAGTCCCTGCAACTTTTCATCACCCCGGATACCGGGCCTATGCATTTGGCTGCGTGGTCCGGGCTTAAGGTTCTCAATATCTCCATGGGCAACGTCAATCCATGGGAGACAGGGCCGTATCAGACCGGACATTACGTGCTGCGTTCGACTATGAGTTGCGCTCTCGGCTGCTGGTCCTGCACCCGTGATCAGCTTTACTGCCATTCTCCGTTCACGCCCTCGCGCATTGCCGTGGCTGCTAAGCGTATGATTATTGAAGACCGTAACAGCTTGCAGAAAATGAATATGCCGGGATTGCGTATGTCTTTAACCTCCCGCAATGCGAATGGCTTGTACGGTCTGCAACAGTTGAGCGGCAGCAGGGCGCAGGCAGGGGAACTGTTAGGGCAATTCTGGCAGCAATATTTCGGTGCGATATTCGGTCTCTGGGATGTTGCCGGAGCTGAGAATATCTGGGATGATTTTGCTGTACAGAAACCGGCTCTTGCAGCCAGGATGTCAGCCCATCTTCCCCGGCTGGGAAAAGAGTTCAGCAAAGGGCTGGCCCGCAGTGCTCCGCTTGGGGATTCTTTTTGGAATTCGTGTCCACTTGTGCTGCGCCAATTTACAAGTTTTATTCATCTTTTTCTTCAGAATAACGATTATAACCGCCAGTCGTGGATTCGAGTTCTTTCCTACTATGAACAGCTGGCGGCAATTGCCAGCAGAAGTTGATTTATCGTGAATATTTTTCCTTAAAGAGGAAGAATATTCCCTTCTTTAAGAACATTTTTTAGTTTTAAGTGTCTGTTTTTTTAAGTGTTTCTTTTTTGGCACGCCTCGTGAATACGTTATGGTCGAGGAGTCAGAAAATGAAAATACTTCCACATCTCGATCAAAAAAATCAGGACCTGAGCGCAATTCTCAGCAGGACATCACTGTCTGAGGATTCTTTTCGCTCATCGATGTTCGACAATTTTCTTCATTTGAGCCAGTCCGAAGCTCAGGCTGCATATCAGCCGGTTCAGGATTTCGTGAATGATGCACGTTCTACTTATGAGGACGTGACTTCCAACGCCGAGCATGAAACCGCAGCTGATTATATTGATGAAGCTGCGGAGAACGTGGCTATGCAGTCTGTTGAGGAACAGCCGCAGGACCTTCAGGTCAGTCGCGAGGATTGGAATGAAATCAAGGAAGAGCTTAAAGAGTATGGCCTTGATAAGAAGGATATTGCTGAGCTTGAAGAAAAGGTTATGAGTGAGAACGGCATGACCTACGGACAGCTTGTATCTGAACTCTCCGGTATGATGAAGGGTATGAAGGGGATCAAACTTAGCCCGCTTCAGGAACAGAACCTGAATTCAATATTCTCGCAGCTTGGCTTTAGTCCGGACGAGTCCAAGGGACTGATGGCTTCCATCCGTCAGGGTAAGCTGGGTAGTGTGGTCGAGAAAATACAGGCCAGACTGGCCTCGATGCCAGACTCCGCAAAGCTTCAGCTTTCAGAAGATGAAACCAGGACTCTGACCGGTCTGTTTAAGCTTAACGGCAATGCAGGGAATAAGATTGCCCAGTTGTTGACTGCGGAAGGCGCAACTGCGGGTGATTTTAAGAAAGGCTTTTCTATCCTCAAATCCGCTTTGGTCCAGCAGCAGGCTGATCAGGATGCCAAGGACCTCAAGCTGGTCAAAGCTGTCGGCAAGTCTTTGCATTCCGCTATGGAAAAAGCTTCCGACCAGTCTCCCAGTGCTGTGCGCATGGCTTCTGCTGATGTAATCAGTGACTCCATGGGTGCGTCCAAGGATGTGAGTGAGAGTGTTAAGCAGGATGCCCAGAATAGGGAAAATTCTGCACAGAAGGATAACAATCCTTCCAAGAACGGCGCAGACCTTAAAGGCGACTCCAACTCCGGTAAGCAGCAGGCCGGGCAGACAGACGATAAAAATTCCAACCGTCATTGGTTGGAGCAGCTTCTTTCTGATTCAGATGATCAAGATACCTGGAATGATTTTTTCGGCAAACTTACTGATGAGTCCTTTGTGAAGGGCGAAGGGAATCTAACCGGAAATATTTTCGGTACCGGAATTGGAACACTGCAAAATGCAGTTAAGTCCGCTCAGGCCGGTAAGGCCGATACCATGTGGGAAAAAACTGCCCGCTCCAATATTCTTGAGCAGATTCAGGAAGGGGCCTTTAAGAATCTTGGGCAGGGCCGCAAGCAGCTTACATTGCAGCTCAACCCTCATGATCTCGGTACTGTTAATGTGATGTTGCAGGTCAAGAATAAGGACGTGCAAGCCACAATCAGGGCTGAAAATCCGGATACCGCGAAAGTT
>DDLU01000003.1 GCA_002340305.1 Desulfovibrio sp. UBA2564
CCGTGGGCACATCATGCTTAAAACCGAAAGACATGACGTGGACACGCAACCCACGGGTTTTCTCGCTCAGTTCAGCCCACTTCTCCTGAATTCTGCGACGCAGATCATGAATCGAATAAGTTGTTGTATCAATTACGAGGTCAGCCTGATTGCGAACTTCACCAAGAGCTTCTTTCTCGCGTTCAAGAGCTTGCTCCAGTCCAATATCTCTGGACTCAAGGGGATGTAAACGCCGTGTTGTTGCATATCTGCGCACCAACTCAGGCAATCTTGCTTCAAGATACAGGATGCTAGGTCGATAGCCTTTAGAGGTCAGTTCTTCTCGGGTGGCCTCCCAGTCCACACTGAACTCCAATTGCCGCAAATCCATTCCCAGCACAATACCGCGATAACCGTTGTCACGGGTATTAAACAGCTCTACCAAACGTGGAAGCATGCTCGCAGGCAAGCCATCAACACAAAAAAAACGCAGATCCTCGAAAACTTTCAGTACAGTAGATTTACCGGCCCCGGAAAGACCGCTAACAACAATCACAGGAAAGGAATCCACATCGACCACCCCAATATCCTCCTTGTGCAGTAGCCTACAAACAAAATTAGCAATGACCTAAGTTCATTGCTAATTAAATTATCACTCTAAATTCTATTTTTTAACCGAGACCGAGCAGCTTGAGTAATTCCTGCTTGTCCCCGGTATCTATGAATGCCTGCCGGAACGCTTCATCTTTCAGCTGCCGGGATATTTGTGCCAGTACCTTCAAATGAGCACCGGCCCCCTGCTCGGGGGCCAGTACCATAAAGAATATCTTACATGGCTGCATGTCCAGAGATTCAAAATCCACTCCTTCAGTGGATCGGCCGACAACCACGGCAATCTCTTCAAGACATTCCAGTTTACCGTGGGGGATGGCTATACCATCCCCGATTCCGGTTGTTCCAAGTTTTTCCCGATCATTAAGGACCTTCAGGGCTTTTTCCACATCTACTTCAAGACCAGCGTCCTTAAGGGTGGAAACCATTTCTTTAAGAACATCACTCTTGCTGGATGCTTCTAGTTCGTAAACAACAAGGTCCTTCGCCAGATTATCAGTTATATTCATCAGTTAGTATCCTGGGTCAATTAAACCGAAGTCGCCATTATTGCGGCGGTATATTACGTTTATCGCTTCGTTATCCGCATTTCGGAACACGAGGAATTCATGATCAAGGGTCTGCAGCTGTTCAGCAGCTTCATCGATACTCATAGGCTTGGGAACAAAGGAGTCAGACTCCACAATTACCGGTTCCCTGTACTCTTCCTCTCCGTAGCTGAGAATATCCATACGTGCGGGAGCACTCTCCCTACGCCTGTGGCTTCTCATCTTTTCATTTGCACGGCGAAGCTGGGCTTCAAGCTTGTCCAAAACCATATCCACGGTGGAATACATATCTTCGGACACTTCGTAAGCTGAGACATGGAGATGATCAGAAGTAAAAACAACTTCTGCAACATGCCTGAACTTATCAACGGACAAATTCACCTGCATATCAGTGTTATCGGGATTACTTACATACTTTACCAACTTGGAGAAACGGCTGTTTGCATATTCCTTAAGATGTTCGGATGCATCGAAATTCTTAAAAGTAAATGCTACGTTCATAAAGAGCCTCCTTAGTAAAGGGTGAATATGCGTTGATTTCTCCGGACTACATTAGAACACCTTCTTCCTTTTGGATGAGGAAAGGATCCCCATTGCAGTCCTATACTTTGCTACAGTCCTTCTGGCGATATTGACTTCCAGCTTCTCTTTGAGAACCTCAGCGATCTTCTCATCACTGAGGGGTTTCTTTCCGTCTTCTTCACTGATCAATTTCTTGATAGTCGCCTTGACGGACTCGGAACCGACCTGAGATCCGTCATCCAGACCTAAAGCACTATTAAAAAAGAACTTAAGTTCATAAATTCCATGCGGAGTCGAAACATACTTATTAGTTGTAATTCGGCTCACAGTGGATTCATGCATTTCGATGTCTTCCGCTACCTCCTTAAGAATGAGCGGTTTTAATTTGGTGACACCGTGTGCGAAAAATCCGCGCTGAAATCTCACTATGGATTCAAGAACCTTATATAAGGTACGTTGCCGCTGATACAGACTCTTCATCAGCCACTGAGCGGAACGCATCTTGTCCTGAAAATATTCCTTATCGTCTCCCTTGGTTGCCTCAAGGGTCTCCACATAAAAAGCATTCATCTGCAATTTAGGAAGACCGTCTTCGTTCAGAACAATGACAAAATCACCTTCATATTCATAAACATAAGCATCCGGGCTGACATAGAAAGAGTCTCCGCTTGAAAAACTTGCTCCGGGTAGGGGATCAAGTGTCTGCATCAAATCCAGATAACTCTTCAAATCTTCCATACTCAGCTTAAACTTTCTGGCCAACGGCTTGTAACGTTTCTTTTCCAGATCATCCAGATGATCCCGTACCAGTGAGACCAGAATCGGATCATCGTCAAGCTTCAAGGCCTCTAGCTGAACAAGTAAACATTCTTGCGGGGTTCTTGCCGCTACCCCCACCGGATCAAGCCGCTGAATACGGTACAGAACCTTCTCTACATCTTCGATTTCAGC
>DDLU01000104.1 GCA_002340305.1 Desulfovibrio sp. UBA2564
GGGGAGCGCAGACCATCATCAGGCTGGTCTCCGCGGCATTCGCATGCCAATCAGCACCATCCGTGGTGAAGGCGGCCTCAATCACCGGGGTCAAATCACCGTCATTGAAGCTGGCAATCATGAGATCGTCGTAGCGGCAGCGCAGCGTATCGAGTGCGCAACCAATGGCGGACTTGTTGCCCACATGGCAATTTACGATGAACAAGCGGCGGATACCCGCCTTGTAAAGCCAATCGCCCAAGTCGCAGAGCACTGCAATCATGGTGGTCGGACTCAGTGCGAGCGTGCCGGGCCAACGATGTGAGTGCGCCCCAGAGCAGCCGTAGCTCAGGGTCGGCAGAACAGGCACACGCAGCTTTTTGCCGACCTCATCACAAAGTTTGCCGGCGAGCACGCTGTCCATCCCAGTGCCTAAGTGCGGACCGTGTTGCTCGGTCGCACCAACCGGAAGAATTGCCGCGTCGCAGCCCGCTTGAATCATTTCAAGAATCTCCGGCCATGTCATCGCCGACCATTGACTGGAATGAGGTGCAGACATCTTCACTCAACTTGATCACTCGTGCTGGTCATCCGGACCATTGGCAGTTCGGCATCTAGGTTGTGGGTTTTCGGATGAATCAACTCCTCCAGACGCTGCTTCATCGCCAAAAATTCGGGGCTCAGGAGCTGCGCATCGGAGCGAGGCCGAGGCACCGGATTTTCGATATACTCATGAATCTCCCCCGGATTGGCCTTCAAAACAAGGATGCGGTCAGAGAGCAGAATCGCCTCATCCAGATCGTGCGTGACAAACATAATGGTCACGTCGACGTTCTTCCAAATTTGCAGCAGGTGCATCTGCATCTGACTGCGGGTGTGTGGATCCAGCGCACCAAATGGCTCATCCATGAAGAGAATTTGAGGCTGGTTCGCGAGTGATCGAGCAATCGCCACCCGTTGCTTCATGCCTCCAGAGAGCTGACTCGGATACTTCTCGACCGCGTGGGAAAGCCCCACCAAATCGATCCACTGCAGCGCTTCCTGCTCGACGGCAGAACCGGACCGACCGTTTACTTCGAGGCCGAACATGACATTCTTCTTCACCGTCAGCCAGGGGAAGAGCGTGTAGCCCTGAAAGACCATGCCTCTGTCCGCACCGGGGCCGCTGGCTTCTTCACCATCAAGCAGAAAAGTTCCGCCCGAAGTCGTCTCCAGACCAGCAAGCATACGAATCAAAGTGGACTTACCGCAACCGGAAGGGCCGACCAGCACAATGAATTCATTATCGTTTACGGAGAGGTCTACACCGTGGATTACCTCAACTGATCCATAACGTTTAATGACGTTCTTAAGTTCTACGTTTGCCATGCTTCATCTCGCCTTGTTCTTTTTCAGGTTGCGCTAAAAAGTGCGGAACCTGTACTCGGTTGAATTATTGTATTCTTCTCCGGGATGTAAAATCACAGAGGGAAATTCGGGTCTGTTGACCGCATCCGGGTAGCCCATGGGTTCGAGGCAGAAGCCGGAGCGGGGGCCGTATTGCAACTTGTTTTTTCCGGGAGTACCGGAAGAAATATAGTCTGCTGTGTATAGCTGTATTCCGGGCTGATTAGTGCGGATTTCCATTTCAAGCCCTGATTCGTTGCTGCGGGTGATGGCTGCTGTGGAGAGCTTTTCGGGATCATTATCCAGAATGAAAAAGCAATCCTGCCCAGCATCACTCAGCTCTTTAAAATCAATGAAATCAGCCGCAGTGCCGGAAATGTCGTTGATAGTTCCGTCAGGGATGAGATCGGCATCAAAATGAGGGGATTTTGTGGAATGAATCTTCAGTTCGTGGCTGTCGATCTTTTGTCCGTCCCCGTTCAGGTTGAAATATTGGTGGCTGGTCATGTTCAGGGGAGTGGGGCGGTCACACTGAGCACAGTGTAAAATGGAAAGAGTTGTGCCACTTAAAGTAAAAGTTGTCTTAATACACATATTGCCGGGATATCCGCCCATACCGTCTTTGCAATGCAGTTCGAGAGTCAATGAGGGAGACTCAGTATCGTCATTTTGTGCCAGAACTTCCCAGTTTCGGCGGTCAAATCCGTATTTACCACCGTGCAGGTGGTTGTCTCCCTCGTTGCGGTCCAGCTGATATTTTTGGTCGTCCAGCACAAAACCTGCGTTTGAAATCCTACTGGCAACCCGGCCTATGGTTGCGCCTAAATAATTGCCGTCATTAATGTATTCCTGCAAGGAATCAAATCCGAGTACCACATCAATAGTTTTCCCGTTGACAGGTATTTCAAGTCCGGTCAGGGTTGCCCCGTAAGTGGAAATCCGGGCCTTGCATCCGGTGCTGTTCTCCAGCGTGATAAGCAGGACATCTTCTCTGTAAGGCGTGCGACCCCATGTTTTGCTGCTAATAGGCATTACATACTTTCCTTGTAACTTGATCCCCGGATAAGCAGTTCGGTTTCAAGGGTGATGGTTTCGGGTCTGAAATTTTCTTTCTCTTTAAGTTGTTTGAGCAGCAGGGTGGCAGCGGTTTTCCCCATTTCAAAAGCAGGCTGGGTCACAGAACTCAGCGCAGGGTCGATCAGTGCAGATTCCGGTGAACCGGAAAATCCGGCTAGTGCAATATCTTCTGGAATGCGCCATCCAGCTTCGCGGAAGCGGCAGAAAGCCCCAACGGCCACGGGGTCGTTGATGCAGAGCACTGCATCCGGGGGATTGTCTATTTTCAGGTATTTTTCTGCTCCGGCCCGACCGTTACTGCCCCG
>DDLU01000023.1 GCA_002340305.1 Desulfovibrio sp. UBA2564
TGCGGAACCACCCACATCTCCAGATCTCCACAATCCGGGGTCCAGATCCCGGCCTTGGGCTGACGCTCAAGAGACAGGCGCGAAAAGACCATGCGGGAAATGTTTCCGGGATTGGCCCAAGTGGTCATACCCTTGGTGATAGAGTCACGCGGTCCATGGATATGCCCGTTGATAATCCAGTCGATACCTGGTTTTTCTTTGATGGCGTGCTGTTTTTTCTCACAATTGGGAAAGGAAACATTATGATGTGTCACCCAGACTACTTTGAGATACTTGCCCTCTTCACGCTCAAATTCCTTAGGAATGGGTGTGGAATCAGGCGAAGCACCGACCAGCACCAAACCTTGCGGGGTTTCCAGCTCAAAGTCCGGACCATGCTCACTCATCATGCGAATGACACCGGCGGCATCAAGCACAGCCATGGACACGTCCGGGGTGAATCGGGCCTGATATTTGTCATGATTCCCCACCAGCACAAACGGTTTGTACTGCCCGAAAACCCTGATCATATCCACCAGCAGGGAATTGCCGTTATCGCGGGGCCAATGAAAAAGATCACCAAGGATAAGCGGAACCATTCCCAGCTCTTCCGCTCGCTTGAAACAGGCTTCCAGCTTATCAAGCACATCGTTTGCGAAATCCCCCAAACGCTGGCCCGGAGGAGTGGAGGCAATGTGTGGATCACCAATCAGGAAAAGGCCGTTAGCCTTTACTCGCTTAAGACTCATGACCGCCCTCCCCGATTAGCTTCTGCGCATCCAGATCGCCGCCGCAGAGCGGACAATTACCAATCTCATCCAGACGGTTTTCAATACGCTGGTTCAGTTCAGCTTCTGACTGCTCAAGTTCGGTCAGACGGGCCTGTGCATCAGCCTGTGTTTTTCTTATGGCATTTAGATTGTTCATAACCTGCATAAGCGGCGATAAATCATGAAGTTCCGGTGGCTCGTTCAGCGGTTCAAGAATGGCTGCTCTACCTAAAATTTTCTCTCGGGAAATATGCTTGCGGGAAACATTGCTGATGGTTGCGGAAAGCGCAGACACATCCTCCAACTGCGGAGGTGCAGCTAAAGGTTCCAGCATTTTACGCCGCGCTGACTGGTTTTCTTCTGCAAGGGAAAGTTGATTTTGCCGTGCAAGATACGTTTCCAATTGCTGTTCCGGAAAAAGCTCCGGCGGAGCCTGCAAGCCGCCAAGGGATTCTGATCTGACTTTCAGATTCTGTCCCTGAGCACGCAGGTTCTGCATGCCGGAAACAACCCGCTCCAGCGGTGCATAAGGAAAAAGTTGCGGTGCTTCCTGCAAGGAAGCCAATTCTTTCTCACGCTTGCCAAGGGTTGCTTTATAGCCCTCAAGATCGCCTTTACGCTGCAAAAGCCCTTCCACCGCCGGGATATCCTTATCCAGAATATCCATCTGCCCTTTTAGTTCACGGGTGGTTTCCAGTTCCAGATTCACATCCGGCAGAGTCCGCAATTCATCCAGTTCAACACGGATTTCATCAAGCTTCTGCTGCTGAAATTTCTTCTCCCGCTTGGCAGCACGGACCCGGTTTTTAAGTTCCGTCTGCATAGCCAGCAAATGCGAGGCTTCAGACGAAGAAGCAAAAAACTGGGCAGCCACAGACGACGGCTGATCGAGCAGAAAGATGGGGTTACGCTGGTTTCCGATATGAACGTCCAGCGATTTACCGCCTTCCAACGGGACCTGATTGAGCCTTAAAATATTCAGGATATCTTCCGGGGTGTTGCGACCGAATCTGGCGTAGACTTCCCATTCCTCTTCACCGGGACGCAGCACTTCGTACCATGCGGTAGCTTTCTTGCGAATCCACGCAACCCGAACACCGTCGTCCATTTCCAGCTCCACACGAGCCTGCTTGGCTCCATGGCGAATGAAATGTTTGGGCAGCGGGTTGGTGGTAATGCAGCGCAAGGCCTCAACAATGGAGGATTTTCCGCTGTTGTTGGGACCGGTCAGCACGGTCATGCCCGGACCGAGTTCTATCTCGGTTTCTTTGTGGGCTAAGAAATTTTTAAGTAAGATTTTTTTGATCATGTGTGCCTTCGGCGACCAGAGGGGGAAAACTTTTAATAAGCTTCGCTCTGTTATCCAGAAAACGTCATTGAAAAATTGTATAAAAAATTCTTTACCTGTCGAAAAGCTACTTGGCAATGAATGAACAGTATTTCACAGCTGATTCAGTCAACGAATTATCTTGCTCAAACAGAATCACAGGTGCTTCCATGATCAAACCCGGCTTGCCGCCCTTAACGGCTTCGATCATGACCACTTTCGATGGCGAATCGACCCGCCCATGGATAAATTTCATGCGCTTTGGTTCCAGCTTGTAATGGGTAAAGGAATTGACCAGTTCGGTCAGCCGTTCGGCAAGGAAGACAAAGCAGACCCGGCCCCGGTTACGGACCATACGTGAAGCCGTGGCAACGAATGCATCAAGATCGCAATCAACCTCGAAACGGGCCTTGTTGCGGTCTGCGTCCGGGCAGGCTTTGCCCCGCCCCTCGCTGCGATACGGCGGGTTGGAAACCACCAGATCATAACTCCCGACGGGAGCAAAATCGGGCATGCAGACATTACCGCGCACGATGTTAATTTCCCCGGCAAAACCAAGTTTCTGTACATTTTCCTGCGCAGCCGCAACCATTTCCGTGTTAATTTCCAATCCGGTAATGCTCAGCCCTCTATTCAGATGGTTCAGCATGAGACCCAGCGGGATAACTCCGCTGCCGGTACCGAGATCAAGGATTCGGGCATTCTTGGACACAGAAACAAAGCAGCTGATCAAAAGGGAATCAGTAGAAAATCTGAATCCTGAATCGGGCTGAACTAAACCACGGGGAAAGTAACTACGCACATCTTCAAACATAAAAACAAACCAAAACAACTAAAAGGTTTTGGGATTCTTAAAACCTTTTGCAAAAGGGTTTAAGCCGCCGGAGGCGAAATCTATTTATAAAAAAAGCGAAGCGCATCAAATCTTTCTTCGCAAAGCCCCAACTAACATACGGGCATCTTCTGACTTAAGCAGCAGCGAACCAAAGCCATACATCGCCATCCAAACCGGAATCAGAGCGAACCATAAAATATCGTAACGCGCAGAATACCGTGCCCCTGCACCGATCAATGCACTGAGCAGCACACTTTTTGCTACGCTTCCAAATGGCAGCGGAAACAAACCTGTTCTACGGCCCATGATGACAGCCAGCAGCAGGCAGTTAAGCATGGATGAAATCGATACAGCCAAGGCAAGGCCGACATGGGCGATATGCTGCATGAGCAAATAGCCCGTGCCTACGTTCACCAGCAAACAAAGAATGGCAACCTTAACCGGGGTACGGGTATCTTCCTGCGCATAAAAGGCGGAAACCAGCGGACGGGACATGGCAATGAAGGGAAGCCCTATGCCGTAAGCCATTAGAGCTTGGGCGGTTGATGTTACGGCCTCTGCATCAAAGGCACCACGCTCGAAAAGTAACCCGATCAAAGGCTCGGCAAGAGAAACCAGCCCAGCCATGGCAGGCAGGGAAATAAACAGAATCAGCCCCACACTCTGCTTGAGAGTCTGCGCAAAATCATCATGCCGCCCTTCCACATAAAGTTTAGCCAGACTGGGCAGGGCTGCGGTTCCCACTGCTATTCCAAACACACCCAGCGGAAACTGCACCAGGCGGTCGGCGTAATAAAGATAGGAAACTGATCCCACTGGCAGAAAAGAAGCCAGCATAGTTCCAAGCACCACGTTGATCTGATAGACCGCCGCGCCAAGCACTGTGGGCAACATAAGCTTACCCATTCGCTTAACGCCGGAGTTATCAAGCTCTGCTTTACCGCGCCAATTCAGACCAATACGCTTAAGGTAAGGCTGCTGCAGCGTCCATTGCAGTACCCCGCCGATGAGCACACCCCAAGCCATGAACAAGGCTACGTTGTTCCCGGTAAAATAACCGATCAACGCTGATCCGATCAGGGCCACATTGAGCATGCACGGGGCCAATGCCGGAGCCAGAAAATGGCCCATGCTATTCAGGATGCCCATGCAGAGTGCAACACCGCAAATAAAAATAACATAAGGGAAACAAACTCTTACCAGATCAACTGTAAGGGACATCAACTCAGGATTGGTACCAAAGCCCGGGGCAATGAGCAGGACCAGATATTTTGCCCCCACAATCGCCAGAACGGTCAGCGCACCAAGAATCAACAACAGCCAAAGCATGGCAGACCTTGCCATTTCAAAAGCTGCGCCTTCGCCCTGTTCTTTGCGCACGCGGCTGAAAACCGGGACAAAGGCCATGGTCAGGGAGCCTTCCCCGAACAAACGGCGGAGCAGGTTGGGAATACGGAAAGCCACAAAAAATGCATCCGCAGGCAACCCTGCGCCCAAGGCAAAAGCAACAATAAGGTCCCTGACAAAGCCAAGGACCCTTGAAAGCAAAGTCGCCCCGGCTACTACCGAGGCGTTGCGAACTATTTTACTGGATTCTGCTGTCATTTAAAGAAAGCCTCCGGCGGCTTAAACCCTTTTTGGAAAAAG
>DDLU01000183.1 GCA_002340305.1 Desulfovibrio sp. UBA2564
TGGAGACGGTATCTGTACCGACGGCGAGCCGAAAGAGGGTAAGGTAACTCTGCTCGCCGAACATGACGGATTGTTGGTCAGCGACCTTGAAATGATGAATCGCTTCAATTTTGTTCCCGATGTTATGGTTGCGGCCCGTAAGAATGGTTCTTTGGTTAAAGAAGGCACCCGCATTGCCGGAACCCGTGCCATTCCGCTTTATCTTTCCCGCGATAATTTTTCCCGCGCTGTTTCTGCCTTGAATGGCGACCCGTTGTTCAAGGTACTCCCCCTACAACGCAAGAAGGTCGGCATCCTTATCACTGGTGATGAGGTTTTCAACGGCCTGATTGACGATAAATTCGAGTCTGTCATCACTGCAAAGGTGCAGGCACTCGGCTGCGAAGTTGTCCGCTCTGTCATTAAGCCGGACAATCGCGAAGAAATTCGCGATGCAGCACTTTCGCTCCTGAACGAAGGTTGCGACCTGATCATCACAACCGCAGGAATGTCTGTTGACCCTGATGACGTGACCCGCCACGGCTTGGTGGATGCCGGAGTATCCGACCTCCTGTATGGTGCTCCGGTACTCCCAGGCACTATGCTGCTGCTGGCTAAGGCTGGAGATGCAAGGGTTATCGGTGTTCCGGCCTGCGCACTCTTTTTCAAAACCACCAGTCTCGATCTGGTTCTGCCCAAGGTTATTGCAGGGCAGGAAATTACCCGCAGCGATCTGGCTGCACTTGCTGACGGCGGCTATTGTATGGAATGCAAGGTCTGCACCTTCCCCAAATGTCCTTTTGGAAAATAGGAGGCGAGCATGAACAAGAATATCGACCCGCCCGAACTGGGGGGGGCAGCGGCACTGGTCCAGATGGATACCCATAATCCGACCATCCGTCTGCATCTTTGGCTGGAAGGAGGCGAAGGAGTCTTCTTCGGCTACGGCAGGTTGCTCCTGCTGGATAAGATCGAGACCTGCGGTTCGTTAAAAAAAGCATCCGAGGAGCTGGGCATGTCCTACCGCGCTGCATGGGGCAAGATTAAGCAGACCGAACAGGTGCTTGGTTTCCAGCTCATGGAAAGGGCTGGCAGCAGACGTAGCGGTTATCGCCTGACCGAAGCAGGGCGGGTTGTTCGTGACAAATATCTGGAATGGTTCAATAAGGTAGAGCAGGATGCCCGCGCTAGAGCGGAAGAGATTTTCCCTTGGAAGTCTAAAAGTTTCGGGGAGAGCTGAAGAAAGTTTTTGATTAATAAAAAACGGCCCTTGCATGAATATCCATGCAAGGGTCGCCTTTGTTTGCGGATTAAATTACGCTTTCCAGCCCGGACCTTTCACGACAATTCCATTCAGAATTTTACCCATTTTCGGGGTTTCCATCATTCCGGTCACAACTTCAATGTAGCATCCGCTGTCCGCGTTGGCGGCCTTTTGCAGTGCTTCATCCAGTTCATGGTTGGTGGTTACCTTGGCGCTGAACCAGCCGTCCATGCCCAATGTTTCGGGCAGTTTGCTGTAATTCCACTGCGCCAGATCATTATAATATATGTAGGGATCTTCGCAGAGCAGCCGTTCAATAAGGTAGCCCTCGTTGTTTACGCAGATGATGATGGGCTTGAGATTGAAGCGCGCGAACTGGCAGATTTCCTGCACGGTCATTTGGTGTGCGCCTTCTCCGGTCAGTAGCAGGGTACGCCGTTCCGGGGCAGCCATGGCAGCACCGAAAGCAGCCGGAGTAGCCCAACCGATGGAACCCCAGAGAGTCTGGTTGAAGAAGACCGCATCCTTTGGCAAACGGGCATTAACAAGTCCCATGGAGGCGGTCCCTGTTTCGCCCATGATGATATCTTCCGCTGCGAAAAAGCGTTCGATACGCGGGTAGAGATAATCCGCAGTGATCTCAGCGTCCGGCTCGCCTACTGGTTCACCAACTCCTTGCGGTGTCATGGGAATGGGCAGGGACAATTTACCGATGCGTTTGCTGAGTTCTCGCAGTACGTCTTCAATAATCACATTGTGGTATACCGCATGCCCGATGCAAACGCGGTCCGGGTGAATTTTGATTTCACGGTTGGGATCAAGATTTACCGTGAATGCTCCGGTATTAATGTCCGAGCGGATAGTGCCGAAGCTGACCACCAGATCAGCGGATTCAACGGTTTGCTGCACCTTCTCATCCAGAATACGCCCGTTGTAGACCCCGATAAAATTAGGATGTGTTTCGGAGAGTGTCCCTTTCGCCATGAACATGGAAGTGAAGGGCATGCCCGATTTATCAATGAAATCCAGCATCGGCTCATGCAATTCATAGCGTCCGATCAGAGCACCGACCATGGCGATGGCACTTTCTGATTGCTCCAGCTTCTCGATGATCAAGGGAATGACCGTGTCGAGGGTATCCTGATCGCTGACAGGCATGGGCAGGGTGTGCGGCTGGGTGCAGCCCAGTTCCTTTAGAGCCTCATCCGCAGGCACAGCAATATAGACAGGCTGTTTTTTCGTCAGCGCGGCGTTGATGCAGCGTTCCACCTCGGCAACGGTATTTTCAGCAGTAAGAATAGTGCTGGCGCAGACCACAGGTTGGGTCATTTTATAGAAAAGGTCGAATTCCCCATTACCCAAGGAATGGTGGATCAGGTTTCCGTTACGCTGCACCGAGCATTTAGGAATGCCCACGATATGGAATACAGGAAGGTTCTCGGCATAGCTTCCGGCAATGCCGTTAATGGCGCTTAATTCACCCACGCCGTAAGTGGTGCAGATAGCAGATTTACCTTTGATGCGCGCATAGCCGTCCGCAGCATAGGCGGCATTTAGTTCGTTACAGCAGCCGATCCATTTGAAGTCCGGATCAGTGCAGAAGGCATCATTAACCGGGAAAGAATAGTCGCCCGGAATCCCAAAAATATCTGTTATTCCAATTTCTTTAAGTCGCTCAAGAAGGTGCTCAATAACAGTCTGGCCCATGGGTAATCCCCCTATTGGTTAAGGTGGCAGGGTGGTTGATTATTAGTGCTATTCTGCCATTGTGGGGGATTTGTGTCTATGAGATTTGGGAGAAGTGAAAGAGTGATAAGATATAGTGGTGAATATCGCGCAGCTTACAAAGCGTCTTTAATTGATTCGCGATATTTTTTAATGTCCTGCTCAGTGACTTTTACATGCTGAACCTTGCCATCGACTTTAATTACGATAGGGGTGTTTGTTTGGAGGGCGGTCTCCCGTGCTTGCAGTGCAGAACGCTTTAATGCTTTTTCAATTAATGTAAGCATTTCGTTGTTAGTCTCTTTAGTCATTTTTATTTCCTCCAAAGTCGATCAGGTGTGGGCCTGTTTCCATATTATCGAACAGAAACCATTCATCCACAAGCTTTTTATATTCAGTGAAATTCTTTAGTCCATTGTGAAAATGTCTTTTGATGACATCAACTGGGATATTGTGGCCTCCCTGCGAAACACGATAGGCTACACGGTCAATGGCGGCCTGTTCATTATCCAGAGAGAGGAAAACGAGAGCTACTTTATATCCTTGGCTTTGCCACTTAGGAATTTTCCTAATGTAGCCTTTGCCTGAAAGGGTGGTTTCCAGTGAGAAGCTGAGTCCTTCTGCAACATATTTGTCAATCTGTTTCAGCATCAGCTTTCCAGCTTGTATGGCTTCCGATTCGGGCGAGAAGGGAGCCAAGCCACTGGCAATTTTGTCAGCATTCACGAAAAGCGGGGTCTCGAACAGGCTTGGCAGGAATTGATCAACAAAGGTTGTTTTGCCTGCTCCGTTAGGGCCTGCGATGATTACTATTTGTTTGTCGGGCATGTTGGATAGTCGGCTTTTTTGTTGGTTTTGCACATAATTTCAGGAAGATCGTGTTCAAATACATATCTGTCGTTCAAAAAATGGTCAAATTTCATTTTAAATCTCTTATATGTGCTAAATCTAACATATTCAATTCATTGACTTTATTTTTGAGTTTCTGTTCTATGGGATCATCAAAGTAATGTTCAGGCATTCGGTTGGCTGCAAACCGTCGCTACCTACGCCTGATTTAAACTGAGGAGGATCCCATGAATATTTCACGGCGAGGGTTCATGAAACTTGCGGGCGTTGGTGTCGCAAGTATCGGTATGAGCCAGCTGGGACTCGATCTTTCCCCTACGCAGGCTTATGCTGCGGGGTTGAAGATCAAGGGAGCGAAGGAAGTGATTTCCATCTGTCCGTTCTGTTCGGTCAGCTGTCATTTCATCGCCCATGTCAAGGACGGTAAGATTGTAAGTTGTGAAGGTGACCCGGATTACCCGGTCAGTGAAGGTGCTCTCTGTGCTAAGGGTGCGGCTATGCTTTCCATGCATAACAGCCACCACCGCATTGAAAAGCCTCTTTACCGTGCTCCTTACAGCACTAAATGGGAAGAAAAGAGCTGGGACTTTGTGCTTGATCGCATCGCCCGCCGCGTTAAGGAAACACGTGATGCCGACTTCAAACGCTTCAATGATAAGGGGCAGGAAGTTAACCGTGTAGAATCAATTTTCCATCTTGGTACATCACAGATGGATAACGAGGAGTGTGCAGTCGTCCATCAGGGTGTGCGCGGCCTCGGCCTGGTGCATTTTGATCACCAGGCACGTATCTGACACAGCGCAACTGTTGCGGCTCTGGCAGAGTCGTTCGGACGCGGTGCGATGACCAACCACTGGTGCGATATTGAAAACGCGGATTCTATCCTGATTATTGGTAGTAACGCCGCGGAGCACCATCCTATCTCCTTTAAATGGGTATTGCGGGCCAAGGACAAAGGTGCCAAGGTCATGCATGTTGACCCCAAATTCTCCCGTACTTCCGCAAGGTGTGACTTCCACGTCCCCTTGAGGTCCGGTACTGATATCGCTTTCATGGGCGGTATGATCAACTATGTTCTTGAGAATGACCTTTTCTTCAAGGACTATGTCGCCAACTATACCAACGCAGCTTTTATCGTCGGTAAGGATTATAAATTCTCCAAGGGTATGTTCTCCGGTTACGATAAAGCCACCCGTAAATACGATAAATCCAAGTGGGCTTTTGAGCTTGATAAAAACGGCGTACCCAAGCGCGATGAATCCCTGAAGGATTCCCGCTGCGTATTCCAGATGCTCAAGAAGCACTACTCCCGCTACAACCTGTCCAACGTTTCCAAGACCACCGGTGTCTCCAAAGACAACCTGCTCAAGGTCTATAAGGAATACACCAAGACCGGTAAACGCGATAAGGCCGGAACCATTATGTACGCCCTTGGCTGGACCCAGCACACTGTCGGTGTACAGAACATCCGTTCCAGTGCCATCCTCCAGCTTCTGCTTGGTAACATCGGTGTAGCTGGCGGCGGTATTAACGCCCTGCGCGGTGAGCCTAACGTACAGGGTTCCACTGACCACTGTATTCTCTGGCATATCCTGCCCGGTTACCTGCCTATGCCCAAAGCGAGTATGGGATCATTCGAAGAATACACCAAGGCCACAACTCCGATCTCTAAAGATCCTCAGAGTGCCAACTGGTGGCAGCATAAGCCCAAATACATGGCCTCCCTGCTCAAGGGCTGGCGTGGCGATAATGCATCTGCTGACAACGGCTTTGGCTACCAGATGCTTCCCAAGGCCGATGACGGCGAAGATTACTCCTATATGTTCATCTTCGACCGCATGTACCGTGGCGAAATCAAGGGTGGTTTCACCTTCGGTACCAACCCGGCCATGAGTGTTCCGAACTCCAATAAAGTCCGTAAGGCTCTCGATAACCTCGACTGGCTGGTCGTGGGCGAGATTCACCATACTGAGACTTCTGAGAACTGGCGTCGTCCGGGCGTTGATCCTACCAGCATGAAAACTGAAGTCTTTATGCTGCCTTCTGCTCAGCGTGCGGAAAAAGCAGGTTCCATCAGCTCCTCAGGCCGTTGGCTGCTTTGGCATTACGAAGCCTGCCGTCCCATGGGTGAATCCAAGAGCATGGGTGAAATGTACGTGGACATCATCAACCACGTGCGCCGTCTCTACAACAAAGAGAATGGTGCATACCCCGAAGCTCTGCTCAGCCTTGACTGGCCTGCCTACTACGATGCTGAAGACGTTGCCCAGCGCATCAACGGGCGTTTCACCAAAGACGTTGATTTCAAGGGTAAGAAATATAAAAAAGGCCAGCAGGTACCTTCCTTCGTTGCTCTCAGTGACGATGGTTCCACATCATCTCTGAACTGGCTGTACGCAGGCAGTTACACTGAGGAAGAAGGTAACAAGGCCAAGCGCCGCAGTCTGGAACAGACTCCCATGCAGGCTAAGATTAACCTCTTCCCCAACTATGCATGGTGCTGGCCTGTTAACCGCCGCATCCTCTATAACAGAGCTTCTGTCGATCTTAATGGTAAGCCTTTCGCTCCTGAAAAGGCTGTCATCGAGTGGGACGGCTCCAAGTGGATCGGTGACGTGCCCGATGGCGGCTGGCCGCCGATGGCTACCGGCAAGGG
>DDLU01000209.1 GCA_002340305.1 Desulfovibrio sp. UBA2564
TGTATGAGTCTTAAAGTCAAGTTCTTTTTAACTGTTACAGTTCGGTTGCGGCATGTAGAATATCATTTATTGCAATGTAAAATACATACATTCTTTAGTGTATGTATTTCTCCACAATCATTTCAGCAAAGTACATGGAGCTTGTGAAGGCTGGTGAAATAGCATTGAGTACGTGTATACTCTTTTTATCACTTTCTACTAAAAAATCCATAACCAGTTCGTTACGTTTCAGATCGACGAGTTGCGGGCGAATCCCCACTTTTGGAGAGTCCTCAATATCGGCAGGAGAAAGGTCATGAACCAATTCTTTAGCGTCATTGAAAAAGCACTTGAAAAAATACTTACGTGGCTCCTCAAAGGCTACAGAACGGAATTTCGGATTCTTGAAAAAGAGGATGGCATCGCGAATCATGATATCAAAGGCTTCTTTATCCAAACCACTTAGAATACCGTAGTTTTCACGTCCAAATGCAGGTATGGCGGTGGGGCCAAGGTAAACGTCTCCGCTGGCACCGCGGGTAAAATGTATTCCTAAAAACGGGTTCTTGATGTTGGGTACAGGGTAGATACTGCCCTTGATCGTATGGGCCTTTTCTTTTTTGAGTTTTTTATAGATGCCTTTGAATGGGATTAGCTGGTAGCCTTCGCCGAATCCAAAGGGACGGGCCACTTGATCACTATATGAGCCTGCGGCGTTTATGAACAGTCCGCAGCTGAAATTGCCTTTATCTGTGACGATAGTATTGTATTTTGCTGTAATGAACTTTGTGCCGAGCATGAAAGTTACTTTACCACTGGCTTTAAGATCATCATACAAGGATTTCATTACAGCACGTGGATCTACCACTGCAGTGTAATGCGAAAACAACGCTTCCTGGGTTGTTTTCGCATTGGGTTCTATTTCGGCCAGCTGCTGTTTATCAATAATTTCCACTCTTGCGCCATTGGCTGTGGCTCTACTGTGCAGTTCGTGCAGGGTGGTGAGTTCGGATTCATTACGCGCGACGATGACTTTCCCGGTTTCGAGGAGAGGCAAGTTCTTTTCGCGGCAGTATTCTTTCATCCGCAAATTACCTGAAAGGCAGGAGACTGCACGCAGACTTCCGGGAGCATAGTAAATTCCGGCATGTAGAACTCCGCTATTGCGCCCTGAAGCGTGCTTTGCAATTTCAGGCTCTTTATCAATGATGAGAATATTCTTATATCCTCTCGAAATTAGCTCCCGTGCAACAGTAAGTCCTACAATTCCAGCTCCGCAGATCATTATTTCGGTAGTATTCATCATTCGCTCCTCTTCGTTTTATTAGTTAGAAGATAATCTTCAACAGTGTGCTGCTAATGTCAAATAGCTAAAATTTATTTTATCAGCTTCCGCAGGCTTCCCGGTACGCGCACCACTGGCACATATTAGAGCGAATGGGTTTGAAATCCTCTTCCTGCAACATATTGTTGATGATTAGTTTAGTTAGGGCAGGGATTTTTGTTTCGATTATTTCCTCGCGTTCTTCATCTGTGGTTTTGGAATCAAACAGCCCGACTTCGCGACCATCTGTGACCAGCTCGACCAAAGCAGCCTGCCGTGGGAGTTCACCGGAGGTGTGTTGATCCATAAGTAAATAAAGCGGGAGTTGCAGGCTGTCCGCTGAGCTTTTAATCTTTTCGAGAAAAGGCGTTCCGTCATGATAGATTGCCTGCGGGTCATCCAGAAGCGGTCCCCAGATGGATTCATCTTCCCAGAATGATTTGCGGGGTAAGTGTAGGCGGCCCGTTTTGTAGTCCAGCACGTAGCGTTCCCCGGCACGTTCATCAACGCGGTCTACACGTCCATGAACGCGGATAGTGAAATTATTTACTTCAAGTTCAGCTTGTGAATCAGATTCCAGCTCAACAATTTTGGTCGGCTTCAAGCTTTTGAGGAATAAAGAAAGCCTGTTTTTTCCAGCCCGTTCAAGGGATTTTTTGATATCGTAGGCAAGATTGGGATATAGCGAATCCCTTTCCAGACGAAGCATAAATAAATCTTGTAATGCATCAGCATTCAGATCCTTGCCGCAAATTTCTTTATTCAGGTGCGGCTCAAGAAAATCTTTGAGTACGGAGTGGATCAGATCACCGAATCCGGCGCGGTCCCCATCCTGATCTACAGTCACACTTTCCCGGACATTGGAGAGGTAGCGGAAAAAGAATTGTTTGGGGCAGCCCACATAACAGTCGATTGCTGACGGTGACAGCCCTTTGAATTTAAGTAGGTTATACAGTTTGTCCTGTAACGGTTCTTTAGGGATGGCAGACGGGGTGTTGACGATTGCCCCAACGGGAAAGTTAACTGCTTTGAGCGGAAAATCTTCACCCGGAGTAATAATTTCCTTACGTTGCTGCTCAATTTCCCAGAGCAATTGCTCCACAAAACGGGAACGAATCGATTTGGAATCAAGAAGTCCGGGTTGCACGCCGCTTTGATAAAAGATGCACGATTCTGCACTGCCCATGATCAAGCGGTAAAAGTTGTATGTGGCAACTGATTCCCGTTCCTTTGAGTCAGGCAAATCAAGTAAATGCCGCAGCTGGTCGGGCAGCAGTGGATCATATGGATCGGTTCCGGGAAGTTTTTCATCAACGGTATCGAGAATAAAGGTACGCTTGAAATTCAGGAGACGGCTTTCCAGCATACCGAGAACCTGCATCCCGGAAATGGGGTCCGGTTCGAAAGATACACGTTGCGAGGAAAGCAGTTGCCGGAAGATGGAAAAGCAGAGCGATTGTCCGAAAATTTCATTGCTGATGGAGCTCTCGCGCAGTTCAGGAATAACTTCGTTCATCAATCTAAACAGACATTCGGAGTCGAGCAGGTAGCGATTCCAGAGAGTGCCCCCGCGTTGACGGAGCATTTCGGCCATGACCTGCAGGCTATCGGCTAGTTCAGAAAGAGTTTCGTTATCCTTGAATCCATCAATACAAATCCGCACAGCCTCGGAGCGCAGTTCTTCAGTGGTTTCCGGGTTGTCCACCAGATTGCCGTTATCATCACTGTAGACAGGTACAAAATCACTTACACTGGTATAGGGAGCACCGTGACGTAGAGCGTTTTCCCATTGGTGAAAGATAGTTCGCAAGGGCTGATCGCCTTCAACTTCCAGCATTTTTAAATAAGGATGGCGAATCAGGGCCAGAATATCTTTCCAGTAGAAATCCTGTCCGTTGCGGTTTTCCTGTAATTTGAGGACCGCCTCAACCAGACCATTGAGAGCTGAGCGTTCCAGCGGATATCCCATACTAATGTTGATGTCCTGCTCCGGCAGATGATGCATGACCGGGAGCAGCAGGGAGGTATCCGGCAGAACCACGGCGCAGCCTTCTACCTTTTGTGAGCAGAGTTCTTCCCTCATGGCAATAAGCTGGGAGTGGCAGTCGAATCCTTCAAAAAATTTCAGTTCCGGGAGTTCGCAGCTGCCTTTCGTTGAATGCTCCGAGTAAGCCTCGGCCTTCCAGTGTTGCAGCCAGAGTCGATGCTCGCGTACTGCAAAGTGGCCTTTGTAACCTTCGGCAAGTCCGGGATCGCTATGCCAGATTACTTGCAAGCCGAGATTTTCCCAGAGGTAGCGGAAGAACATATCTTCTACTCCGCTGACCCCATAAAATCCTGCTAAATACAATTTGCGATCTTTCAAAATTTCATCAAGACCGCTGAAATTTTCCACCAGAGTGCGGTTTTCAAGGCCTGATGTGGTCCAGCCGCGTTTTTCCAGTTCTTCCAAGTAGCGCACAAAAATTATTTCCAGCTCTTCAAGAAGGGCAGCAGCCCATTCCAGAACCTCTCCTTGCAGCATGGTCAGGTTGCGCGGTTTGATGTCTTGGCGCAGTAAATCTTCCAGCAGTGATGCCAGCCGTGTTCCCCACGGAAAAAAAAGTTGCAGGTCCGCAGGCATTTTAGCGAGCATTCCTGATGATTCGCCACGCATTTTTTCTATGATATCAAAGAGTAAACCGACCTGATCCAATTTGCCGATCTTGCGCGGGAATTCAGCGGTCAGCTTTGGAATCAGTGAAGAAACAAAGTCGGAAAAAGAATAAATTTCCGGTAGGATGCATGGTTTGGGCAGGTTTTCCGAGGCCGCAAGAGCTTTCTTCAGGTAACGGGCCGGGCGGTGGTGCGGGACAATGACCGTAACTTTGCTCAGGTCGCCGCCGGAATCATTAATTATGGTCGTGGCAAGATTTTTAATGAAGTCTTCTTTCCAAGAGATGATCTGGATAGGTTTATTATTTGTCATAAGATGCCTCCGGCGGCTCTGCCGAGAGCCTTAAACCCTTTTGGGAAAAGGGTTTAAGAATCCCAAAACTTTTCATTAGGCTTCGCCGCTTCGCA
>DDLU01000115.1 GCA_002340305.1 Desulfovibrio sp. UBA2564
CAATCAAGACGTACTAGGCAAAATCGTTCTACTAAAAAGCGCGTAGCGCATCAAATCACCAATTAAAACCAAAACTAATGGGCGCATTTCCGGGCAGAATTTCCGGGCCGGGAGTTAGGGTAATTTCAAGGGGAACCGTCATACCTGACGTTTCTCCTTTTTTTATGCTCAAATCCTGCGGCTGTGCATAGCCTTGCTGTTGCAGAAAAAGCGCAACGGCTTCGACCAATTGCGATTCAAGGTCGGTGAACTCTTCGCGCTTTTCTGTTGAGAGCAGAATCATAAAATGAATCAGCCGCGAAAGATAGAAACGCAGACTTGCCGGACCACCATCCATGGAAACGGCATTAAGCAGAAAAGCCTGATCCCCGTTAAAGGCGGGGGTGTTTATCCCGGCCTGCCGAAAGTCTTTGATCCGTTCGGTTCCCAAGGGCGGATTGATTGGGGCAGGCTTGGAACCTTCGGCAAGGGGCAGCCCGTCTAAACGGATGCTGGAATGATCGGCGAAAAGTGTTGTCCTGCCGTATTCGGAAAGACTGCGTGCACAAAGAGCGGCGACACTCCAAACGGAATTGGTCCAGAGCGGTCCGCGTTCGGATAGGGAGGAATTTTCGAAACCGGCTTCCGGGCTGTGCATGGTCCGCCCCATTATATTTCCGGCACAGGCTACGATCCAGCCTGCTGCGGGTTGCTGACGTAGTGTCTTCCAGCGTCCGTATTCCGCTCCTTCGAGCAGGGTGGGGATGAACTGCAGCTTTTCTGCACCGGCCCAGTTTTGGAGTTCAAAGAATTGCGGCCCGAAACCGACCGTTGCCGGAGCCAGCATATTTTCAGCGAAATCCATGACCCGTTCCAGAATCCCCATGGAGCGGGGTGAATTACTTAAGTTATGATCCAGCAGGATCAATTCCGGCGGCGTTGCGCTTAATTCTTCAGCGAGTTCATCCAGAACGGGGATCAGGTTGTTATCACTAATAGAAATGAGGGTGAATTCCACGCTGTTCTTACTGCCGGACGGAATCTGCTTGGCCAGCAGTGCCAATCCGCGCCATGCGGCTTCCATTTTCCGAAAGGTGGGATCAGCGAAAATTGCTTGTAGCAGTTTAGCCTTGGGCTGCTCGTGTTGAGGGCTGGCAGGTTGTTGTTCCGTTTGTCCGCTGTCGATCATGGAAAAGATATCATCAAGTGCAGCAGAGTCTTTTGCGGACGGTGCACCTTGCTGGCGTGGCGGTGTTGTCTCAGCTGGGAATTGTTCAATAATACTTTTGAATGGAGCAGTCCTGCTTATGTTCTTGGGCCTGAAGTCAGCCATTCGGGAAATGGAAATATTAATGGAAGATGTGGGAAACTGATTGCGGTCGAGGGGGATATCCAGCGTAGGGCGAATTTCGGTAAGGGCTTGATCCAAGGAAGACGGATCAGCTTTTATGCGCGGGGGATTGTTTGTTTCCAGTGCCGGGGAAAAAGAAGCCAGAGCCAGTATTTTAAAAGGCGGCAGTTCAATATGCATGAAGACCTCACTGCGGTTTTGTTGCAAATATGAATAGCCACTATACTAACGCATATCAGCCTGCGGGGAAATAAAGAGTTACAGTTAAATTGTATCTGTCATCGACATAAATTTATTTTCCGTGTAAATTGGTATTAAATACTGAATTCTCTCTTGGTGGGTACAACTATGCAATCGGAGGGCGGATTGTGCGCGGCAGATTACTGATACTCCTGATATTATCGCTTGTGGTTGTTTATGGCTGCGGTGGAAAGAAAAAACCGGTCAATCCCACAACTGTTACCACTCCGGCAGCAAGCCCGGAACAGATGAAATGGACTTATCAGATCAATGCCATCTCCTTTAAATTAGGCGTGGATAAAAATCTCAATGCCTATGATGGAGCACCGCATTCGTTGTTGCTTTGTTTTTACCAACTTTCAAATCTAAGCAAATTCAATGAACTGTCCGGGACATCCACCGGAATGGAAAAATTGTTCAATTGTACCGGATTTGATCCCAGCGTAACTCAGGTTAAGCGTGAATTCGTACAGCCCGGCCGTAATTCGACCATCACCATGGATCGCGCCGAAGGTACCAGGTTCGTGGGTGTGGTTGCCGGGTATTATGATTTGCAAGGCAAGGCTTCGCGCACTTGGCAGATTCCCATGGATGTGAGTGAAACCGGGATGCTCTGGTGGGGGGATACATGGTACGCCCCGGCGAAACTTGATGCGATGATCATCCTCGGTCCCAATGAAATGCAAAGGGTGGGGGAGTAGGAAATGCACGCAGATAAGCCTCTTTTCTGGCATCAGGGATTATTTCTACAGCCACAGCATTTCCAGCTTTCGGACCTGCATCAATTGCATCGCTTTCGGGCCTTGCGCCAGTACGGATTACCTTATTTCTGGGGTGTTGCCGGGCTTAAGGTCCGCGAGGGTGCTCTTGAGCGTAAGAATTTTGAAGTTACTGAGATAGAAGTTTTTTTTGATGACGGGCATCTGGTGACATTTCCGGGTAATGCCCACATTGAACCGCGTTCCTTTGGCGAAGCATGGGAAGAAGGCGGCAAGCCTTTTAATGTCTATCTCGGCTTGCGTAAGTGGAATCCTGATGGCGGCAATGTGGTGCAGGTTGAGGATACAGCAGCTTCGGTGAACACCATGTTTGCAGTTTCCCCTGATCCGGTGGAACAGCCTGATCTGCTGGGCAGTGGGCCGCCTGCGCAGATTAAACCTATGCGTTATGTGTTGCGTTTGTTCTGGGAAGATGAGCTGGATGAACTTGGAGCTTACAACATTATCCCGTTGGCCCGTTTGGAGCGTGATGTTCAGGAAGTACGTCTTGATGAAAGCTTTGTGCCGCCCTGTATTACCCTGACTTCTTCGCGCTGGCTGAGTCATGTTTTCAGCGATATCAGCGATCAGGTGGCTTCGCGTTGCCGCAGGTTGGAGCAGTATAAAAATCCTGCCGGACTTGGTTCCGGTGATCTGGATTTTACTTCCACGGTTTTTCTGCTCGTGTTGCGTACTTTGAACCGCTACGCCCCTCAGTTGGATCATTACGCTACTGCGCCGCATATTCATCCGTGGCATGCCTTCGGTTTGCTGCGTCAGATCATCGGCGAGCTTTCTTCTTTTTCCCGCGAGATGTCTGCCCTTGGGGAAGGACCGGACGGCGGGAAGGTTTTACCTGATTACGATCATGAAAATATCGGTCCCTGCTTTGAAAAAGCCCGCGAGATCATCACCAATATTCTGGACAGCCTGACTGCCGGACCGGAATTTATGAGCCAGTTCGTATTCAGTGATCCGTACTTCACCGTGGAGCTGCCCGAACGGGCTTTTGCAGCCGGAAACAGTTTCTGGTTGTTAATCAAGACCGACAACCCGGAACAGGCTTTGCCGGAGCTGATCAATATTGCCAAGCTTTCCGCCACCCACGGTATGAGTACCCTGTTGGCCCGTGCGGTTCAGGGTATCGGCATGATCCATATGGACAACCTGCCTCCGGGATTGCCGAGGTCCAAAGATACTCTGTGTTTTCGTATCGATACCGGGTCCACGCACTGGGAGGATGTGGTCCGTTCAGGAAGCCTTTCCCTCTATTGGGACAGTGCCCCCAGTGATCTGGCGGTCTACATCGCCGCAATGAGAGGGTAAAAATGCACTTATCCGATTGCTTTCTTGAACTCTTCACCTACATCAGGCTGCTGACCAATGCTCCTGAACTGACCGGATCTGCGGAAAATGCCGGAGCCGATTATGAACAGGTGCGTGAAGATGTGAGGAAGTTGATCACCCGTATGGATGACCGCAGTGACCGGATCGATATTCCTGAATCTCTTTATGATGATGCCCGTTTTGCGGTTTTTGCATGGGCGGATGAAGCGGTGTTGCTTTCGGATTGGTCCGGGGTGCGGGAATGGCTCAAGCTTCCTTTGCAGCGCGAGTTTTATGGAACAGCCAATGCCGGGGAGGAATTTTTTGCGCGTTTGGATAGTTTACTTAACCGCAGCCAAGGTCCGGTGGATCGAAGTATTTTTGCCGACATGGAAAAGGGTGGCGAAGTTGCCGCCAATGGAAATGGCAATGGTATCGCGGAAGCTTTGGAAGTTTACGCCCTTTGTCTATCCCTCGGCTATACCGGGAAATATTTTAGCGACTCGGGGGAAGAGCGGCTCAAAGAGCTGCGCCGGGAATGTGTGGAACGAATTTCTGGAAATATCGGCGGTGGGCTTGAGGAAGAAGGTCCGGCTTTTCCGCAGTCTTATGGAACGGGAGAAGCTGCCCAGCGTAAATGTTGCTACGGACGGGTCTTTGATCCGGTGTCTTTGATTTTCTTCATTCTGCCCGTGCTGGTGGCTGGTGGGATGTATCTGGCTTACAAAATTCTGCTTGAGCACAGCTTGCAGCTCTGGTTCGGTTGATATCTAAGGACTCGAAAGGCTAAAGGATGAAGAAATTTTTACTCAATCTGCTCAAGATAGTCCTGCTGGTACTCTTTTTTGTGCTGGCAGCCGTTGGTTCTTATGCTCTTGTAGCTTACATGGGCTGGCCTTGGTGGGCCGGGGCCTGTCTCTTTGGTGGATTGATCGGTCTGATTGCCGCTGTTCTATTTATTCGTAAATGGATGCTTCGCAGGCGGGAGAAGAAGTTCGTTAAGCGCATTGTGGATCAGGATGATTCCGCCATTGCCGCTGCTCCGTTACATGAACGTTCCCGTTTGCAGGAATTACAGACCCGCTGGATGGAAGCTGTTGATTTACTTCAGAATTCAGAATTACGTAGACATGGTAACCCTCTTTATGCCCTGCCGTGGTATATGGTTTTCGGTGAATCAGATTCCGGTAAAAGCACTGCTGTTGCCAGCAGTCGGCTGACCTCCATCCTTTCAGATATAGGTCCCACCCCCGGAGTTTCCGCCACCCGTAATTGTGATTGGTGGTTCTTTGAAGAGGCGGTCATCCTTGATACTGCCGGACGTTATGCCATCCCCATTGATGAATCGCGGGACAAGGAAGAATGGGAGAAATTCCTGACCCTGCTGGTTAAATACCGCAAGCGTGAGCCGCTCAACGGCTTGATCATCACCCTCCCTGCGGATCGTTTACAATCCGGGGATGAAGACAGCCTGCATGCGTACGGGCGCAGTCTGCGCCGCCGGATCAATGAACTTATGCGCGTACTTGGTGTACGCTTCCCGGTTTACGTGCTGCTGACCAAGATGGATCTTGTCTTCGGTCTTAAGGGATTGGCGGAAGTATTACCTGCCGAGGCCCGTTCGCAGGCCATGGGCATGGTTAATGAGTCGGTGGTTTCCGATCCCGAAGAATTTGTCGATAACGCTATTGCCGGGGTTATCGAACGCTTGCGGGAATTGCGGGTAACTCTGCTGGACCGTGAGAATCGTTTTGACCCCGCATTTTTACTTTTCGCTGATGAACTTGAGCGGTTGCGTCCGCGTATGCGTGCCTTTGCTGCCGGTGTGTTCGAAGAAAACCCCTATCAGGAACAACCTCTTTTCCGGGGGATTTATTTTTCCAGCGGAGAGCAGAGCGGTGAACTGCATTCAGCTTTTATGGACAGTCTGCCGTCTTTGCAAAATGTGGAAACAAAACTTCCGGGAACGCGACAAGGTTTGTTCCTGCACGATTTCTTTTCCAAGGTGCTGACCCGTGACCGCAATCTGTTCACACCGATCATTGAATTTCTTAAGTGGAAGCTACTGACCCGCAATCTGGGAATGTTTGTATGGTTGCTGCTGCTTTTCTTTGTTTGCGGGCTGTTCAGCATGTCCTTTCTCGGCAACCGCCGTGCTTTGGATAATCTTTTTACCGCCTTCCCGAAGCCGCCTGAATTTTCAGAAAAGATTGATGAGCGTGTGGTTCAGATGGAAGGTTTCCGTCAGAAAATTCTGCATCTTAAAGCTCTTAATTCCAACTGGTGGGTTCCGCGCATGGGTCTTGATGTCAGTCTTGAGGCGGAGCAGAAGGTGCAGCAACTTTATGCGCGAAAATTTGAAATTTTGTTGCTTAAACCTGTGGATGAAAAGTTGGGCAAGACCATTGAAGGGTTGCATGCAGGTTCATCAGAGCAGGTGGTCAGTGATTTTGTTAAGCTGCTCGGTTGGCGTATCGATCTGCTTGATAACCGTATTGAAGGTGGGAAATCAAAACCGCTGGCTCCTTTTGAATTGCCAACCGGTCAGGCCTTGTCCGTTGCAGTGCAGGGTTTTGAGCCGGACCTGATGAAATATTACGGTCAGACCTATAGTTCCTATCTTAACTGGGTTCAGAATGTTGAAGATTTAAAAGAGCAGCGGCTGCTCTTGCAGGCCCGCTTGGGTACAGTTTTCAGTCTCAAAGGTTCGGATTTCAAATGGCTGGTGGATTGGGTGGATTCCAATCCCGAAGCGCAATCTGTAACCCTGCGCGATTTCTGGGGCGGACCGCGCCTGCATTTTGAAAACGAGGTCCATGTTCCCCCGGCTTACACAAAGACCGGGCATCAGATGCTTACTGATTTCCTTGCTGAATTACGGCGGGCCATGCCGGATAATTCAGGGTTCGAGCAGCGGGAAAAGGATTTCTGGAGCTGGTATGCCGGACAATTCTACCGTTCATGGTATTCATTTTCCGAACATTTCAGTGAAGGAGAACGCCAGCTGTTGACCAAGGATGATTACAGCAACATGGCCCATACCATGGCTAATCCTGATAATCCTTACTTTAAGCTGTTGATCAGGATGAAAGACGAATTTTCAACCATTAAGGATTTAGGAGCAGCTCCGGATTGGGTTGCTGACCTGTTCGATTTTAATATCGTGCTGACCCAGTATAAATCCCTTAAAGCCAAGGGAGTTGCAGAGTCATCTCAGAAGGCGGAAAATACCTTGCGTAAGGTCATGGCAGATCTTGGCGGTAAGATGGCGGAAAGCATTGAAACGCGCATTGAGGCTGCCAAACAGCTTGATGAATATATGCAGGTTCTTAATGATATGGCGGGATTTACCACCAGTCTGGAGACTGCTTTCAAGAGTGCTGCGGCCCTTTACCCCGCAACCGGACAAAGCACCAGCTCTGGCGGCGGTAGCGGAGCGGACAGCAAGTCCGGTGGTGCAGTGAAAAAGAATCCCGTGGATGGTGCAACAAGAGCCATGGCTGCGCTTAAGACCCGCATGCGTGGCGGCGGACAAGGCACGCACATGTTTTGGAATCTCGTTGCCGGACCGTTGGAATTTATGGTTTATGTGATCACCATGGAAGCTTCCTGCGAATTACAGCAGCTTTGGGAAGGCAAGGTGCTGGCTGAGACAAATCATGTCCCGGCAGACAAGTTGCGGACTACTTTGTTTGGTAAGACCGGAATAGTAAACAAGTTTACTTCCGGCAGTGCTGCTCCGTTCCTGAGTAAGGGCGTGAAGGGCTGGCAGAGCCGTAAGTGGCTGGGTATTCCCTTCCCGTTCCGTGAAGAATTCTTTGTCTTCCTCAATGACGGGGAGCAGGGAGCGCAGGAAATTCAGCCGGAATATAAGGTCAGCCTGTCCACTATTCCTACTTCGGTGAATAGCAATGCCACGGAAGAACCTTTTGCAACCATTGTTTCCCTTGAATGCGGAAGTGGTAAACAGGAGTTGGTTAACTACAACTATTCCGAAAAGATGACCTTCACTTGGAAGCCGGATCAATGCGGAACAACGACATTAACCATCCGTTTTCCGGGTATTGACTTGGTCAAGACTTACGAAGGCAAACTTGGTTTTGCCAAGTTCCTATCTGAGTTCCGCAATGGCGAGGTCAATTTCAGTCCCAAGGATTTCCCGAATCAGGCTAAAGGATTGCAGGGTCTGGGCGTGAGCAGTGTAAAGGTCGGCTACAATTTCAGCGGGGCCCCCCCGGTTATCGAGCTCTTGCAGATCAAGCCCTTGAACCTGCCCAACTTCATAACTGATTGCTGGCAACATTAAGGAGGTGGATGTGCTGACTGTATTTTACAGAAGATTTTACATCCTGCTCTTCCTGATCTGGCTCGGGGCAGTTTCCGGTCTGTTCGTTCTTTCGGTCTGGGGGAACTTTAATACTTTCATTCACGATTTCAGCTTTTACACCCGCATGGCGGAGAACGGCACTCCTGCAGTTGTGAATGGTTCGCAGACTTTTGTGGAGGCGGCCGAGGAAGAGGTTACTTCCGTGCGCCGGGAAGTTGTTCATGAAGTGCGCAAGATGGAACGGGAAGTTGAGCAGTTTTTTGAAGTTAATAAAACCGGGCACAAGATTGATCCGGTTAAAGAAGAGGTTGAACAGGATCTTGCTGCCAATCGCACTCAAACCGTTCTCAAGAAGGGCACTGGGGTAACGGGGACTTTGGATGATCTTGAATTTATTCACACGGAAACAGATTTTCTGGCCCGTTTACAGACTTCCGGTAAAGTGGGTAGGGTAACTTATTTCTGGTTGGATAAGCCTTCCAAGCTGGTGGTGGATTTGCGCGGCAAGTGGGCTTACGAAGTGCCGATAGTGACCGATTTCATTTCCGGTTTTGTGGGGCAGGTTGTGCTGGGCAGGCATACTGACCGCTTACGGCTGGTTTTTTATTTTCGTGACCCGAAAGAGCAGAAGGGACCACCTCCGCAACTTATTCACACTTCGCGTGGTCTGGATGTTGTGGTTGCTAATCCTACGCCGGAACAAGCCGCAAAACTGGTGCCGGAACAGAAGTCAGAGCCGGGAATTGACCAGACCATAGAGTAAATTCAGGGTCGGAGAGACAAGTTGAAATTAGAGTCAACAGCCCTGTTGTGATTGTATGTGTTATTTTTGCTGTCTTTTTTTTGCGACAATACTTGACAATAGGATGAAAATGGATTTCATTTTCGTCATGACCAGTGAAGCAGCAAAAATATTCGTAGACTACCTTGCCGGTAACGGTTTGAGCATGACTCCTCAGCGCAAGGTTATAGTAGAGACTTTTTTGGAAACCAAAGGCCATTTTTCGGCGGAAGAGCTGTTGGCTCTTGTTCAAAAGACCGTCCCGGAAGTAGGGCAGGCAACAGTCTACCGGACTTTGAAATTGCTTGTTGATTCCGGGCTTGCCGAAAGTCATGACTTTGGATGCGGCGTTGCCCTGTACGAACATTCGTACGGACATGAGCACCACGACCATCTTGTTTGTACGAGATGCCAGAAGAAGGTTGAAGTGGTCGATGAAAGTATCGAGAAGCGACAGGAAATACTTGCGCGGAAAAATGGGTATGTTCTGACTAATCACCGTATGATGCTCTTCGGCTTGTGTCCGGCATGCCAGAAACTTAGGGATAAAGAGGAAGCTGAATCCTGATATTGGTATTCAACGTCTTGATTTTACATTCAGCGCACAAAGTATAATCCTTTTATAAACTGGACGGTTTAAATCGAAAGCCAACACCGTCAGGCGCAGAGTCCGGCGGATAAAAGGAGTATATTATGTATCTTAAAAAAGCAGCTATTGTTGCAGCAGGAACTGTCGTGGGCGGCCTTGTCTGTTACGCGGCTTACAAGTCCGAGACCGTAAGAAAGGCCGCTAAGTCCACCATTAAAGCTGGTGTTAAAGCCAAAGACTGGGCTGTGGATTCCTACCAGAAGACCACTGGTGAATTTAAGGAAATTATCCGCGATGCCAAAGCAGAAGCCGAGCTTGAAGCATAAGCCCGGTATTTGCGAACGGAATTTTAAGAAAGTCCCCCGGAGCATGGCTTCGGGGGACTTTTGTTTTGGATTAATTCAATGATGAGGTACTTTAGGCAAGTTTATGCTTTCTGCTCCAGCACATATTCAAGTCCACCTCTGAGTGCAGCGATCTGTCCATCAACACTTGCTTCCGGGGTCATCCAATCACCGTCAGGATATATTTCAGTGGTTGAGTGGTAGGGGGCATCAGTAAGTGTGCCGCTAAGGCCCAGTTCGCGCATGGGGTAAAGGATTACGCCGGGAGAAACTTCGGGTTTGCCCAATGTGTAGCCTTCATTGTCCGGGGGAGCGAGGGGGGTTATTTTTTCCACGGAGCGATTGATTGCGTTCTGGAAATCCAGCTGCGGTCTTTCTTCATCGCCGACCAGATAGAAGCCCTGCGGGACTTCTTCAATGGCTATTTCGATGCCGTCACGCGCTGCCAATGCTGGGCGGAATACGGTTTTATCCCGGTCAGTTGTTTCATGCAGGTCGATGTGTAAAGCTATTTTACCGGGGATGGTGGAGACAAATTTTTTGAGCAGTACAGCTTCTTCAGCCCCGTTATTCATGAACGATCTGTTGGGGTCTACGGCATAAGGATTCCAGCGGTTGTTTGTTTCATAGCCCCAAGGGCTGACGCAGGGCACAACCGCCAGATTGAATTTTCCGGCATATTCCTGAGAAGTTTCTTCGAGGAATTTGAGGGCCGCATAAATCCCTCCGACTTCATAGCCGTGCACTCCGGCGGTGATCAATGCAGTAGGCAATCCTGCCGTCCAGTCAGCAGATAGAAGTGCGTATAGCGGATAACGTGCGGGATCGTAGTCCAGCCTACCGTATTCTTCTCTTCGGAAGGTCTCCGGTAGGGCAAAGACTCTGTCCAGTATGTCCTTCTGATAGTTCTTTTCAAAGGTCGCTTCGTGCAACCATTGTTTTTTTTCAGCAGCTCCCCATTTCTTATTATTCATGGCAACAATCCTTTTATCAAAAAAATATGGTGATATAGGGGGTATATAGCACCATATAAATTCACTTAAAAGGGTAAGAATGTGCTGAATTGACCTTTGTCTGAGTTGGTATTTTTGCGGAAGGCACAGTTGGTGATAAAAAAGCCCGCTTCGAGCAGAAAGCGGGCTGATGGTGAAAATATGTTTAGTCGCGGTTAAAATTTTCCTGATCACTATGCCGCGAACATTTGATCAGGATTTCGGTAACGAATTTATCGCTGTTGTTAGTGGTCCAGTAATCGGTAACGTACCGTTCAAAGGATTCATCACTCAACAGGTATCCGTTGTTAGCGGCCCAACGTTCCATTTTCATATAGGTTTTATGGATGTCTTCGTGGGCTCTGAGGTGGTAGCAGGAGAGCATCATGTCTCCGCCGAATTCATAAGTGTTTTCAGGACTGCAGGGGATAACTGTCTTCTGCAGCATCTTAATATTCTGGTCCATACCCTCAATGCGGTCTTTACGGGATGAGAAGTTAATGATTACCGGGCCGGTAATTTCATTGTTCACATCTTCCACATGCTGGGTGAATTCAAGGTTAATGATCGACCATTGCAGGTCATTTTCAAATAACTGGTCATGAAAAAGAAGGGCACTGCTTTCAACGTATTTAATTGAAACTTCATTAATATTGTTGTCGAGTGCCATTTCCGCTTCGCGAACCAGTTCGTACCAGTCTTTTACTGATACATGTCTGCGGCGGATTTTTTCCTGTTCGTCCTCAAGCTCCCTGATTTTAGCCCGGAACGAATGCTGGATGGATTTGAATATGTGTTGTGCACTACCCTCGATGAATTCCTTCATCTCTTCAAGGGTGAAACCCATCTGTTTATAGTATTTGATAACCGGAACCGCGAGCAGCGATTCCCGGGTGTAGTACCTGTAGTTGTTGTAATCGTGTCGCTGAGAGGGGATGAGGTTAATCTGGTCGTAATAACGAAGTGCTTTTTTGGAGATGTTACAGATCTTGCTCATATCCCCTATGAAATAGCGTTCCTTGTACTTCACTGGTATCTCCTCCAGTTGCTATGGTCCGATATTTCGAGGATTTTTTCAACTTAATCTTTACGTGCATTAATGCACGTCCCTCTAAAAAGAAAGCGGGGAGTGTCTCTTGCGAGACAACTCCCCTTGCTTCGGTGAGGTATTACTTAATGTATTGATTGATAGTTGCAGCGCCTTCTTTATGAGCGCGGTAGAAAACTTCAAGCTCCTGATTGGAGTTAAGTTCGAAGCGGGACTCTTCGAGGAGTCCGTTTGCTTCCGCAGTCATCAGTGCGTTGATGATCTCGCCTTTCTTGAAAGCCTTGAAATCGCCGTACTGGCCTTTGAGGGCTTCCATAACGCTTTCTGCGCTGGCTTCTTTTACTTTAGTGAAGTGTTTCAGGATAGCGTAGTTAAGGGGGTACATTATGCTGCCTCCTCGTTGTTCTTAAAGAGGTCCATGGGGTTCATTGCGATGATGAAGATACCGATAACCATGATTACAGCTGCGGCCCATGCGATGGCAGGCATTTCCCAGCCTTCCATGCCCATGGTAACACCGAGGATGATCCAGCAGCAGAAGGGGCCCCAGAAGGAGAAAGTACCGTTGCAGGACATACCCAGAGCAGCTCCGCACATGCCGTTTCCTTTATACCAGTACATGAAGGTCAGGTATGCGGAAAGACCGGCCAGAACAAACCAGATGATTGCATCAGGGTCAGTGAAGGACTGGACAGCCATGCCGAATGCATCAACATGAGCGATCATACCGAACAGGGGTACGAGGATGAAGAGGTTGGAGATACCAGCTGTAACCTGGCGGATGGTGATGCCGATTTCAGGATCGATAAGGGAAGTTCCGTAACCGCAAACACAACCTTCGATGCCCCAGCATACTGCAGCGAGGAAACCGAAGAAGAGGCCGAGCATCATGTTGGGTCCGCCTGCGCCGTCGAGGCTGGTGGAACCGATCATGAAGCTGGCACCGAAGCAGATTGCGATACCGAGAAGCATACGGGCGTTAAGTTCCTGTTTGAAGAGGAAACGGCCGAGGATCGCGCCTACTGCGGGGCAGAGAGCTGCGATGGGAACTACGAGCGAACCTGCCATCTGCAGGCCGACTACGTAAGCAGTACTTGCAAGGGGGCCACCAATGATTGCTGCTGCAACCATTACCATACCGGGTTTGGTTTTGATGCAGCGGCCGAAGTCTGCGAGCTTGCCTTTGAGACCGGCAATACTGAGAGCCCAGACAGCACTACAAGTATCGGTGGTTGCAGCGCCCAGTGCTCCGAGAAGATACATTACCGCGAATGCGGACAGACCGGAATTTTCACCGTACCACTCAAGCCATACACCCTTGGACATACCCAGAGTCATGAAAGCGGTGTAGAAACCGTAAAGAAATCCGGAAAAAAGAGCGATAAGAATGCCCTTTCTTTTAAAGCTGCTAGCCAGTTTGTGCTTAGCAGCGACGGCTGCCGGGTTAGTTGCAACTGTTGCTTCCCCCATGGTCGTCTCCTTAATCATTAAAAGTTAATCAAAAAAATTCACACCCTCGATCCCTGCATTTTCGTCTTTGGTCTATGAATTCGCTTCCACATCGCAGGGAAAAACAGCCTTCCCCTAACGGGAAGGTCCTAGTTCTTAAATTTATATCCTTTCCCTTAGGGGGAAGGTCAATGCGCTTTTTATTGATTTACTTCGAAATGACTATGCAGAAAATGGTTTAAAGCAAAAAAAATAAGGATATTGGTACGTTATGCACCATGCTTAGAAGTGGAATAAATTTACACCATATTACTTTTAATATTGCACAGACCCGGCGTTTGCGCAATTAAGTTGCGTTACAAACCTGTGACAAATTGTATTGACTGTTCAGTCATTATAGATTGATTCAAACTCCGCTAATTGACCAAATCTGTCGTTTTTTTAGTTCAGGACTGAATTGTAGTTCAATGCTTCATTTTCAGGCAGCCTGAAATTTTTTTTAAATGTATTTTGGTAATAAGGTGATTGGTATTTGAAATCACCTATTTTTTGTCGTGACGAAAATGTCATGCATAAAAAAAGTGTATTTCTAAGCAGTTATAAGAAAAGTTGCTAAAATTGTGAAAACTCTGTTGACCTTCCCCTTTAGGTCAGGGGCTAGTCTGTGTTCAGGATGTGGAAAAGGTGGATTCTTAAGACAAGCATCCGTCAAAAGTCATAAGTCATGGTTATGAACTGCAATACCAGCTCAATGGAGATTACATGAGGTACCAAGGCGAAGAGGCCCTCGGGCTTATCGAAACACTCGGAATGGTTCCGTCCATCGGCGGCGCGGACCAGATGCTCAAAACAGCAGATGTTAAACTCGTAGGTTACGAAAACATCGGTTCTACACTCGTAGCTGTAATGGTTAGGGGTGACGTGGCAGCAGTAAAGGCTTCTGTTGAAGCCGGCGCAGCAACCGCAAAAGAAATCGGTGAACTGACCGCACAGAACGTAATGCCCCGCCCCATTCGCGGTGTCGGCGATATCGTGTCTGTCCACGGTGTGGAGACCGCGGAGACCGATTACTCCGGCCCCCGTCCCAGGGCAATGGGCCTGATTGAAACATTCGGCATTGTTTTTGTCCTTGAAGCGGCAGACGCAATGATGAAAGCAGCTGATGTAGAACTCATCGGTTACGAGAACGTTGCTTCCGGATACATTTCCGTACTGGTTCAGGGTGATGTAGCAGCATGTCAGGCAGCTGTTGAAGCTGGTGTGAAAGCTGTGGAAAACATGGATGCTAAAGTATACGCATCCCTCGTTATTCCCACACCTCACCGCGATCTGGAACAGATCACCAAGATCTACGCAATCGACAACCTGCTTCCTTAAGCGAAGTATCGGTTAATGCAGGGTATTAAGTAACGTTTCAGTCACAGGTAAAGGGGTAAGCGATGATTGTTGATAACGATTTGCTCTCCATCCAGCAGGCCAGAATTCTGGCTGAAGTTGCCCATGAGGCACAGAAAAAGCTGGCAACCTTCCCGCAGGAGAAGCTTGATGAAATCGTCGAGCACATTGCGGATGCGGTTGAGGAGCATGCCGAAGAACTGGCGCTCATGTCTCATGAAGAGACTGACGGCGGTAAATGGCAGGACAAGCTGGTCAAGAACCGCTTCGTCTGTAATCAGGTCCGTAAGGAATTGCGCGGCATGCGCTGTGTGGGTGTCATCAATGAAGACCCGCAGAAAAAGATTACCGACATCGGCGTTCCCGTCGGCGTTATCGCAGCTCTCTGTCCCGTGACAGGTCCGGTTTCTACCACTGTTTACAATACCCTGATTGCAATCAAATCTGGTAACGGTGTTATTTTTTCCCCCCATCCCGGTGCTGTTAAAAGCATCGGCCGGGTTCTGGATATTATGATCGAGGCCGGAAACGCCTGTGGGCTTCCCGAAGGTTGCCTCTCCTATCTGGAGACGGTCACCAAGAGCGGAACCTGTGAGCTTATGAACCACAGGAATGTATCGCTGGTCATGGTCACTGGAGTTCCCGGGATGATCGAATATGCTCAGAAAACGGGCAAACCCGTCATTTACGGGGGAACCGGCAACGGTCCGGCTTTTATCGAACGTACTGCCAACATTGGGCAGGCTGTTAAAGATATCATCGCCAGCAAGACTTTTGATAACGGGATTGCTCCCTCTGCGGAGCAATCCATCGTTGTCGATTCCTGCGTTGCCGACAATGTTCGCCATTCCCTTATTTCCTGCGGGGCATACTTTATGTCCGAAAGTGAGGCCGAAGCACTGGCCGCTTTGTTCATCGCGCCTGATGGACAGCGCAGGAAAGGTATGGCCGGACAGGCTGCACAGGTTCTGGCTCGCAGGGCTGGGTTCAGCATTCCCGAAAATACCACCGTCCTTGTGGCGGAACGTAAATACGTTTCCGACACCGACCCTTACTACAGAGAATTTCTTTCCCCTGTACTGGCTCTCTACGTGGAAGACGACTGGATGCATGCTTGCGAAAAATGCATCGAGCTGCTGCTCCACGAAAGAAACGCCCACACACTGGTCATTCACTCCGCTGACGAGGACGTGATTCTCCAGTTTGCTCTGAAAAAGCCTGTTGGCCGTCTTCTGGTCAACACTCCGGCTGCTTTCGGCGGCATGGGCGCAACTACCAATCTGTTCCCTTCAATGACTCTGGGCAGCTCTTCTGCCGGATTCGGGATCACTTCCGATAACGTTTCCCCCATGAACCTGATTTATATTAGAAAAGTCGGTTGCGGCGTCAGAGACGCTCAGGAAGTGCTGGAGCAGTGCGGTCAGACAGGCGGTCAATATAAAGTTAAAGTAAACGATTCCAATATGGTGCAGGTGATTCAACAGATCCTGCAAAAGGCCATTGAAGCCATAGATGATCCTGCGGATCGCTAAGAATCAAATCCCTTAAACGGAGGAAATACAGTGGATCTTCAAAGTTTTTCCAACAAGCTTGCTGAAGCTACCAAAAACCTTTCTGACGCAGAACGCGCCTCTCTGAAGAAAATTTTCGAGGGTGTTTCCGCTGAAGTATTCAAAGAAGGCGCAGCACAGCCCGCTCCCGCAGCAGCTTCCTGCACCCAGACCGCCGGCATTCCCGATGGCCCTACCGAGCGTCATCTCAAACTGAAAGAGAACTTCCTCAAGCAGGTTCCCTCCGTCAGTGTTGAGTCCGCTCGCGTAATGACCGAAATCGCCAAGGCCAACCCCGGTGTTCATCCGGCTACCCTGCGCGGTATGAGCTTCAAAGCCAGCTGCGAACAGGCTCCTCTGGTTATTCAGGATCATGAACTCATCGTTGGTAACCCCACCGGTGCTCCCCGTCGCGGTTCCTTCTCTCCTGAAATCGCATGGCGCTGGATGAGAGACGAACTGGAAACCATCGCATACCGTCCTCAGGACCCCTTCTACATTTCTGAAGAAGACAAGAAATACATGAAGGAAGAGCTTTTCCCCTTCTGGGAAGGCAAGTCCCTCGACGAATACTGCGAAGGCCAGTACCGTGAAGCAGGTCTCTGGGAACTTTCCGGTGAATCCTATGTTTCCGACTGCTCCTACCACGCTGTAAACGGTGGTGGTGACTCCAACCCCGGTTACGATGTCATCCTGATGAATAAAGGCATGCTCGACATCAAAGCCGAAGCAGAAGCACATCTCGAGGAACTCGATTACGATAACCCCGAAGATATCGATAAAATTTACTTCTACAAGTCTGTCATCGACACCGCTGAAGGTGTAATGATCTACGCTAAGCGTCTCTCCGAGTACGCAGCTCAGAAAGCAGCTCAGGAAACTGATCCTAAGCGCAAAGCTGAACTGCTCAAAATCTCTGAAGTCAACGCTCGCGTGCCTGCTCACAAGCCTGAGACTTTCTGGGAAGCTGTTCAGGCAGTATGGACCGTTGAGTCCCTGCTGGTTGTTGAAGAAAACCAGACCGGTATGTCCATTGGTCGTGTTGACCAGTACATGTACCCCTACTTCAAGGCTGACCTCGAAGCTGGCCGCATGACTGAATACGAAGCTTTTGACCTCGCCGGTTGTATGCTCGTTAAGATGTCTGAAATGATGTGGCTCACCAGTGAAGATGCCTCCAAGTTCTTCGCAGGTTACCAGCCCTTCGTTAACATGTGCGTTGGTGGTGTTACCCGTGAAGGTTTCGACGCAACTAACGATCTGACCTACCTGCTCATGGACGCAGTTCGTCACGTTAAAATCTACCAGCCCACACTGGCTACCCGTGTTCACAACAAATCTCCTCAGAAATACCTGAAGAAGATCGTTGAAGTTATCCGCGCAGGTATGGGTTTCCCCGCAGTTCACTTTGATGATGCACACATCAAAATGATGCTTGCTAAAGGCGTTTCTGTTGAAGATGCTCGCGACTACTGCCTGATGGGTTGTGTTGAGCCTCAGAAATCCGGTCGTCTGTACCAGTGGACTTCTACTGCTTACACCCAGTGGCCTATCTGCATCGAGCTGGTTCTGAACCACGGTGTGCCTCTCTGGTACGGCAAACAGGTTTGCCCCGATTTCGGTCCGCTTGAAGCTTACGGCACCTACGAGAAATTCGAAGGTGCTGTTAAGGAAATGATCAAGTACGTTACCAAATGGACCAACGTTGCTACTGTAATTTCCCAGCGCGTTCATAGGGATCATGCTCCTAAACCCCTCATGTCCCTCATGTACGAAGGCACCATGGAGTCCGGTAAGGACGTAGCCTCCGGCGGCGCCATGTACAACTTCGGTCCCGGCGTTGTCTGGTCCGGTCTCGCTACTTACGCGGACTCCATGGCAGCTATCAAAAAGCTTGTTTACGATGATAAAAAGTACACCCTCGCTCAGATGAACGAAGCTCTCGTTGCTGAATTTAAGGGTTACGACCAGATCAAAGCAGACTGCCTCGCTGCGCCTAAGTACGGTAACGACGATGACTACGTAGATATGATCTGCGCTGACCTCGTTCACTTCACCGAAACTGAACACCGCAAGCACAAGACTCTGTACTCCGTACTTTGTCACGGTACTCTGTCCATCTCCAACAACACTCCGTTCGGTCAGCTCCTCGGCGCTTCCGCAAACGGACGTGAAGCTTGGTCTCCGCTCTCCGATGGTATCAGCCCGACTCAGGGTGCAGACTACAAAGGACCCACTGCGGTTATTAAGTCTGTTTCCAAGATGGCTAACGACATGATGAACCTCGGTATGGTTCACAACTTCAAGATCATGTCCGGTCTGCTCGATACTCAGGAAGGCGAAAGCTCTCTCATTACCCTGCTGCGTACAGCCAGCTCTCTGGGTAACGGTGAAATGCAGTTCAACTACCTTGATAACGCAACTCTTCTCGATGCTCAGAAGCACCCCGAGAAGTACCGTGACCTCGTTGTACGCGTAGCTGGTTACTCTGCATTCTTCGTAGAGCTCTGCAAAGACGTACAGGATGAGATCATCAGCCGTACTATGATGGAAAACTTCTAGTATCCATTACTGATTGAATAAAATCCCTCGGGATTCGCAAGCAACATAAACAGCAAGAGATAAGTACCGTGATTGAAAGAAAAGCACAGATATTCAACATACAGAAATATAATATGCACGACGGTCCGGGAGTGAGAACTCTCGTATTCTTTCAGGGTTGCCCCCTGCGCTGTGAATGGTGCTCGAATCCCGAGGGACAGCATAAAAGATACAACATCCTTTTCAAAAAGGATCAGTGTATTGACTGCGGGGCCTGTGTCCCCGTCTGTCCCGTCGGTATTCACAAAATGAATGCCGCTGGTGAACATACCATTGATCGCGATATCGAGTGCGTAGGCTGCCGTGAATGTGAAAAAGCATGTCTGCAAAATGCTCTGGCTATCGTTGGTGAAACCAAGACTATTTCTGAACTGCTTGAGATTATCGAAGAAGACCGTCCTTTCTATGAAACTTCCGGTGGCGGTGTAACTCTGGGCGGCGGTGAAGTTCTGTCCCAGCCCGAAGCTGCGGCCAGTCTCCTGCAGGCTTGCAAACAGATAGGCATTAACACTGCTATTGAAACCTGCGGTTATGCCCGTCCTGAAGTGGTCGAAAAAGTAGCTCCTTATGTGGACCTCTTTCTCTACGACGTTAAGCACATGAACTCCGAACGTCATCGTGAAATTACCGGTGTGCGTAATGAGATGATTCTCCAGAATCTCGTCTGGCTTCTTGAGAACAGGTACAACGTCAAAATCAGAATGCCCATGCTCAAGGGTGTTAACGATGGTGAAGAAGAAATCCTCCAGCTTGTCGAATTGCTCAAGCCTTATAAGGATCTTAAAAATTTCAAAGGGGTGGATCTGCTTCCCTATCATAAGATGGGCGTAAACAAATACACTCAGATGGGTTGGGAATACCCGGTGGAAGGTGACCCCAAACTTGGCAATGACGATCTCGAACGCATTGAACAGGCCATCAGTAAATACGATTTTCCGGTCGCAGTGGTCAGACACTAAGCCAAAGCCGGTCAAATCCACCTGTGTGGATTTGATTAAAAATAAAATTTCGGGACTGGACGCTAGTCCAAACCAGCGATGAGGGAGAACAAAATTATGGATGCACTTGGATTCATTGAAACAAAAGGGCTGCTGGCTGCTATTGAAGGTGCTGATGCCATGCTCAAAGCCGCTGCGGTAAATCTGCTGGAGAAAAGCATCTCCGGCGGCGGATTGGTGACTATTACCGTTACCGGTGAAGTCTCCGCAGTGCAGGCTTCAGTTGAAGCAGGTACCGCTGCCATTAACCGCATCGAAGGTACAGAGCTGGTATCGCATCACGTGATTGCCCGCCCTTACGATGAGATCAGCAAAATCATCGCAACCAGCGTTCCGGTTTTTGAAGGAAAAAAAGAAATTTCACGGGAAGTAGCACAATCACCCGTTTCTGTGGAAGAGCAGGCCAAGCCTGCTCCCGCAGAGAAAAAAGCCGAAGCTCCGGCAGCTCCCAAAGTAGAGCCTAAGGCTATGAAAGAGGAAGTCGAAGCCACGGCAGTGCAGGAGTCCGCACCGAAGACTAAGGAAGAAGCTCCGAAAGCTCCTAAAGCAAAGGAAGCAGCTCCGCAGTATAAGGCAGCAGAACTCAGGAAAATGAAAATCAGTAAGGTAAGGCAAATTGCCAGAAACTTGGAAGGTCTTTCCTTGACCGATTCAGAAGTCAAGAAAGCAACCAAGAAAATCCTTATTGACGCGATTATAAATGTTACCAGGCAGATAGAGGAGTAATCCAATGGTAGACAAGGATTTATTGTCCATTCAAGAAGCCCGTTCACTGGTCCGTGCCGCTAAAGAGGCTCAGGCTAGTCTGGCAGAATTGGGTCAGGAAAAGGTAGACGCGATTGTAAAGGCTATTTCCGAAGCGGCTTACGCTCAGGCGGAAACCCTTGCAGCGCTTGCAGTTGAAGAGACCGGTTTCGGTAAGGTTCAAGATAAGAAAACCAAGAACATTCTTGCAAGTAAGAACCTTTTCGATGCCATCAAGGATATGAAAACTATCGGTGTGCTTTGCGACAACAAGGAAGATAAGATTGTCGAGATCGCCGTACCCATGGGTGTTATCGCAGGGATCATCCCCTCCACCAACCCCACGTCTACGACTATCTACAAATCCATGATCGCCCTGAAGTCCGGGAACGCAATTGTTTTCACCCCGCACCCCAGCGCAAAGAAATGCATCGGCAAAACCGTTGAAATGATCCGTTCCGTACTCCACGACTGCGGCGTATGTGAAGATCTGGTTGCGGTTATGAGCGTACCCACCCTGCAGGGTAGCGGCGAGCTTATGAGAGTTGCTGATCTTATTCTTGCTACCCGTGGTCCGGGCATGGTTAAGGCTGCTTACAGCTCCGGTACCCCCGCTCTCGGCGTAGGTGCTGGTAACGTTCCTGCCTACATCGAAAGATCCGCTGATGTGAAAGATGCGATCACCAAGATTTTTGCAAGTAAGACTTTTGATAACGGTACCGTCTGCGCATCCGAGCAGTCTATCATCACTGAGTCTTGCATTGCCGAGCAGGTCAAGTACGAACTCAGCGCACAGGGCGGCTACTTCCTGCACGGTGAAGACCTGACCAAAGTTAAAGCAGTTATGGAGCGCGGCAACGGTTCCATGAACCCCGCAATCGTAGGCCGTGATGCCTGCTACATTGCAAAACTCGCAGGTATCTCCGTACCTGAAGGTACCCGTCTGCTCATTTCCGATGAAAAGGGTGTAGGGCCTAAGTACCCCTTCTCCAAGGAAAAACTGACTGCTCTTCTCGGCTTTTACGTTGTTGAAGATTGGAAAGAAGCCTGCGAAATGTGCCATGCACTGCTTGAAAACGGTGGTATCGGTCACTCTCTGGCTATCCACTCCAAGAACGAAGAAGTTATCCGTGAATTCGGTATGAAGAAGCCTGTTTCCAGAATGCTGGTTAACACCCCGTCCACCCACGGTGCTGTAGGCCTCTCTACCTCCCTCTTCCCCTCCTTTACCCTTGGTTGCGGTACTGTAGGCGGAAGTGCCACTTCCGATAACGTAACTCCGCTCAATCTCATGAACGTGAGAAGAATGGCTTACGATCTCGGAAACACCTGCTGCGAATCCGCTCCTGCTGCGCCTGCTTCCGGTGATGATTCTATTGATGTTCAGGCAATTACTGCCATGATCGTTGAGCAGCTGAAACAGATGGTATAGTTGGAAGCATAGACTTCCGCTCAAAATAAAAAGCGATTCCCGTACAGGGAATAGAGGGTGGCCTCTTCGGGGGCCGATAAATCAATTTAAAGGAGAACAAAAATGTCCTCATTGAACGCACTGGGTATGATTGAAACCAAAGGTCTCGTTGGCGCTGTTGAAGCTGCTGACGCAATGGTAAAAGCTGCAAACGTAACTCTGGTTGGTAAAACTCAGGTTGGCGGCGGTCTCGTAACCGTTATGGTTCGCGGTGATGTTGGTGCTGTTAAAGCAGCAACTGATGCCGGCGCAGCTGCAGCACAGAACGTTGGTGAACTCATCAGCGTACACGTTATCCCCCGCCCCCACGGCGAAGTTGAAATCATCCTTCCTAAAGCTGAAGGTTAATCTAGCTTGAGTGCCGCAGATTCTTTGTGGCATCAGGGCCGGGTAAGTTTGGTTCTGCCCGCATGAGTTGAACTTGCCCGGCCGTAATAAAAAAAGGGCCGTACCGCGCCAAGCGCGATACCTGATCAGAACGGACAATTTTTTTTATAAGAAATGAGCATGAACGAACAAGCCATTAACAATATCATGGAAGGGGTCATCAAAGGCGTAATAGAGCAGTTGAAGGCCGCAGCTCCTCAGGTTTCCGTATCCACCGGATCAAGCGAACCTATCCCCGTAGAACTTTCCGCCCGCCACGTTCACCTCAGCGAGCAGGATGCCCTTGAACTTTTCGGTAAACCTCTGACTCCGGTCCGTGAACTTTCACAGCCCGGTCAGTTCCTCTGTGAAGAGCGTGTACGGCTCATCGGCCCCAAAGGTGTCATGGACAACGTTGCTGTTCTCGGACCCGCACGTTCCGCATCACAGGTAGAAATTTCCAATACTGAAGCCCGTACCCTCGGCATCAAAGCCCCGGTCCGCCAGTCCGGTGACACCAAAGGTACCCCCGGTATCATCCTTGCTTCCCAGACTGGTATCGTCGGTCTTGAAGAAGGTGTTATCGTTGCTGCCCGCCATATTCACATGGCTCCCGAAGACGGGGATAAGTACGGTGTGAAAGATAACGACCGCGTAAGCGTACGTCTTGAAAGTGACCGTCCGGTTATCCTCGAAGATGTTGTCTGCCGCGTGCATCCTTCTTTCAAACTGGCTATGCACATCGATCCCGATGAAGGTAACAGCGCAGGCTGGAATAAGTCTGTAACCGGTAAGATTGTAAAATAGTTTGTTGATGCGCTTTGCGCTTTGACTTAAAGGATTTCGCCTCCGGCGGCTTAAGCCCTTTTTGTAAAAAGGGCTTAAGAATCCCAAAAATCCGCAGGACAGCGGATTTGGACGTTGGCTGATAGGCAGCACCCCGTAGGGGTGAGCCCCAGGACGGGGCGAATCAAAAACTTTTATCAAGGCTTCGCCACCAAGCTTATTTGAGTGTGCGGGGAAGAGAAAAGCAAGCATGGATTTTACAGCTATAGACCAGATGATCAGCGACCTTGAGGGCTGCATTGAAAACACCGTTCCCGTCACTGCTGACGAGGAACTTCTGGTGGGTGTGGACCTTGGTACTGCGTACATCGTGGTTGTTGTCCTGAACAGCAAAAAGGAGCCTGTGGCTTGCGCCATGGAATTCGCCCGGGTCATTAAAGACGGTTTGGTTGTTGATTACATGGGTGCTACCCGCATTACACGTAAATTGGTTGGCGAACTTGAAGAAAGATTGGGCCGTAAACTGGAGCGTGCTGCCATTGCGGTTCCCCCCGGAACCGGGAAAAAAGACGTAACCACACACCAGTATGTTGTGGAAGGTGCAGGACTGGAAGTTACCAATGTGCTGGATGAACCTACTGCTGCCAATGCCGTGCTTGGACTTGAAAACGGTGTTATCGTTGACATCGGTGGCGGTACCACCGGTCTTTCCGTACTGGAAGACGGTGAAGTGGTTTACGTAGCTGACGAGCCTACCGGCGGAACCCACGTGACTCTGGTTTTATCCGGCAGCTTCAAGCTCAGCTTTGAAGAAGCTGAAGACCTGAAGAAGATAGAAGAGCGTCAGGATGAGATCCTGCCTGTTGTTCGCCCGGTGGTTCAGAAAATGGGTACCATCGTTAAAGCTCACATTAAGGATCGCGATATTTCAGCCATTTACCTTGTAGGCGGTACCTGCTGCCTCAAGGACATGGAAAAAGTGGTGGAAAAAGAAATCGGTATCCCGGTTTACAAACCGGCCAACCCGTTTCTGGTAACCCCGCTGGGCATCGCCCTGAACTGCTAAATTAGCAAATTGTAGGTAATAACAAGGCGAAGCCTATTAAAAGTTTTTGGGATTCTTAAACCCTTTTTATAAAAAGGGTT
>DDLU01000043.1 GCA_002340305.1 Desulfovibrio sp. UBA2564
GTTAATGCCAGCGGAGAGTTAGGCCGCCGTATCCGCGACATGGGGCTTGTTCCCGGCACTGAATTTATGGTCGTTGGCCGTGCGCCTCTTGAAGATCCCGTTGCCTTGCGGATGAAGGGCTTTACTTTGACCCTGCGTAATAACGAAGCTGACTATATCGTAGTTCAGCCGGGGGGTTAGTATATGGGCAAGGAGTATTTCGTAGCTGTTTCAGGCCAGCCCAACTGTGGTAAAAGTACTATGTTCAATGCGCTGACCGGGGCAACTGCGCGTGTAGGTAACTACCCGGGGATTACAGTCGATCGTACTGAAGGCCGGTATTGCACTCCTGATTTTTGTGCCAATCTGGTTGACCTTCCCGGTACATATTCCCTCACTTCCTATTCCATGGAAGAAGTTGTGGCACGTGATGTGATTGTTGATGAAAAGCCCGATGTGGTTATTAACATGCTTGATGCCACATCTCTTGAACGCTCACTGTACCTTGCGGTACAGTTTATGGAAATCGGCGTTCCTGTAGTTCTCGGATTGAACATGATGGACGAGGTGCGCAAAAAAGGCATTCGCATCGATACCAGGAAGCTCTCCGATCTTATGGGGGTGCCCGTAATTGAGTGTATTGCACGAAGGGGAGTCGGCAAAGAAGAGCTTATGGAATCCGTTCAGACGGTCGTTGAAGAGACTAAAGGCGAGTGGAATCCGGTAAATATTTCATATGGTCATGATCTTGATCCGGTTATTGAAGAGATGACAGCCCTGATCAAAGAAAATGAATTCATGACTGATCGTTATGATCCGCACTGGCTGGCGGTAAAGTATCTGGAAGAAGATGAAATTGTTATGAAAAGCGGTCGCAAGGCCGGCCCGGTGGCCGAGCAGCTTGAGCAGAAAGTTCAGACTGTTTCCGAGCATATTCAGAAAACTCTGAATACCTATCCCGAAGCTGTTCTTGCTGATTATCGTTATGGTTTCATCAATTCCATTCTTAAGCAGGGTGTTATCAGTCGTGAAGATGACTTGCGTTTTGACTTTTCTGACAAGGTTGATCTTGTCCTGACCCATAAATTTCTCGGTCCGGTAATCATGCTGCTCATCATGTACGGCATGTTTTACATTACCTTTAATGTAGGTGCTGTACCGCAGGGCTGGGTTGAAGGCGGCTTTGCATGGTTTATACCGCAGGGTCATTACTGCCGGATGGTTTGCTCAAATCCATGATTACTTCCGGGGTCATTGATGGTGTTGGCGCAGTTATGGGCTTTACTCCATTGATCCTGATCATGTTTTCCATGCTTGTTTTTTTGGAAGACCTCGGCTACATGGCCCGTGTTTCTTACATGGTTGACCGTGTTTTCCGTTCGTTCGGTTTGCACGGTATGTCGATCATGCCTTTTATCATGTCCGGTGGACTTCCCGGCGGTTGTGCTGTTCCCGGCGTGATGACTTGCCGCACATTGCGTAGTCCCAAGGAACGTATAGCCACCATCCTGACCGCTCCGTTTATGATTTGCGGTGCGAAAACTACTGCATATCTCATGCTCGTTCGTGCATTCTACCCGGATAATGCAACTACGGTGATGTTTTGCCTGGTGCTTGTGTCCTGGGTGCTGGCACTTTGTTTCGGGCGTTTACTACGCTGGACTGCGCTTAAAGGTGAGTCTACCCCGTTTGTAATGGAGCTGCCGCCGTACCGTATCCCGACCCTGCACGGGGTTGCTATCCACACTTGGGATCGCGTTTGGGAATACGTGAAAAAGGCCGGTACCGTAATTCTTGCCCTCTCTATTCTTATGTGGGCACTGATGACCTTCCCGCAGTTGCCTGCTGAACGTGTTGCAGCCTTCGAATCCCAGCGTATTGAAGTGGCAGAGCAAAGTACGGCATGGTCAGGAACTGCTGAGGAGAAAGAAGTCAGGGTTGCAGAGGCTCTCGCAAAAATCAGCTACGATGAAGGTGAAGAAGCTCTCATGTATTCCTACGCAGGCCGTTTGAGTGAAGCGATTTCTCCGGTAACTGATGTAGCCGGATTCCCATGGCAGGCTAACATTGCTTTTATCGGCGCATTTGCCGCTAAGGAAGTATTTGTGTCCACCATGTCCACCGCTTATTCACTCGGCGAAGAGGATCCCGAAGAGGCTTTGCCACTCAGTAAAAAGATCGCAGCGGACAAGGCCTGGACTACTCCGGTGATCTGGTCGGTGTTTATCTTTTTGATGGTCTATGTTCCTTGCATGGTCACAGTGGCGGTTATCGCCCGTGAGACTAACTGGAAGTGGGCAACATTCTCCGTGTTTGGATCGTTGACTTTCGGTTACACCCTGTCGGTAATTATTTATCAAGTTGGGAATTTGCTGGTTTAGTAAATTCATTTATATGAATGTTTAGGCCGCAATATCTTTCATTATATTGCGGCCTTTTTGGTGTGCAGACTGAGGTGCTCATAGTATAGATGGAATAGAGTATGCATTAAATTTCCTGAAGGCAATTCTTTCCTATAGGAGTGAATATGAATATTCAAGGTTCAAGTTTTTTTTCGCAGGCAGGAGTAGCGGGCCGTTCCGGTGTTGCGGGCAGTAGCAATAAAAAATCCGGTATAGACTCTAGTGTAAACGTAAATAGTTTTGATGGGGTTTTAGAAGAGGTACAAAATAAGAAAGCTTCGTCTGGGAAAGACTTGCCCTTGGAAGAATATCAACTTCCAAAATGGTATTGCGAGTTTAGTCCTCCATGCCTGATATATGATCAAAAAATCGGCGAAAAAATTAATATGAAAAAGTATAATTTTATGCAGAAACATAAGCGTGAGATTTCTGAGTATTCCGGTATGCTTCACGAAGCCTTAAGCCATGTGTACGATAAATATGGGATTACAAAATTTTCAGATTTTGCGAAATACTCTGAGGCGGAAGTAGAAGCCGAATTTCGTAAGGTTCTTTCACAAAATGAAGGAGTTGAAAAGTTAATGGAAACCTTGAACGTAAGTGAAAGATTTTAGGGATAATATTAAATAGCACGGTTTATCCGATATAACAGCAAAAGGCGGAGTGTTCGGGTGGTAACGAACATTCCGCCTTTGTGCGTGGCGTTAGTGATGTGAGACTATAGAAAAAAATCTTAAAGAGGCTCGTAGTAACAGCGTTTGGGGCTGTGAACCTTACCCGCTTCCCTAAGTGCCTTAATAGCTTTGGATACATCTTTGGATTCTTCGCCGATTGCTTTAGCGACATCACCGGGACGAACAGGTTTACCAGCTTCTTTCATTGCTTCGAGTACTTTATCTTGCATTGGAATCTCCTTATTTATTGCTGTTGATAATTATTACTATTTATTTTTGAGTTTGCTGTCAACATAAAAATTAAGCCCGCATGAAAAATTTCAGGCGGGCTTGAGAAATATGCTTTTTATGGGGAAGTCAATAAGGGAGGCAAAGTGTAGTTTTAACGCAAGGCTCTGTGAAGCGCGAAGCCATACTAGAGAGTTTTGAAGGGGATGGGGTCTGGGGAAGGGGAAACTTTTGAAGAAGTTTCTCCTTCCCCAGCCGTCGGAGGCATCTTTATTCAGTCTTAAATTCCAAGCCTTCATCCCCGGCATCGATATTAATTGCATGATCCTCACGCAATTCACCGCCGATGATTTTTTTCGCCAGCGGAGTTTCCACATGCGATTGCAGATATCTGCGCAGCGGCCTTGCCCCGTAGATAGGGTCGTAGGACGCATGGGCAATGAATGCCTTGGCCTTGTCGGTGACATCCATGGACATTTTCTGCTCTTCGAGGCGTGCCCGCAGTCCTGCAAGTTGCAAGTCTACGATCTGGACGAGGTCCTTTTCGAGTAGCGGCTTGAAGAGTACTGTTTCGTCAACACGGTTCAGGAATTCAGGTCTGAAGTGGTTACGCAGCACGTTCATTACGCCATCCTGCACACCATTCTTAAATTCGCCGCTTTCTTCTATTCCTTCAAGCATAAGCTGGGAACCGAGGTTGGAGGTCATGATGATGATGGTGTTCTTGCAATCAACGGTGCGGCCTTGTGAATCTGTGATTCGACCGTCATCAAGAATTTGCAGCAGTACGTTGAAGACATCACTGTGCGCTTTTTCAATTTCATCGAAGAGCACTACAGAGTAGGGTTTACGGCGAATGGCTTCGGTGAGCTGACCTCCTTCATCATAACCGATGTAACCCGGAGGTGCTCCGATGAGCCGTGCTACCGCATGCTTTTCCATGTATTCGGACATGTCCATGCGCACGATGTTTTCTTCGCTGTCAAAGAGTGCTTCAGCCAGAGCCTTGCAAAGCTCGGTTTTACCAACCCCGGTAGGACCGAGGAAGATAAATGAGCCGATAGGCCTTGAAGGATCTTTCAAGCCTGCGCGTGCACGCAGCACCGCTTCGGAAACAGCGCGGACCGCATCATCCTGACCGATTACACGGTTATGCAGGATTTCTTCAAGGCGGAGCAGCTTTTCACGTTCACCTTCAACAAGGCGGTTGACCGGAATCCCGGTCCAGCGGGAGATGATCCCGGCAATGTCATCCGGGCCGACAAATTCCTTGAGTAGACGTTTGCTGTCCGCAATGACTTTGTCGTCTTCACCTTCTATATCGTCAGAGATAGCTTCGAGTTGGCTTTCCAGACCGGGTAGTACGGAATAGGTCAATTCCGATGCCCGGCCGAGATCGCCTTTGCGCTGGGCTTCTTCAATATCAATTCTGGTTTTTTCAATCTGGGCCTTGAGGTCACGCACGGTATCGATGGAACCTTTTTCTTTTTCCCACTGCTCAACCAGTTCAGACTGCTTGATTTTCATCTCAGTGAGGGAATCTTCCAGCTTGGAAAGACGTTCACGGGATGCAGCGTCCTCTTCTTTGCGCAGGGCCTCGCGTTCGATTTCAGCCTGCATGATCTGGCGGTTGATTTTATCCAGCTCATAGGGCTGGGAGTCGATCTCGGTACGGATCATGGCTGCTGCTTCATCAATGAGGTCAATTGCTTTATCCGGCAACTGACGGTCAGTGATGTAGCGGGCGGAAAGGCTTGCTGCTTCCACCAGCGCACTATCACTGATGCGCACACCGTGATGCACTTCAAAGCGTTCTTTCAGACCACGCAGAATTGAGATAGTGTCCTCTACGGTAGGTTCTTCCGTCAGGATGGTCTGGAAGCGGCGTTCGAGAGCAGGGTCTTTCTCAATATACTTACGGTACTCGTCAGTGGTAGTCGCGCCGATGCAGTGAAGTTCGCCACGGGCCAGCATGGGTTTGAGCAGATTCCCGGCATCCATAGCACCATCGGTTTTACCTGCGCCGACAATGGTGTGGATTTCATCAATAAAGATGATAATCTGGCCCTCGGATTCCTGAACTTCCTTGAGCACAGCCTTGAGGCGTTCCTCAAATTCACCGCGATATTTGGCACCCGCAATGAGCGCACCCATGTCGAGCATGAAGACAGTTTTGTCTTTCAAACCTTCGGGAACGTCCTGTTTGACGATGCGTTGGGCAAGTCCTTCGATGATAGCGGTTTTACCGACCCCGGCCTCTCCAATGAGTATTGGGTTGTTTTTGGTGCGCCTCGAGAGGATGCGGATTACGCGCCGGATTTCAGAATCACGACCGATGACCGGATCAAGCTTGCCTTTGCGGGCTTCTTCTACCAGATCGCGCCCGTATTTCTTGAGCGCATCGTAGGTGGCTTCCGGATTATCGGTGGTTACACGCTGATTACCGCGAATGGAGGTCATGGCTTCCAGTACTTTGTCTTTGGTCAGGCCGAAAGTCTTGTTTACCTTGCCTGCTCCGGTGGAGCCGTGCTCGTCCATGATAGCAAGGAAAAGGTGTTCCACGCTGATGAATTCGTCCTGCATGCGCTGGGCGATTTCTTCAGAGGCCACAATAATCCTGTTCAACCGCTGGGTGACAAAGACCTGACCGGGCTGAGCACCGGGACCGCTGACACGGGGCAGTTTGCGGATTTCATCCTCGACAGACTTTTTATAGTCTGCGGGATTGATGGAAGATTTTTCGAGAATCTTGGAAACGATTCCTTTTTCCTGCTGGGTAAGAGCGAGGAGCAGGTGTTCCACTTCTATCTGCTGCTGACCGTTCTTTACAGCCAGAGATTGTGCCGCAGCAATTGCGTCGTTGGTTTTTTGTGTGAATTTGTTCGGATCCATATACAGTCTCCTTTTATTTGTCTCCGACGGCCAAAGGAAAGGGGAAAACCCTTTTGCTACCGCCAAAAAGTGTTTTCCCCTC
>DDLU01000252.1 GCA_002340305.1 Desulfovibrio sp. UBA2564
TGCTACGCATCCGTTACCGCCTTTGCCGGAACGAACAGTAATTGTTGCTTCATCTATAAATTTCATAGGATTAATTGATGCGCTACGCGCTTTTATAGGTGATTTCGCCTCCGGCGGCCAAAGGAGCTAAGCCCCTTTGGAATCCCTGAGGGGGGTGTCGTCTGGTGCGCCAAAATCGACTTGAATTTGTTAAGTTGGAAACGCGAAAAGGCAGGGGACGCATTAAGTAATGCGACCCCTGCCTGAAAAAAGCTTTCGCCTGATGTCTAGGCTTCTGCAGGTACGATGTGTACTCTGGTTTTTACGCGGTTTTTGCGAATGTACTTTTCGTACTTCACAACACCGTCAACCAGTGCAAACAAGGTGTAGTCTTTACCGGTACCAACATTTTTACCAGCGTGGACTTTGCTGCCAACCTGACGAACGAGAATGTTGCCGGCCAGTACTTCCTGACCGCCAAAACGTTTCACGCCACGTCGTTGGGCATTACTATCGCGACCGTTCTTCGAGCTACCGCCCGCTTTCTTATGAGCCATTATTAGCCTCCTTAGTGGGTTCTGTCGTCAAGCTTAAGCCTGAATGGCTTCCACTTTGATTCTGGTGTAGTCCTGACGATGACCCTGTTTGGTCTGAGAGTCTTTCCTGCGTCTTTTTTTGAAAACAACGATCTTTTTGTCACGACCGTGTTCTACGATAGAGCAGGAAACCTTCGCGCCTTCAACATAAGGAGCGCCGATTTTAACGTCTTCGCCCTGACCGATAAGAAGAATTTTATCCAGATCGACTTTTGTGCCTGCTTCAGCGTCCATTTTCTGGACATTGAGTTCCAGACCTTCTTCAACGCGGAACTGCTTGCCGCCAGTCTCAATTATTGCATACATTTTTTACTTACCTCCGTCACGTAAGAGAGGGGAAGATATTCGTATCTAGGTTGAAAAGTCAAGTAGCTTTTAAACTTTTTTTTCAGAATCTGCTATCGACCCCGGATTATGGATCATGGGAGGATGATTACCCTTATTGTTTCTAATTACGGGGCAATTTCGTCCCATGCATTCTTTATTAGTTTTCATTTGATCACACAGTATATGCGCATCCGCCTTCAATCGCAAGCCAAGAACATCTTCTGAAACCTGCGCTGCGGCTTTAAGTGCCAACCAGCAATCGCGCTGGCAGCAACGTGCGGCCTCTATATCTGCAATTAATTCAAGGGCTGCGAGGGTCCCTTTCTGGGCAATGGAGCGTTCAGACGCTGTTAACGGGGTTGCTTCCAGAATTGCACTCATGGCCGTACCTACGCCGATAGCTGCTCCGCAGACTCCCATGAATCCGCAGAACCCTCCGGCGACTTTTGCGCCGCGTGATATTGCCGTATCTATGACCCTGTCGTCAATACCTCCGCCACTATTTCTGTAAGCAGCTGTAATTACACCGGGAACTAAGGCGTGATGTTCCGGTCCATGCATTGGGATGGCCGGATGATTACGGGTTTTTTTAAGTAACTCGATCAAATCGGTCTCTGTGCTGGACTTCAGCAGATGGGGTAAAACCTCCATTCCGTCCCGGCTGTGGCATTTATCACAGACGAAATGACCACTGATACAGTGCCCATTTGCTTCGTGCTCCTCGCCGCAAAAGGCACAGGTCATTGTTTTATATTCGGTCAGATATTCAAGTTCAGCACCGCAGACCATACAGCCTTCCATGTTTTTCATGGATAGCCCTACATGATGTGAAGCAGCCTTGGGCTTCTCCTTTGGTTCAGGATTGTCAAAAGAGTCGGGAGTCGGACAGCAGCAGGACTCTCCGACAAAAACATTATCTACTGCACCATCTTTATTAATTATAAATAACTGCTCGCCAAGAAGGTTGGCTTCCTGTTCCGGTATCTCAGCAACCTGACCGGGAGTCAGGATCGCACCGCTGGGCGTTATGGCTGTTTTTAGGGGGCCGCGGTATACGGTTTTAACCACTTCGTCTTCCATAGGTTTGCGCGCTGAGAAGGTCAGGGAGAAAAACTGGTGTCCGCCTACAGTGCGGTAAGGGAAGCGTTTGATCATAATCAGGGATTCAAACCCTGCTTCCTCCAGCAGGCCGCAAAGGTTTTTCTGAGTCTGCGCTCCGGCGATGCATTCACCGTGCAGAGTGTCATCATTGCGGATTTCCGGTCCCGGCTCTGTCTCACAAACCACGTCGGAGATGGTTAGCCTGCCTCCGGGCTTAAGTACCCGGAACATCTCGGCGAAGGTACGCCGTTTATCGGTGGAAAGGTTGAGCACACAGTTGGAAAGTAACAGGTCGGCGCAGTCGTCTTCAAGAGGTAGTGTTTCAAGATATCCCTTGCGGAAATCCATGTTGTCGTAGCCCAGAGATTCAGCCACTGCAGCCTGTCCCTCGCGGGCATGGGCCAGCATGGGGTCAAGCATATCGATTCCGGTTACCTTGCCATCTTTTCCGGTAATTTTTGCGGCAATGAAGCATTCAATACCGCGTCCACTACCTAAATCTACCACATGTTCACCTTCTGTAATTCCGGCATCCATGACAGGAGAACCACATCCATACCCCCTGAAACGGTATTTTTCGGGTATATGAGACATTAATGCCGGATCATAGCAGGCCGGATTTATGATATCTTCTTTGGCGGTATCGGCTGCTTCGGTATAGAAATCTTTAACCACTGCAAGGCTGTTGTTGCCAGCCACAGCCAGCAGACAGTTGGTATGGGTCAGGGCTACCGCGCCATGTCCTGAGCAGCGGTCCAGCTTGTCACCCATTTTCAGTAATAGTTTTGCTGTGTCGTGCTTTTGTGATTCAGCCGCCTTGCAGGTGATAAGTTCAAGAGCCAGCTTCTCATAAAGCGGACTGTAAGGATCATCACCAAGGAAGCTTCCTTTATGCATGTAGCTATGGTCGGTATCGCCGCCACCAAGGATCAGTTTGAAAGGTGTCTTGAGGTACTTGCCACTGTTCTTACGCAATCCTTCTAGAGTACTGCTGTCTTTCCATGCCTGTTCTAAATCAGCATTGATGGGGGTAGCCAACTTGTCGAGACCGACTGTTGCTGCGGAAGGATAAATATTTTCATCCGGCCCGATGGCTAATGATTCCCACCCGGCAGTTGAGCCGTCATGAATAGTTCCGCAAGGTGCGAATATCATGCTTTTAACAGCTTCAATGTTATCGATGGTTACATCTTTTTTTTCTCCGGTTTCCCACGCTTCGAGTAAATGGGGGTAGATGTCATCAGGTTTGATGAATTCTTCTGATTCACCACGTCCGCGCACAAAGTACCACATGAAGTGGACGTTCGATGCTCCTGTCTTGGCTGCGAACTCAACCACATCCTTCATCTCTTCCACGTTAGCTTTTGTTACACACATGGAAAGGGTGAAGGGAATGGATTGTGAAGAGAGCCAGTTAAGGGACTTTTCAAGAGCTTTGAACATGCCCTTGCCGCGTAATTTGTCATGGGTTCCGCCGATGCCGTCTACGCTGATTTGTAAATGTAAGCGGTTGAAATCGTACTGGTGTTTGGAGAAATATTTTTCCACAGCCAATCCGTTAGTCAGCACTGCTACGTGGCTGGAATCAATAGCGAGCATGCGGGTCAGGATTTGATCAAGTCCTTTATGGACCAGCGGTTCCCCTCCGGTGACAGCAAACATTTTGCAGCCAAGTTTTTCAGCCTGCGCAGTAAGGTCCAGTACCCGCTCTGTTGCCAGTTCCCGCTTGGCTTGCGGAGAGGAAGAGAACAGGCAATGCGTGCAGGACATGTTGCAGTTATCGGTAATGTGGAACCATAGCTCGCGCAACTTTTCTGTTTTCAGTAAGTCATATCGTCCGGGGTAGGCTGAGTTGTCAGCTTCCGGAAGGCGCATTAGAAAACGTTTGTCTTCTATTGAAAATCCTGCTGAAGATTCATTGATATTTTGCAGTAATTTATCACCAGCCGGGGTGGGAACAAACCAGTCAGGCGCGTTCGGTCTGATGTATACGGGAGTGTCATTGTGGATAAGCCGGGTCCATTCTAAAATATTAAAAGCCAACTCCAGTCTCCTTGGAAGAAAGGTATTATGAAAATTTAGATATAATATTAAGTTTTACCTATATCGTGGGATTATAGCAAGGCCCGGGAGATGGTCATTACTTCTACCTGCCTGGCCCCTGATTCAAGTAGGGTGCGGGCGCATTCATCTGCGGTAGAGCCTGTGGTGTAGACATCATCTATAAGTAGGATATTTTTGCCTTTTATCAAAGTTGATCCGGCAACAAAGGCGCTATGCAGGTTGGTTCGCCGCTGGGCACCGCTAAGCCGTGTTTGCGGTGTTGTCCTGCGTGCGCGGTGCAGCGCTTTTGCTGAAAATTTTATTCCCGTTGCAGCGGCGGCGAATTTGGCGAGATGCATACTTTGGTTGAAACCGCGCCCGCGAATTCTTGATGAGTGCAACGGAACCGGGACAATCAAATCCGGCATGTGCTCTGCTGGTATTTCGGAGCATAAATCAGCGACGAATTGCTTAAATACTGCGTTATACCCGTATTGGCCGTTAAATTTCCAGCCGAGCAGCATATTTCGTAGCAAGCCTTCATGAAATCCGTAGAAGTATAATCTGCTGAAATTTCGGGGTAAAGTCTGGCAGGTGATGCAGGGCAATAACTCAGCATCAGGTGAGTTAAGTTCGTTGCCGCAGATTATACAGATATTTTCCGGTCTGGTTTTAATTGATGAGCGGCAGGATGAACATAGTCCGTGTTCGGAATGAATTGTCTGGCAGGCCGGACAACGCCTTTCGTACAGTATGTTTTGCAGGCTTTGAAATGCAGAGAACGGTGAGATGAAATGCAGGAATCTGGAGATCATTATTTCGGTTCAGGAAAGAATTTCAGTAAGGTACGGAAAATATCTTCCTTGGTGATTGGTTTGAACAGGAAATCATCGTACCCGGATTGGAGACATTTTTGTTGTATCTCTGGATCATCTGCAGTGGTCATGGCAATAACCGGTATTTTGAGGCCTTTTTTGCGTATCTCCGCCACAGCCTCTAGTCCGTCAACTTCGGGCATGTGTACATCCATAAAGACCATGTCGAAGTTATCAGGGCCTAGCATGTTCAAAGCCTGACGTCCGTGTTCAGCAAAGTGCGGAACAATGCCGAGCTTACCGAGGTAGGTCTTGATAACAAGACGTACCGGGGCAGAGTCTTCAGCAACCAGTACTTTCAGATTCGGGGAAAAGTAATCATCCATTGTCTTCCAACTTTTGCCATGCGTTTAAACCGTACTCGATAACCTGTGCGCATTTTTTCTGATCATTTTTCAAATCCTGAGGTTCGTCAATACCACGAAAAACCATGGATGGTTTAAGTTCTGCCTTGAAAAATCTAAGAAAGAATTTGAGCGAAAGTTCTGCTCCTTCGAACAGTTTTTCGCCTTTGGGTCTGCCGGCGAAAAGGCAGGCATAGGCTGGACGGGCGCACAATCCATCCATAACCGCAGAGTTGCCCGTTGCAGCTTCAAAAGCCCATTGTCCACGGTCAATGAAAGTCTTGAGACGTGATGGCAGGTGATAGAAATATATGGGTGAGGCAAAGAAAGTGAAAGGGGCGGAAATTATCTTGTCGTATAATTCCTGCGCCCCGTCTTTTTCTGCAAAAATGCAGCGGTTATCCGCCGCAGTGCGGCATTTCAGACAGCCTATACAATGTTCAAAATCCATATCCCCAAGGTTGATGATTTCCGCAGCACCTCCGGCGGCACGGATTCCTTGTAGGAACAGGGCAGCAGCATGGTCGCTGTTGCCGTTTCTATGATGGCTGCATTTGAATATTACCGGGAGCTGTTTCATTCTGATCCGTTATTTTTTGCCGCGTGGTTCCTTACTGCGGAAAACCGCGCGTATATGGTCTTCTTCTGCAAAGATTTCAATAGTCCATTCGGGCAGGATTTCCAGCTGATGGTGAAGCTGATCTTCCGTTCCCTTGTCCACTAAAGCGGTGATCTCTTCAGTCCGCGCAAAACGGAGGTACCAACCTACCTCCAGTCCAACGCCTCAGCACTTGTTGCGGGCATCGACAATTTTCTGTTCGCTCATTACCATCTCCTGCTGATGTCAGATTTCTAGATCTGAACACCGCTGAAATATGGGTTGTGATTCATTTCATCGCCCACGGTGGTGGAAGGCCCGTGCCCTGTGAAAAGTTCAGTTTCAGCTGGGAGGGTGAAAATCTTTTTCTTAACTGAATTCAGCAACTGCTCTGTATCCCCGTAGGGGAAGTCGGTACGACCAATGGAGCGGCGGAAAATCAGGTCTCCGACGATAGCAGATTTCAGAGCCGGGAAGTAGAAGGTCAGGCTGCCGGGAGTGTGACCGGGAGTGGAGAAAATTTTACATTCCAGACCGATCAGTTCGGTTTCACCTTCGCCAATGTGTTCACTTTCAAAGGAAGGCACTTCCGGGAAGCCCATCAGACCACCGCGTCCGACCTGAGTGTCCATGAGAACGAGGTCATCGTTAGAAGCATAGATAGTTTTTCCGGTAGCGTCAGCCAGTGCGCGGTTCCCCATGATATGGTCAAAATGGAGATGGGTGTTCAGGATGCGGTCCAGTTCCACGCCGCTCTTTTTAAGGTAGCCAAGAACCGGGGTCGGGTCTCCGCCCGGATCAATGATCAGAGCTTTGTTGTCATTGATGATTACAAAACAGTTGGTCTCAAGCGGACCGAGGGGAAAAACTTTGATTTCCATTAAAAATCCTCCAACATATATTCTGAGAGTTCATTTCTTTTTGAGCTGCCTTGCTGGTCCGGATGACCGGTTGCAAGAACAACTTGAAGTTCGTAACGGTCTGCGGGTAGATTAAGTGCCGCGAGGGCTTGGTTCTGCTGGTTAACGATCTCACCAAGCCAGACTGTGCCCAGACCGAGCGAGTGGGCAGCAAGCATCATGTTCTGGGTACAGGCTCCGGCACCCTGATGGTCCTTCATCACGCTGTAGGTCTTTTCACGGTCAAGAAATACGCAGATCAAAGCCTTGGCAGCCTTAACGATATGGCCATATTTGGTGCATTCCGAAAGAGCCTCAACCCGTGGGTCATCATCATGCAGAACTAAAAAGCGGTACGGCTGATTATTCAGACCGCTCGGTGCCCAGCGTCCGGCCTCGAGAATCGCGGTCAAGTTTTCAGTAGATACCGGATTATCAGTAAATTTTCTGATGGAGCGGCGTTCGAAAATAGTTTCAAGAACTGGATTTTTCTTGTTCATCCTAAACTCCGGTTATTAGAAAGGCACACCGCGAAAAGTATTGATTTTATCGATCGCGCGGTCAAATTCTTTCGGGTTGAGTTCGCGGTTCAGGTCTTTATCAAAATTATTGAAATCAGTCTTGAGCTGAATAGCTTCTGCTTCCTTCTCGTCGATTTTGCCGTCTTTGTTGGTGTCCGCTTCTTCGAAAGAAGGAATCGGCTGCCGAATTTCGTACTTATCTACGATTGCGCAGCGGATGTGTCTTCTATTAACGTCGTAAGTAACATCAATAAAGGTTCCGGGAGCGATGTAAAGCTTGGTGCAGGTATCGCCGGAGTAAAGATCTTTGCCGTTTTTGGCTTCAAGGGCCAATTTGATTTTGGCCTTGCCGCCTTTTTTGTCAAAGCAGTCTTTATTGTAAAGCGCGTTGCAGGTACAGTCGGCAATTGTTTTCGGCTTGATGCGTCCGAATCTGTAGTCATTGGATTTGCCCCAGACTCTGACCACGTCGTCAGTATGGTTAATGACAGTAAACATTTTTTCTGCGGCAGCAGCGGGATTAACGTTCATTGCCAGCAGAGCGGCGGACAGGATCGCGGTTTTCAAAAAGCCTTTGGTGTTCATTCTATTCTCCCGGAGTATGATGTTGCTTTTTTTTAAACGTACACGGGGCTAATTGCAAGGATAGAAAAGCCCTCCCGGATTATTCCAGGAGGGCTTCTAATGCGTGATTTGTCTTAATGAGTTTATGACTAAACAAGTTTACCGAAAGAAAGGATGATGTTCTTACGGTAAGTGCGGTTTTGCCAAACAGATTCAGCACCGTCTTTTTCAATCTCACGCTGCAGTATTTTCCGCAGTTCTTCTTTCTGGATTTCGCCCAGATGAAGCTCACTGATATCTCCGAGAAGGGCAAGGGGATCAGTGTAGTCTGCGGGAAAAACTTCCTTTTCGTTATCTCTACAGAAGAAGCAAATGGTTCCTGAGTGAAAGTTTCCGGTGGCTTTTTTTACGATGTCGGTCATTGGATTGTCTCCGTGTTTGCGTCCTGCTTCCAAAAAAGAATGCCCTGAAGCAGTTAACGCCTGTTGTTTTGCAAGCATTTTTTATGCCGTGCAAAACTTTCATCATCCGGGCATTTTAGCGGCATCTGTTTTTTTAGGTGGGAGCGCAATTATCCATAAATCCTCCCACCGGATTCCCCGGTAAGAACTTTCCGGGTCTCCGGAAACGAAAAAGGCATCTCCACTCGGAAATGCCTTTAAGAAATTCAGTGTCTTAATTCCTCTCATGGATCCCTTACGGGAAGGCATTGGCACCTTGCTGCAAAAGCAGGTTGCCGGATGGTCAACGGGCCGATTTCCCTCGCATCCTCTTCATGAGTAAATATTTTTCGATTCAAAGAACGTACAAATAAGATATTCACGGGGTGCCAGTCCGTCAATAATTTTTTTGCGGATTGGGTAATTTTGTTGTTACGGTTGGGTTAAATCCTTACTCCTTCCCAGCCATCCGAGCCAATTCCGCCTCAACTTCCATGGTATTAAGCTGACGGCAGGTGGTGAAAGTTTCCTTGTTCACTACACCTTTATGGATCAGGAAATGACGTTCTGCTAATGCGGCGAGCTGGGGCCAGTGGGTGATTACGATCAGTTGCTGGCGATCAGCGAGTTCCTGCATTTTTTCGCCGACGCGGTTCAGGGTATGTCCGCCGATGCCGGAATCTACTTCGTCAAAGATCAGGGTCGGTTTTTCGGATTCTCCCTGTAACCCGGTGATTGCCAGCAGGAAGCGGGAAAGCTCACCTCCGGATGCGATTTTGTCCAGCGGCTGGGCAGCCTGCCCGGGGTTGGGAATCCACATCAAGCGGCCACGCATTTCATTTAAGCCCGGATAAAGTTCATGGGGCTGAAACTCGAACTTCACCTGTACATGCTCAGAAAAGTCGAGTCCTTTAAGCTCTGCAACCATGCGATCCGTTAGCTTTTTTGCAGCAATTTCGCGGGCGGTCGCCAGCTTGTCTAATGCCACTTCAAGCTGTTCGACTAACTCTTTTTCTCTCTTTTCGATCTGAGCCAGTTCAAGAGCACAGGAATCGAGAAAATCCAGATTGTCTTTGATTTCTTGTTGCAGATCGACAATCTGGTCAAGGGTGCGGCCCAGTTTGCGTTTGAGTTTGGAAAGATCGTAGAGTCGGGATTCAATATCGTCGATGTTGTCTTCGGAATCAAAATCCAGCGGCTGCGCGCGTAGTTTACCAGCCAGTTCATCAAGGTAATGCTTGAATTCAACTACAGCTTCCCGGTCCTGCTCGAAATCCGGGAAAAGTTCGCAAATGCGTTCCATCTCTGAGCCGAGAGCGGAAACACCGCCGGAAACATCAAGCGGCCCACGCATGATATCCATGGCGTTATCAATGCATTTCCCGGCATCTTCCTGAGCACGCAAAGCGTTTTTCTTTTCTAAAAGTTCATCTTCCTCTCCGGGATAAGGTGCTACTTTTTCAATTTCAGTGCGCTGGAATTCGAGGAAATCTTTTTTCTCTAACAGGGAAGCGGAGCGTTGTTTTAACGCATCTTTTTTAGTCAGCAGGGCACGAAGTTCGGTAAGGATTTCGTCTTTTTTTACAGGCAGCGACAGATCATCAAGGAAAGTGTCCAGCATCCGGCATTGGTAGGCTGGCTGGAGTAATTTCTGCTGGGCATGCTGGCTGGTGTGCAGGATCATGGATGCACCCATTTCCCGGATGGTATTCTGTGAACTGAGCTTGTCATTGACGTAAACACGGCTGCGGCCTGTCTCAGCGGAAAGGACGCGGCGGACGATTGATTCCGTGCCGTCCGGGTGGATGAACAGGGCTTCCACAAAAGCCTGTTCCTTACCGGGGCGGACCATATCCGGGCGCATTTTTTGTCCGGTCAGGAAGTCTATGGCGCGCAAGATGAATGATTTACCGGCTCCGGTTTCCCCGGTAAGCACGTTCATTCCTTCCGAGAACTCAATTTCAGCATCTTCGATGAGTGCGAGGTTACGTATTCTGAGCAGTTCCAGCATTGTTTTTACCGTCTATTGTTTGAGTCGGGGGTCAAGGATGTCGCGCAGGGCTTCACCCAGCAGGTTGTAGCCGAGTACAGTCAGCAGGATTGCCATGCCCGGAAAAATTGACAGCCACGGCGCAATTTCCAGCACTTCTTTGCCGTCCATTAGTAGATTTCCCCATGACGGATCAGGAGGCTGAACTCCGAGGCCGAGAAAGCTGAGCGAGGATTCCACAAGGATTGCCCCGGCTACGCCAAGGGTAGCCGAAACCAGCACCGGAGTGATGGCGTTAGGCAGGATATGGGTTAGCATGATGCGCACAGGGCCGGCTCCGGCAAGGCGCGAAGCGTGCACGAAATCTCGCTTACGCAGGGAAAGGGTTTCTGCGCGGACCAGTCGCGCTACGCCCATCCATGAGGTAAAACCGATGACGATCATGATGTTTGTCAGTCCCGGTTCAAGAAAAGCAATGACCGCCAGGATCAGGAAAAAGGACGGGAAGCAGAGCATAACATCTACTCCGCGCATGATGATTTCATCAACCAACCCGCCGAAA
>DDLU01000253.1 GCA_002340305.1 Desulfovibrio sp. UBA2564
CTCGGAGAGCCGCCGGAGGCATACAAGTGGCAAAAGATACAATAGAAGTAGGCGTTATCGGCCTTGGTAAATTCGGCTTGGAACTGGCTTTGAACCTGCGCAAGCTGGGCCACAATGTTGTGGGCGTTGATACCAGTGAAGAGCGGGTAAAGACTGCCAAACCTTACATTGCGCAAGTCTTTCAGGCTGATGGAACCGATCCCCAGACTCTGGAACAGCTGAGCTTTCAGGACTTCGACTATGTGGTAGTTTCCACTGGCGATTCACTGGAGGCAAGTGTGTTGGTGGTTCTCAATCTGCAGGAAATCGGGGTCAATAAAATCTGGGTTAAGGCGATCAGTGCCGCGCATAAAAAAGTACTCAGCAAAATGGGCGTGGATTACGTTGTCTTCCCGGAACATTTCGCAGCCAAGCAACTGGCCCATAAATTATCCACTCCGGGCATGGTTGAATACCTCTCCATGGGCACCGACATCCTGATCAAAGAACGGCAGGCTGCTGACTGGGCCGGGAAAACACTTATCGATTTGAACCTGACCAATAATTATCAGGTACAGGTCATCGCCATTCGCAAAAATGAATCAGAAGAACTGAATTTTGTACCCAAAGCAAATGAACCGCTGGGCGAAAATGATGTGTTAATTATGATCGGAACGCGTGAAAACCTGCTGAGACTGCCGGACAACTAAAAATCAGCATCGACATTATAGAGATCTTTTTCGATTTCCTTAAGCTGTATGTCTTCCGCTTCAAGAGCGATCATGCGGTCCCGGATTTCGTGGGTCTTTTCAATAGCATCATCAAGCTCTACGCCAGCGGCGACCTGCATCTTCCGTAACAGATTCAAGATGTCGCTGCGCAAGGTGCTGCCTTTATCTACTCCGCCCATTTCGCGCAGCATGGTTTCGTCTTCTCCGGTCTTTTTGATCAGATACCGGCAGAATTTCTGAGCTTCTTTGATACCCCGGTTCTTTTCCAGACACATTGTCAGGTAGCGGATACAATTTTCCCAGTCTCCAGCTTCAAAGTGGGTCCGGGCAATGTTGAAGAAAAGATTTTCATCGGTACTATCGAGATCAACCCCGCGATTATAGTATTGCAGGGCTTCGCGATACATGCCGCTCTTGCGCATGGATATGCCGAAATCGTTGAACATATGTTTATGTTCAGTCTGAAAAGCGGACTTTAGCTGTAGTACCTTAGCGAAGACTTCCTGCGCCCGTTCCACATCGCCTTTCTCAAGATAGGTCAACCCCAGCCCGAAGGTTGCGCGAACGTTTTCCTCATCCACTTCCAGTGCTTCGGTATATTCTGCCTCAGCACTGTAGAGCTCGCCCTGACCGCGATGATCCTCACCTCTTTTGAGTCGGGCCTCCTGCTGGTCCATTGCTGGACGTACATGCTGTTGGTAGTAATCAAGTTCAAGGGTATAATGGGCGGCAAATTCACCACTGCTGACAACCTCTGGATCTCCGGTAGGAATCCTGTTCCCGTTCAACAGCCGCAACTCAAAGCTTTCATTGTCCAATTTGTTGGCCAGCCAATATTTTTTGCCTTTTTTGTGTGCTTCGGAACGCAAGGAAACCACCGTTTCAAAATCGGTTTCCTTTTCAGTAATCCGGTTGTCAGGAGGAGTGTAGTTAAATAATGATGATCCAGCACTCATGCTTAAACCTCCGGCGATCCCAAAACAGGACCGGGCTGTGAAATAATTACAGACCCCTCATCAATAACTTAATCGGCATTTTTGCAATTTTCATATAGAGTTCCCGCTGCTGACCAAGAATACCGTTTTATGTAGCTGGAACTTCGAACAAAAATTCGCTAGGCTTCTGCGCGATGACAAAATACCATCCAATACTCATATTATTCACCACCATTTTTATATTGCACTTTTTCGGGGTAAAAAGCTACGCCCGTAAAAAAACAGGGACTCCGGTAATCGCGTGCAAATTACTTAATCAGTTCCCGCACGATGATTCCGCTTTTACGCAGGGTTTCTTCTATCACAACGGTTACTTATACGAAAGCACCGGCAGGCATGGCCGGTCATCTCTACGTAAGGTTGAACCGGAAAGCAGCATTGTGCGTACCGTGGTCAAAAATGATAAAAAAATTTTCAGTGAAGGTATCTGCTACTGGAACAAGAAGATTTACCAGCTGACTTGGCGATCCGGTAAATGTTTCATCTATGACTCCGCTTCCCTTGCCCGTAAAGGATTCTTCAAATACAAAGGGCAGGGATGGGGCCTGACCACCGATGGGCTGTTTATCTACCAAAGCAACGGCTCTTCGGTGATTACCTTCCGGGACCCGTATGACTTTGCACGCATCAAAAGACTGCGCGTCACTGACGGACTTGCAAACATCCATAGACTGAATGAACTTGAATATATAAACGGCCTGATTTTCAGCAACATCTGGAAAAAAGACCGCATTGCAGCCATTGATCCCAAAAACGGTAAGGTCAAATTCTGGCTGGACATATCCTCACTACGCCCGTTGGCAGGCGATAAAGCAGAAGCCGCAAACGGTATTGCATGGGATGCTGCCGGGAAAAGGCTCTTCGTGACTGGAAAATTCTGGAATAAGGTTTTTGAAATTGAACTACCCACACTTGAAAATCAGCCCGCTACAAACTGATCAGATGACAATTTCACTGGGCATTTGCGCCGGGGCAACTTCTGTCAGCATGGTCCTGACAGGGAATGCCGACGGCAAAATTAAAATCCTCAAATCAATTTCACTGAATCACGAAGGCGACCCCGCACACACTGTGCTCAATGGGTTGCAGGAACTGAGCTTACCGCAGGGAATTCCTGCTGCTGTTACCGGACGCAAGTTCCGCCACCTGCTGGACCTGCCGGCCATTTCCGAGCCGCAGGCCCTTGAAACCGCACTCAGCTATAAAAATTTCGTTAAAGACGGCTACCGCACTGTCCTCAGTGCAGGCGGGGAAACTTTCATGGCCTACCTGCTCGATGCGGATGGTAAAGTTGAAACCGTACATACCGGGAACAAGTGCGCATCCGGTACTGGAGAATTTTTAGTCCAGCAGTTGGGCCGCATGGGTCTGACCTTGGATGATATGTCGGCTATGGAAATGAGCGAGCCGCATAAAGTATCCGGGCGTTGCTCTGTATTCTGTAAAAGTGACTGTACCCACGCCCTGAATAAGGGAGTGGAAAAAGAAGCAGTTGTTGCCGGACTGGCGCGTATGATGGCCGGGAAATGTATGGAACTGCTGCGTAAACTTCCAGCGGAAAAAGTCGTGCTGATCGGTAATTGCTCGCAGAACAAATTCATGGTCAATGAACTGCACAAGGAAATCCCTGACCTGCTTCTACCCGGACACGGACAATCATTCGAAGCTCTTGGTGCAGCCATCTGGGCAGCAGAAAACGGCACCATGCTCCCAGATAATTGCAGTACCATAATCAGCAAAGGTGACACAGTGTTCACTTTTTTGCCGCCACTCAAAAACTTCACTGGATCCGTCAAATTCCATGAAGGCCGCAAAACAGAATTCATCCCCGGAAACAGATTGGCTCTGGGCATTGATGTGGGGTCAACAACAACCAAAGGAGTGCTTCTTGATCTGGAGCAGACCGAGATCGTAGCCTCCTGCTATCTGCGTACTGACGGTGATCCCATCGGTGCAGCGCGTCGCGTTTATGCTGAACTCGCAGCACAGGTTCCCACCGGAACAACTGCCGAAGTTCTGGGCGTGACCGGATCGGGCCGCAACATTGCCGGACTGCATGCAGGAACAGACGGAATCATCAATGAGATTACTGCCCATGCCACCGCAGCAGTACATTATGATCCCGATGTAGATACAATTTTCGAAATAGGTGGTCAGGATGCCAAGTACACATGGCTGAAAAATGCCGTACCCTGCGATTACGCCATGAACGAAGCGTGCAGTGCCGGGACCGGATCATTTCTCGAAGAAAGTGCCAAGGAAACTTTGGGTATCGAAGTGACCGACATTGCCGATGTTGCTTTAGAAGGCCGGAATCCACCGAACTTCAACGACCAGTGCGCGGCCTTCATCGGCTCTGATCTCAAGCTCGCAGCGCAGGAAGGTGTACCGCTGGAAGATATGGTTGCCGGACTGGTCTACTCCATTTGCATCAACTACTCCAACCGGGTCAAAGGCAGCCGTACCGTTGGACAGAAGATCTTCATGCAGGGTGGAGTCTGCTACAACAAAGCAGTGCCCACAGCCATGGCTGCACTTACCGGACAGGAGATTATCGTTCCACCCCATCCGGGTTTAACCGGAGCCTTCGGTGTGGCCCTTGAAGCAGCAAAACGTGCCGGGCTGGGCAGCATTGCTAAAGGTAATTTCAATCCCGCAGAACTTGCGCAGCGCGAAGTTACCTACAAGCCACCTTTCACCTGCAACGGTGCCGGGCGGGACTGCGACCTTGGCTGCTCCATTGCCCGTATCGAGGTTAAAGGCAAAACATTTCCTTTCGGCGGCATCTGCAACCGCTTTGATAACTCCAAGATTGCCAAAGAAACCAAGCCGGCTGAAGACCTCGTGCTCTGGCGGGAGAAACGTGTTTTCCGCGATCTGGCAGAACCGGAAGCAGGACAGCGCGTCATCGGTATGAACCGCTCCCTGCTTATGAACACTTGGTTTCCGCTCTTTAATACTTTTTTCAAAGAGATGGGCTTCGGAGTTCGCTTACCTGCTCAGGTCGATCCCGACTCCATTGAGCAAAAAGGAGCTCCCTTCTGTCATCCGGTGGAACTTGCCCACGGTGGACTGGGAGAATTACTCAAGCTTGAAACCGATCACATTTTTCTGCCCCATCTGCGCTCCATGCCGCTCAAGAGCGGAGACCGTTCCTGCACCTGCGTGCTGGTTCAGGGGGAGCCGTACTACCTGAAATCAGCTTTCCAGAAACTGGAAAAACGTTCCTTGCTGACTCCGGTCATTCATATGCAGGATGGTGACGAGCAATTCCGTAAAGCCCTGCTGCAAACTGCCGCCAGGTTGAAAGTCGGCGTAAAGCAGGCGTTGGACGCTCTTGAAGCTGCAATTGCCGCGCAGGAACAATTCTTTGCCGATCTGCGCAGCAAGGGTAAAGAGTTCATGGCTGGGCTTGCTGGTAACAACAAGCAGGCCATGGTCCTTTTCGGCAGGCCGTACAATGCTTTCAGTTCATGGGCCAACAAATCTATCCCCGCGAAATTCGCCACCCGTGGAGTGGAGATTATTCCCTGCGATATGCTACCGCGCAGTGAAATGTGCGGTGATGAGCTGAATATGTACTGGGCCACCGGAGAACAGATCATGGATTCCGCCAAGATGGTGGCTGAACATCCACAACTTTTCGGTACTTACATAACCAATTTTTCCTGCGGTCCTGATTCCTTCCTGCTCGGACATTTCCGTAAAGTTATGGGCCGCAAACCTTCGCTAACCCTCGAGCTGGACAGCCATACCGCAGATGCCGGGATCGAAACCCGTATCGAGGCTTTCCTTGATATCGTGGGGGGTTTCACACGTTTGGAAGAACCGAAAAAAGCTGATTCCACCTTCTGCCCTGCGCTCTGCGAAGTTCGTGACGGAATCACCGGAATCACTGATTCCGCCGGTAAATGGCACGCGGTCAACGATCCGAAGGTGACTCTGCTTATCCCCAGCCTTGGTGAGATCAGTACGGACTTCCTTGCTGCTTCCATGCAACGGGACAACATCCGCTACAAAGTTCTTTCCCATGCCAGTGAAGCTGCGCTCAAAATGGGCCGCAACAATTCATCATGCAAGGAGTGCCTGCCTTTGCAACTCACAGCCGGGGCATTGCTGGAACATCTGGAGAACCGTGCAGATGATGAGCTGACGCTGTTCCTGATGCCTAAGGCCAAAGGGCCGTGCCGCTTCGGGCAGTATTCAGTATTCATGAATGATCTCATTGAACGGCTGAAAATCCCGAACCTTGCCATATTCGCTCCCAGCTCCACAGATGGGTACGGCGGTCTGAGCACTTCCGTAACGCTTGGCATGTGGCAGGGCATTGTTACCGGATCAATTCTTGAAGACATCCACGCCACCATATCCACTGCCGCAGAGGACAAAGAAGCGACCTTGAAATTTTTCTGGCAAGTGCGCCAAGAACTGCTTGATGCCATGGGCAGCTGGAAGGAATTTTCTCAAGCTTTGCGCAAGGCGGCTAAGGACCTTTCCACCATCAAACTGGCTAAACCTGTTCAGGAATACCCGGTTATCTCGCTGCTGGGTGAAATTTATGTTCGTCACGATCCATTGGCTCGCCGCAGTCTGCCTGAAAGGCTGACCGAACAAGGTTTCGTTGTACGCGTTGCCCCGGTGCTGGAATGG
>DDLU01000076.1 GCA_002340305.1 Desulfovibrio sp. UBA2564
CTGCTCCCGAAAGTAATAACGCCGTCTACAGGGTCAGGGTACATAGCCCTGCTGTTGTGCGGCGTTTTGTTTTTTCTGGGCAAGGCCAGTGCTGTTGATGCAATGGTTTTTGTGTCCATGTGGCTGGCTGTAGTTTCACTGGTTCTTTTCGTTTATGGCTGGCGGTCCATGAAAGCTTTTTTCTTCCCTTTGCTTGTGCTTGCCTTTGCGGTTCCGCCGCCGCAATTTATTAACCGCACTCTTACCTTTAAGCTTCGCCTTATTTCCTCTGATCTTTCTGTACGCATAATGCAGTTCATTGATATTCCTGTTTTTCGGGAAGGGAATGTTATTGACCTTGGGGTGATCCAACTTCATGTAGTGGATGCATGTAGCGGGCTGCGCTTTGTTTTTCCCACCATTCTACTCGGTATACTGATTGGCTACTGGTTCAATACCCGTGCATGGCAACGGATATTTATTATTCTGTCTACCGTGCCTACTGCTATTTTTACCAATGCCTTACGCATAGCAATTGTCGGCTATCTGGCCCGTAATGTGTCCGTTGAGACGGCGGAGAGTTTTTTTCATGATGCCTCCGGTCTGGTCATTTATGTGCTTTCCATTGTGTTGCTGGCTTCATTGAGTCTGATGCTGAATCTTCTTGGCGGGAGATTGCCGGAGCAGCGAGCGGCTTCGCGTCCCGGATATCACGGCCATTCAACGGGCAGGGCTTGGCATATGTTTTTTATGGCAATTGTGCTCGGTGGGTATTTAGCGGGGAACATGTACCTGCTGACCGGACGGGTTATTCCACACCGGACCAGTTTTGATAATTTCCCTATGGAAATCGGGAATTATGAAGGCAAGCGGGAGTTTTACGGAGATAACGTTCTTAAATCCCTCGGCTCGGATGATTATTTAGCCGGGGTGTTCCGCGATAAAGAGTCCGGGCGTGATATACTGGTTCTTGTTACCTACTACGATTATCAGGAATCGCAGCGGGCAGCCCATAATCCGGTCAGCTGCCTTTTGGGTGGCGGGGGGTGGAGTCTGGAATCGTCCCGCGATCTTCCTCCTGATCCGCAGGTTGGCAGGCCTTTTAAGGTTCGGCAGTTGCTTTTAGATAAACCGGGACAGCGTTTGCTGGCTTACTATTGGTTCCAGCAGCGTGGCCGGGTAATAACCGATGAGTATATGAATAAAGTTTTTCTGGCAGTGGATTCCATTACCAAACAGCGCACGGACGGTGCTCTCATTAGAGTGGAACTATTGTTGAACAAGGGCGAAACAGCGGAACAGGGCCGGAAGGTGCTTGAAAATTTCATTAAAAACTTTTCAATAAGACTTAAACCTTATATTCCTGAATAGTGCCTCTGTACTGAATTTATAAATATGGGGAAATCAATGCGAAGAAATTTTCTTGCGGTGATCCTGGTCATTGTATTTGTCTGCATTCTTGCCGGATGTGAGAAAAGACGGGATGATTTCTATCACAAGGCAGTGCAATATTATAATAAAGGTATGTTTACCGAGGCAGGACTTGAAATTAAGAATGCCTTGTCCATTGACCCTGAATGTGCCTCGTGCCGTTTGTTACTCGGAAAGATTTCTTTGGAAAAGGGGAATTTTCAAGGTGCGTTCATTAACTTCAGGTACGCCACTGATCTTGATCCTACTTTGGCTGAAGCTAAAGTGGAGCTTAGCAAACTTTATTTGCTGGCCCGTGAATATGATGATGCCGGAGATATGGCCCGTAAGGCTCTGAATCAGGATTCTACCAGCATTGAGGCCCGTCTGGTTCTGGCTTCTGTGCTTGCCGAGGGGGGAAAGTTTTCTGACGCAGAGAAGATGCTTAAGGTCGCGTTGAACGAAGATCCGGGTAATCCTGATGTCTACCTTTCAATGAACAGCATCTACACCCGTCAGAATGATAAAGAAAAAGCTGAACAAGCACTGCTGGAAGGGCTTGGCAGACTTCCCCGTGATCCGTCTTTGTTGATGAAGACAGTAGCCTTCTATCGTCAAAACAATCGAACGGAGAAGGCCTTGGAGTACGTGGAGAAGTTGCTGCAAAGCAATAGTGATGATCCCCGGACCAAGGTCTTTGCCGCTGAGTTTTATTCCGCAAAGGACGATCTTGGCAAAGCTGCTCAACTGATGGCGGAGGTTGTCGGTACTCATCCTGAAGAAGCTGAGTACAGAGTACTTTATTCAAGAGTCCTAAATTCCCAGAAGAAATTTATCGAGACAGAAAAGGTTCTTAAAGAAGGCTTGGAGTTTAATGAAGCGTCATTGCCGATCAGGACTTCGCTCGCCGGACTTTACATGTCCCAAGGGCGGCAGCAGGAAGCTGTTCAGGTTTTGCTTGATGGCGTTGCCATGGACCCGGAAGGGGCTGAGAGCGCGGACTATGTGTTATACCGCAAGCAGCTGGCAACCATGTATCTTGATCTGAATGAGCCCAAAAAGGCCATTGAGCAGCTTGATAAAGTCATTGAACTTAACCCTAAAGATGCCGAGGCCCATTCTCTGCGCGGACAGATTTATCTCTTTGAAGGGCGTGGGAATCTGGCTGTTTCGGAATTCAGGCAGGTGGTCAGGGATAATCCTGAGAGTGCTCCTGCCTACGTGCTGCTGGCACGGGCGCATCTTGTTAATGAAGAAACAAGTATTGCCATTGAAAATTTGAAGGAAGCCATTGCTCTTGATCCGGGCTACGCCCCGGCACGGGAGGTTCTGATTAATACCTACCTTGACCGCAAGGATTGGCATCAGGCAATTCTGGAGTTGCAGAGACTTAAAGATAAGCGCCCTGATGATCTTCAGATTGTGGCGGCAATTGGTGATGTTTATGCTATTAAGGGAGATAAGAATCTTGCTAAGAGAATTTTTTCTGATCTAACCAAGAATTTTCCTGATTCCCCGATTGGGGAGATGAAATTGGCGGAGCTGGCGCGCTCTCAGGATAAGAATTCTCAGGCAGGGCAGCATTATAGTGCTGCATTAAAGATTGCCCCGGATTCTTTGGCGGCTATTCAGGGTAAAGTTGATATCTACATACTCCAGCACAAGTATACTGCAGCCATAAAATTCTGTAACAAGCTGTTGCAGAAATATCCGGATAACGCACGTATTTATGAGTTTCTAGGCAGGGTTTATGCTGCCCGCGGCAATTTTAAGGCTGCTGAAACTAACTTTACCAGAGCGGTTACTTTGGCCCCGGAATGGATGCTACCTTACCTGCGCATCGGTGATCTCTACGTGAGTAATAAAAAGCTCAAACAGGGGATCGCCAAGTTCAAGGAAGAGGTGAAAAAAGATGGTGGAAATCCCGGCCCGCAATTTATTTTAGGTCTTCTTTATGAGCAGAATGGTGAGTATGAAAAGTCACGCGAAGCTTATTCAAAAATTTTGGAGCAGCAGCCCGGATTTCAACTGGCTGCTAATAATCTGGCTTATCTGTTGGCAACAAGATTCGCCGACAACGGCGAACATATGGAACAAGCTCTCAAGCTGGCCCGGATTGCTGCCAACAGTCAGAGCCCGGAAGCTCTCGATACATTAGGCTATGTCTTGTATTTGAATGGCGAGTATGAGCAGGCTTTGCACGTTTTGAACTCAGCGTTGCAGATTTTGCCAGAGTTTTCAGCGGCACGTTTTCATAAGGCTCTTGTCTATTACCGTGGGGGCAGAAATGATGAAGCCAAGAAGATTCTTAATAAGCTCTTGAAAACAAATGATGATTTCCCCGAACGGGAAGAAGCGGAGAACCTGCTTGAAAGACTTTAACGTAAGCGAGTTATTAATATGAAAAAATGGAGGATGTCAGTTATGCATCCTCCATTTTTTTTGTTAAGATTATAGTCAATTAGTCTATATCTTTTTTTAGGGCATCAGCGCAGGAGGAATGATGGGGCGGAATATACGCATTTCACCGCACATGCTCGAGCCGTTTCACAGGATTCTTGATGTCGGGGTCGGGATTCTGGTCCTGCTCGCACTTTACAATATTTTTTCTCCGGCCGCCTTTATTGCAAAGGCGACAGAAATTGCTTTGCTGGTTGCCGTAACTGCGGGACTGGCTCTCATTTCCTTCCATGTTTCCGGGGTATATCGCGATTGGGCCGTGGCTGATCTTGTTTATGAATGTAACCGCATTATTGCTGCTGTTCTTCTAGTTTTTGGCGGATTGTTGCTGCTGGGTTATGCCTTCAAGCTTTCAAGTATTTACTCAAGGCGTGTTGTTCTTGCGGTCATGGTTTTATGGCCCGCCTTTCTTTGTTTGGAGCGGATTATTCTGCGCAAGGTTGTTGCGCGTCTTTTTGTTGAAAATATAGCGGCACGGAAAGTTGTTGTGGCCGGCTGCGGCGAGCTTGCCCGTTCTTTGGGGGAATGGGTGGATGATAATCCTTGGGCCGGGATCAGGATTATGGCTTATTTTGATTCCGATGATCCTTGCCCCAATAGCCCAATGCCCCGTGCCGGTGTTCTGGATGAACTGCCGCAATACGTGAAAAAAAATCGCATCCAGTTGGTTTTTGTGGCCCTGCCCATGCGTGATGAAAACATGCTTAACAAGCTTCTGCTGGGCTTGGAAGACACCACTGCCCAGATTTATTTCTTCCCGGATATGTCGATATTCAAGCATCTCATGGGAGGTGATGTGGCTCATGTGGCAGGGCAGACTGCCATTGTGCTCCGCTCATCACCGTTTGAGGGCATGAACGGTTTCTTCAAGCGTATGGAGGATTTGACCTTTGCCAGTCTGATTTTGATCATGATCTCACCTTTAATGTTGCTCATTGCTTTGGGCATTAAGTTCACTTCCAGAGGTCCGGTGTTCTTTAAGCAATGGCGCTACGGCTTGGAAGGGGAACCTTTTCAGATTTACAAATTCAGGACCATGAAGGTTTTAGAGGACGGATATAAGTTTACCCCGGCGACCAGCAAGGACCCACGGATTACAGGCTTTGGTTTTTTTCTGCGCAAGAACAGCCTTGATGAGTTGCCGCAGTTTTTGAATGTGCTTTCCGGGTCCATGTCTATTGTCGGGCCTCGGCCCCATGCTGTTAAAATGAATGAGGATTATCGCACGCATATCCCCGGTTACATGCTGCGCCATATTTCCAAGCCGGGAATCACCGGGCTGGCGCAGGTCAACGGCTACCGGGGTGAAATCAAGTGGGTCGCCTAAGTTACAGGAACTCATTGTTGAGATGAAGGACCGTTACCCGGACCGTTATGTTATTTTTGATTGCCCGGATTTGTTGCATGCCCCTGATGCCTTGGTCTTTTCAAGCTATGTGGATGGAATCGTGTTTGTTGTGGAAGCCGGGAAAACTTCACGTGAATATGTCCGGAAGGCTCTTAGTCTTCTGGAGGGACGCAATATTGTCGGGATGGTTCTTAATAAGACTGAAAAAGAAAGTCTTGATGTTGTCAGCTGAGGCGGTGGTCAATGTATCGTAAGTTCTACGGCTTGGGTGAGAAGCCTTTCAATATTCTTCCTGATCCTGAATATTTCTATCTTAGCCCGCTGCACCAGCAGGCCATTACCCATATTGATTACGGCTTGATGAACGGGGACAGTCTTATCCTTTTGACCGGGGATGCCGGAACCGGAAAAACTTCCATAATCTATAAATTGGTGGCGGAGCACAGTGATGATACAGTTATTGGGGTTATCTTTAACAGTGCCATAGGTGGCGATATTGTAGAAATGATCCTTAGGGAACTTGAGGCGGAGGTGCCTGAGACTCCTACTCCGGCTTCATATCTTGATGCTCTGCATGAATATCTGATCAAAATTTATACCCAGGGAGAAAAGAAGGTCCTGCTGATTCTGGATGAAGCCCAGAATTTAAGTGATGATGCTTTAGAGCAGGTCCGTATGATCTCCAATTTGCAGGCCGGAAAGGATAACCTTATTTCCATACTTATGGTCGGGCAGTCCGGGTTTCGTGATCGACTGCGCAAGGCTCGTTACAGCCAGATTGTGCAGCGTATTGTGGTCAGTGCCCATCTTTCGCGCCTTAGGGCACATGAAATTCAGGAATATGTTTACTACCGTTTGCGGCAGGGCGGTGCAGAAGATCCGTTCATGTTTTTTACCGAAGCTGCAATTGAGAAGATCAGCAAATACTCTCACGGTATTCCCCGCAACATTAACGTAATTTGCGAAGGATCACTTGTTTTCGGTTACGCTGATGACATCAAGCCCATCACTGCCGAAGTGGTGGAAGCTTTTGCAAAGGAAAGAATCAGCGAGGGCTTGCTTACTGTCCCTGATTGTTCTGGAATCTATAAGGACGAAGACTTAGGTTCGTATGTTCAGGAATTGGAGAAGCGGATTACCAGTCTTGAGTCTTCTGTAGGAATTGTGAAGCGTACTTTGGTGAAGATCATTAAGACACTTAAGCGTGTTGGCACTAAATAAACACCGGGGGGCCGATGCGGCTGCGAGCAGTTGCTGCGATACTGGTTTTGTTTTCCGTAATATGGGGTGCTCCGTATTGCGTGGCTGCCCCTGACTATTCAGTTTTTAAATCCCGCCCCAGACTTTACTTCAATAAATCCCGCCTCGCCGAACTGCGTAGCTTGAAGGATGAAAAGCCTTACTCGGATTTCTTACGCATAATTCGTAAGCGCGGCCGTGGTCTCGTCGGTAATCGTGCTCCTGCCAATCTTTTGCGTTTCAATGATGAAGCCTTGCGCCGTCCTGCTGACGGGCTGGTCGATCTGGCCTTTTATCATTTAATCAAAGGTGATCCTTCCGCATTCGCTACTGTGCAGGATTTATTGCGCACTTTTGCTACCTCGCCGCGCTGGGCAAGTAATGAAGATATCGGTGCGGCCCATTCCCTTTTTGCTCTTTCATTAGTCTATGACTGGTTTTATGCGGACTTATCGCCAGCTCTGCGTTTGATGGTTCGGGATGCCATTGTCGATCATGCTGAAATTCTGGATGAAATCATCCGCACCAAACGGCTTTGGTGGGCACAGTCCCGAGGGCTGCTTCAGAACCATAATTACGTGAATGCCGGGGCTTTGGCTGTGGCTGGAATCGCTCTTTATGGTGAAGAGCGCAAGGCTGTGAAATGGCTTAAAACAGCCGCAGCCAATTTTGCGCAGGTCGTCTCCCTGCTTTCCCCGGATGGGGCTTCGCATGAAGGGATTGGTTATTGGAGCTATGGCACGCTTTGGCTGCTGAATTATTATATGGCGATGGCTCCGGCACAGGGGCTGGCGATTGTTAAAACCAGTGGGTTTCTGAGCAATACTGCCAGATTCAGGCTTTATGCTTCATTGCCCGGATTTCAATACAATGTGGATTTTGCGGATTCTCCCATGGTTGATTTTTATGGACCGGGGGCAGTTCTGCGCTGCCTTGCCGGGATATTCAAAGATGGTCATGCGCAGTGGCTCGCCGCTGAAGTTGAGCGCAAAAGGCGTATGAGCACCGTGCTCTGGCAGGATTATATCTGGTATGATCCGAAGGTTAAAGCACAGGGACCGCAGGACCTGCCTTTGCATGAATGGTTCGGCAATCTCGGTATTTTGCTGACCCGTTCTTCATGGCAGGATAATGTTTCGCTCGTCTTCTTCAAATGTGGCCCGCCGCAGGGGTTTCATGCGCTGGCACGGGGAGTTTATCCCGGTTCGCATATTCATCCTGATGCCGGACATTTCGGGCTTTGGCTGGGTAAACGGTCACTGGTTAATGATGACGGTTTCCTGCTTAAGAAGTTCTCGATTAATCACAATATTCCGGTTTTTAATAAAATTGGACAGCTTGGCGAAGGTACGGCGGTCTTCCAGCTTTACGATTATAAGAAGGGCAAAGGAGCTACGCCCAAGCCGCGTTTTGTGAGCGGGGATGGTTATCAGGCTGTAGAAGCAGAGCTCGCCGGATATTACCCCGCTTCGGTGCGTCCCAAGTCTTGGAAACGGGCGATTGTTGTCATTAATGGTGAAGATCTTTTTGTACGTGACAGGATTATTCCTACCGGAAAAAGTTCGATTTTTTACCCAATACACATTTATCGTAAAGCGGGGCTTGTGCGTGCCGCCGGAGAGGGTAAAATCTGTATTGAGCGTGAAAGCGGCTACGCGTTGAATTTTCAAGGACAGGGGTTCAGTGCATCATTTAAATGCTATGCAGGGTTGCAACGTTTCATGGGTAAGAAAATCCCCCGCTCGGGAATGCTCTACGAAGCGACGCGTGAAAGCTCCTCACCCATCAATATGTATACGGCAGTGGGGCGTAGTGTTGAAGGGTGTAACGACCCTTCATTGTTTGCCGGACCTGTTAGCGGAGAGCTTGTGGAAGTGAAATGCCGTAGCGGACGTTATGAGATTGATTTTTCCAAGCTGGAGGTGCGCAAGCTATGATTCATGCATTTCTTCTTTATGACAGCCGTTCCGGTTCAACTCTGCTTTCGTCATTGCTGAATCGTCATGCCGGGGTCGTGGTTGCGCAAGAGAGTCATTTTATTTCTCTGGTATTGGAAAATTTCAGTGATGAGCAGAGTTTGAATGTCGATGGAGTGCTGGGTTTGCTTTATGGCGAGCCGCGCTTTGTTGAGTGGAATGTGGATCAGGACATTTTGCGCGTCAAGTTGCAAGATTTGGGGCAGCTAACATATCGTGCGCTGTTCGATGCTGTGTTTTTCGAATATTTGAAAGTGCGTGGAGAAGGCGAACCGGAAGTGCTGGTAGTCAAGGGCGCGCGGCACGATTTTCATCTGAAAAAGCTGAAAGAAATTTATAGCGATGCCCGGTTTATATGCCTGTTGCGTGATGGCAGGGCAGTCTTTAATTCCAAGTTGGACATGGTTTCCATGACCGGGATGAAAATGTCCAACAATGTTTTTCAGGCCGCTTACGACTGGAAGAAAATGCTACGCAGAACTTCCGGGGAGGGTTTGATTCGGCTCCGCTTCGAAGATTTGCTTGCTGATCCTGAAAGGGAAGTCTCCCGATTGCTGGATGAGCTAGGTGTGAGTCCTGCGGGTAAGGAAATTAATTCAGCACAGCAGGACTACTATCGTTTGATTGGTAAGAAGCAAAAACATTTGCATAAGAACGTAGGCCGCGATCCGGACCGTAAAATAGCGGTGAAGTGGAAAGACCGTTTAAGTCCAGCGCAAATACAGCTATATGAATTGATATGTGCGCGCGAGCTTTTGCGGAATGGCTATGAATTGCAGGCTCCGGGTAATGTTTCTTTCAAGGAAAGTTCCGGGATGATTTTGGGGCAGGGACTGCATTGGCTGTGGCTCAAGGTGCGTAATTTTTTTTGTTACACGTTCATTGACCGGAGCCTTCTCCGAAAGTTGAAGGAAAAGCGTTTTGAGTAGTGGGCATTCCAATTTACGGAAGCTGATTCTCGTTTTTACTGCCAAGGGTTTAAAGGGAGTTGGAGGGCTACTGCTGGCTTGGGTGCTGGCTAAAAAATATGGGGCTTACGGTTCCGGATTGTTTTTTATCGGCTACACCTTCGCCTTTCTTTGTTCCAGTTTTGCCCAACTTGGCGTTGGGAACGCCTGTTTGCGTTTTATCCCGCAGCTACGCGAAGAGCATGAGTCCAATCTTTCTGCCATGTGGACGGTCTCGCAATTGATTGTAGGCGGTTTTGCGCTTTTGCTTTCAGTTGCAATTGGTTTTTGGGTTAAACCAGTTGCTGAATTAGTTTATAAAAATGTGTCAAATTGGACTTATATTTTTTGTGCTTTACCCATACTTTTTTTCTGGAGCCTGACCAGAATAAATATCATGGTTCGCCAAAGCCTTGGTGATATGTCCGGTATTACAGTGGTGGAAAACCTGATTATTCCACTGGGGATGCTGGTTTTGTCAGCATTTACCTTTGTAATCGATCTCAGCGTGCTGGGTTTTCTTTCTGCTGTATCTGCGCTTTATTTTATGTCTTTTTTGTATGCATTTACGAGCACGCGCCGGGATTATGATTTAAGGTTATCGATTCAGTTACGCAGTTCGGTGCGAATACGGGAGATTTTGATCTATTCTATCCCGTTGTTAACCATTGCTTTTTCCCAAACCTCACTCATTTGGATAAATATGCTCATTCTGGGCGCGGTCGGTTCGGTTGTGGATGCGGCGTTGTTTGTAGCTGCCATGAAAGTGGCGGTATCAATTTCCATACTACTCTATACTTTCAACAGCGTTTATGCACCGCAGATTTCCATGGCTTATGCCCGTGAAGATTTTGATTCCATACGCATCCTTTATCGCGATGCGACTCATGCGTTGACTTTTTTTTCATTCATCCTGTTGGCAGGAGTGGCGGTCTATGCGCGAGTAGTAATGGACTTTTTCGGTGAGCAATATGTTGCTGCAACAAGCTGCTTGCTTTGGATAATTTTAGGACAGATTTGTAATTGCTACACTGGTCCGGTGGGCTATCTGCTAATCCTTTCCGGTAAATCAAAGCTGGAAGTATTCAATACCGTAGCCGGATTACTTCTGAATGCGGGGCTCTGTTTGCTGCTTTACAGCAGGCTCGGGGTGAGCGGGGCCGGGCTGGCCTTTTGCTTCTCAAACATATTGATCAACCTGCTGCGCTACTTTCAATGCCGCAAATATTTTGCAATCAACTGGCTTGATCGCAGGCAGAAATATTTCGTCTGCCTGCAATCTATGCTGGTAGTTACGTATTTATTGCCTAACTTTTATGGTTTAAATCGTGAGTTGCTTGTTGCGGTCCTGCTTACTGTTTACCTATTGTTTAATTTTAATAACCTAAGGGGATTAATCCTTAGTTTGCAGTCCCGTAGTTAAAACAGGTGCAGGCTCTGTTCAGGTACGGCAACTTTAATGGGTAATCCCGGTTCAAGCTCGCCGTTTCCAATCATTTTACGCGGTACTAAGGCATAGATTTCCATGCCGTCATAATCAAGGGTAACGCGTGCATGAAAGCCCCCGGCTGTGATTCCCTTGACGGTGGCAATGAAGCTGTTTTGATCGTTGTGCTTGCCGATTTCGCTGCCCAGCAGCACTTCCTCGGGGCGAAAAGCCAGTCTAGTTTCCGATCCCTTTCTTTCTCCGGTGTAGGTCAGGTTTAAGTCCCCAAGCTTTACGTAATCGGTCATGGGCGTGTAGGGGTAAATATTGGACATTCCGACAAATCCAGCCACAAATTCTGAACCGGGAGAATTAAAAATATCTCTGATCTTACCTTTGCGGACCAGTTTGCCGTTTTTGATGATGGCACCGTTGGTGGAAAGATAGAGCGCTTCATCGAAGTCGTGGGTGACCATCACAAAGGTGATCCCGGTTTCGCGGTGCAGGTCTTTGAGCAGGTCCTGCACTTCCTGCCTGAAAGCAGGGTCCAGTGCGGAAAGCGGCTCATCGAGCAGCAGTACTTTCGGGTCCACCAAGAGGGCACGGGCAATAGCCGCACGCTGGCGTTCCCCGCCGGAAAGGTGGCGCGGGGTGCGGGGCAGTAAATGGGAGATATTCAGCTTTTCTGCCAGTTCTGCAGCTTTGCGCACGGCTGAGCCTTCACTTATCCCTTTGTATTTTGCGCCGAAGGTGATGTTTTCCAGCACGCTCAGATGTGGAAACAGGGCGTAATCCTGATATACAATGGATAGCCCGCGTCTTTCCGGGGGCAGGTGTGCAATATCGCTACCGGAAATCTTTATGGAACCATCGGCTACAGGTACCAGTCCGGCAATTGTTTCCAAGAGTACGGACTTACCGGATCCGGTAGGCCCAAGCAGGGTGAAGAAATCTCCTTCAGCAATGTGCAGATTGATGTCCTGTAATGTGAACTTGGGTAGCTCAACGGTTAAATTCTCGATTTTAATCATGATTCCCGGCTCCCTAATCCGCGTGAAAGAAGTCTCAGTACCGCAAAAAGCACCAGTGAAAGAAAAATCAGCCAGATAGCCACCGGACGGGAGTAGGAAAGACCGTAGGCAGTGAACCTTTCGTACATCAGAACAGGTGCGATCATGGGGTGGTAAGCAACGATAACAACCGCACCGAATTCACTTAGCGCACGGGCCATACACATGATCATCCCGGTCAGTAGCGATCTCCAGGCCAAAGGCAGAGTGACCCTGAAAAATGTTTGTGTCGGGGATGCTCCGAGGGTACGGGCTGCTTTTTCCAAACGTTCGGGAACAGCTTCAAATCCGTCCCGTGCTGCGTTGAGGTAAAAGGGCAGTCCAACAAATACGAGAACCGCCACAATGCCTGTATTCGTACCCATGATGCGGATTCCGGCATCAAGCAGCATCTGGCCGATCCAGTGGTTACGTCCGGCAATGGACAGCAGTGCAATACCGATTACCGGATGCGGAATCATAATCGGCATATCAATGATGGATTCGACTAATGCCTTTCCTTTGAAATCCTTACGGGCAAGCATGAAGGCAAACGGGGTGCCGATGGTAAAAGATATAAGTGCCGCCGCACCGGAACAGAGCATGCTGCGGCTGATGGCTGCGCGTACATCCGGGTCCATTATGGTTTCAAGCAGTTCATTAACGCTTGAGCCGAGTATCAACTGGCTTAATGGAACCAGAATGAAGCCGATGACCATCACGGTGGATAGAACAGAGCTGATCGATATTTTGTGGAATTTTTTCATGGGTATGAATAAGTAAAGCCGGGATTAAAGTCCCGGCTTTACTATTTAAGATCGGATTATTTTTTTACTTTTACGAGCTTCTGAAGTTCGGCAGGCATGTTTTTGAGCATTGCTTCGTCAGGGACAATTGCCGGAACAAAAGGAGGCTGGCCCATATCTTTCAGGATTTTCATGCCGCCTTCGGGGGAAAGCATGTAAGCCATGAAAGCGGTTGCAGCTGCTTTGTTGGGTGCATCTTTAAGTTCGGTGATACCGTAGGTGATGGATTTACCGATACGTTCAATCTTGGTGCCGGGCTTTTTGCCGCTGACAGTTACTTTAGCCTGCTTGTAGAAGTTGTTGTATTTGTAGTCGGAAAGGTTGATGTGCTTGTCGAGGGTAATGTAATTCAGACCGTGCTGTACTGCTACGGAGAGGTATTCCCAAGCATAGTCCATGTTTCCGGTTTTGAGCAGGGAGATCAGCTCAACAGCTTTGGGGCGGACCCATTCTTTTTTGCGCTGGGAGATCAGTTTATCAGCGAAGCCTTTTTTTCCGTAGAATTTTTCGGCCAGTTGCAGAACCATGACGCTACGATAACCGCAGGGATCAAGGTTAGGATCGGAATGGCCCCAGATAACACCGGGTTTCTGGAGAATGTCATACCAGTTATCGGCATTGATTTCAGAAGCGTATTTGGATTTGTCAGTGTAGCAGAGTACTAACTGGTTGGTAGCAAAACGGACGTTAAAGTCTGCGTAGTTAGGAATTAGGTTTTTATCAATGACAACGTAGTCAGCGGAGGCCATGATGTCTGCGGGCTTGCCCACTTCGGAAATCATGCGTGCCATTTTTGTGGAGCCACCCGCTTCGCGTTGGATATCAACACCGGGATGCATGGCTTCGAATTCCTTTTCCATTTTAGCAAAGGGAACGGAAAGGCTTCCGGCATGAAAGATGATTACATCACCGCTGAGCTTTTCTGCGGCAAAGCCGGGAACAGCGGAGATCAGTGACAACGTAACGAGTATTACTCCTAAAGATAGTGAACGCATTCTTCTTTCTCCCGTTTAGGATAGTTAAAATTAAAGGGAAATCTGAATAACCGTATATTTAGTAGGATAATTATTGTCAAACGTGACATATGTCTTCGGTTGCATAATAAAAAAGGCAGCCTGAAATGCTGCGTGGTAGGCCTTCCGGGTTAGGCTTGAGAAGACACTCTGGGCGCAAAAAAAACAGGCCGGATATTTACCGGCTACTGGATTTTTTGCGCCGTATTTTTAATTTTTGCCACTCTTAGCGGGGGGGCGCTTTTTACTGTATGGCATTGTCGTGATTTCTGTTTATTGCTGGGTAATCCGGTCGGTTGAAGGCTTTGATGTGATTTTGTTGTCATCGCAGAATTTTACCCGGTTGTAGAAGAGATCTTCCGGGCCGGCTTTGCTGAACAGTTCCTGCAACAGAACATTGAGAAACATGCTTTTGCTGATTCCAAGGTTCTGGCAGGCTTCCTCAATTTTTTCATTAATCTCGTGATTCAGATAAACATCTGATAGGCGTGTATGCATAATTTCCTCCTTATTCATCCGTTCTTTTTTATATGATTGGGTGTTGATTCAAAATTTCTTCGTTAGTCCTTATCAGTAATATAATATGAAAAAATTGTTATGTACAGGCGGTTGCGGCAAATTAACCGTTCTGCCGTTAATTCTTAAACTTATATTTAACGGTGAGACTGAATAGATGTGCAGTGTGTGCAGATGTGCATTGCACATATGTGCAAAAAATATGTGCAGATGGATGTGCACAGCGTGGGTAGAGAAATGAGTAAACTTGATAAGCGTTTGTAAATAAAGAAAAAGTTTTTTTTGGCACGCTAGATGCTAAGTAAAAATGCAAGACGGGCGAAGAAATTGTTCCCCTGCATTTTCTTCAGCAAGCACCCGAATAAATATATATACTTCATTCCTCATCATCACTCCTTTAAGTACAAAAAGGACCGGGACACCTCCAGCCCGGTCCTTTTTGTTTTTTAGGAGTTTTTCTTTCCAACCTGTTGGATAACATTCCCGCCCACAATAAAAAGCAGCCCGACCAAAGTAGAGGGCAGGATTTCTTCTCCCAGAATAAAATGGATCAGAATCAGTGACAGAAAGGGTGACAGAAAGATAAGATTGCTGATCCGCGAAGCTTTCTTTGTTAACTTGAGGGCATTCAACCAGAGGGCGAAGGTGATGCCCATTTCAAAAAATCCGATGTATGCGGCAGAGAGCAAAGCAGGAGTTGCCAGCGGCGGCGGTCCTGAAAAGATAAGCATGGCGGCGGTTACAAAGGGTAGTCCAAAGCAGAAGTTCAGGAAAAGTCCAATCAGCGGCTCTGTATTACTCTTGGCATTTATAATCCAGTACAGGGACCAGAGTATGGTGCTGAACAAGGCCAAAAATACTCCATATCCGTTGCTGAATTGGATATCGAGCAGGTTGCCGTGGGTGGAAATAACCACCACGCCCATGTAGCTGGTTAATATTGCCAGCAGTTCACGCATGGTCATCTTTTGCCCTAGTAAGGGGATGGATAAAAGCGAAAGGGTGATGGCCCATGTATAATTCAGCGGCTGCGCTTCCTGAGCCGGGAGCAGGGCGTAGGCTTTGAAAAGCACTATGTAGTATAAAAAAGGGTTGAGTATTCCCGGTAGACCGCACTTGAGTAACCCTTTTGTACTCATTTGCTTTATCTGTGCGGTTTTATTTTGTATCTTTAAAATCAGGAAGAGTGATATGGTGGAAAATATTACGGCATAAAACAGCAGTTGCAGCGGGTCCATATAGCCCAGTGCTATCTTGAATGCCGAGGCTACTGTAGACCAGATGAGTACGGCGGAAAGGCCGTATACGTAAGCCTTCTTCTGATTGTGCTGTTGCAATTTCCAATCGCTCCGATGTTGCCTGAAATTGATTAATGGTGCATGTAACAGTGCATTCGAATTATCAAAAAAAGAATAACTAGCATAGTCTGAACATTCAATTTAAGATTCGGGAGGATTAATGAAGATTACTTTCATGGGCGCAGCCAAAACTGTTACCGGTTCCTGTTATATAATTGAAACTGAGAACGCCAGATTCGCTGTTGACTGTGGCCTGCATCAGGGTAATGCCGAGATTGAAAAGCGTAACCGCGGTATCGCTGATTACGATCCCAGGAATCTTGATTTTATCCTGATCACCCATGCGCACATCGACCATACAGGGCTGCTGCCTGCTGCGGTGCGTGCCGGATTTAAGGGGCCGATCTATATGACTACCCCGACCCGTGACCTGCTCGATATCATGCTGCTGGATAGTGCTTACATTCAGGAGATGGAAACTGAGTGGGCCAACCGCAAGAGGCTGCGTAAGGGTATGTCGCCCATTTCTCCCATCTACCAGCAGGATGACGCGCTTAAGACTGTCCCGCTGATGCGTACCGTCCAGTACGGGGCCAGTTTTGACCCGGCAGAAGGTGTGACTGTTAATTTTAAGGATGCTGGGCATATTCTCGGCTCTGCTTTTATCGAGTTGTGGATCAAGGAAGCCGGCGAGACCACTAAAGTTGTTTTTTCCGGCGACCTCGGTCATAAGGACCAGCTCATTGTGCGCAATCCCAGTATCATTGAAAAAGCTGACTATCTGCTTATGGAATCCACCTACGGGGACCGCAACCACAAGGATTCTTCCAATAGCCTGGATGAATTGGCTGAAGCAATTAAGTGGAGTTACG
>DDLU01000155.1 GCA_002340305.1 Desulfovibrio sp. UBA2564
ACTCCGAAAGTCGAGTTATTATATATATTTATAATGAAAGTGTCTTTTCAAACACAATGAATGTGCTTTTCTTCCAGAAAAATTCATGCCGAAAGTAAAACAATTTCCATATAGGTTAATGTTATGATTCGTATTACCAATTCAGGTAAGGATAAACACCTGCGCACAGCACCCAAGCCGTGATAATCCCTATGGCTATTGCCAATGTATCTACCATGATGTAAACCGGATACCGGACTTTGATTATTTTTTTAACGAATGTCCCATCACAATAAAATGGCGGGATATTTTTTGGCTATCCCTGTGGATTCAGGGTATATTTTAAAGGAATGTTTACTTAAATGTCAGCAGCTAAAGCTAATGAACCGTTAGGAATGGAAAAGGACTTATGGGCAGCAGCCGATGCCATGCGTGGCGGCATGGATGCCTCAGAATACAAGCATGTAGCCCTCGGCCTTATTTTCCTGAAATATATTTCCGATGCCTTTGAAGCCAAGCATGCCGAGCTTGCTGCTGATGAATACAGCGATGCGGAAGACCCAGAAGAATACCTTGCAGAGAACATATTCTGGGTACCCAAGGAAGCCCGCTGGGAATCCCTGAAAGATAACGCCAAGCAGCCCACAATCGGTAAAATCATAGACGATGCGATGATTGCTATCGAAAAATCAAACGCACGGCTGAAAGGTGTTCTACCCAAAGACTACGCCCGTCCGTCACTGAATAAGCAGGTGCTGGGTAAGCTCATCGACCTGTTCAGTAATGTAGGCATGGGTGATGCCAAGGCAAAGTCGAAGGACGTACTCGGCAGGGTTTACGAATATTTCCTCGGACGCTTTGCCAGTGCCGAAGGTCGTGCTGGTGGTGAATTCTACACCCCACGTTCAGTGGTTAACCTGCTGGTCAATATGATCGAACCCTTTAAAGGCCGTGTGTATGACCCCTGTTGCGGGTCCGGCGGTATGTTCGTGCAGTCTGAAAAGTTTGTGCAGCAGCACGGCGGACGCATTGGTGACATTGCCATTTACGGGCAGGAGATGAACCACACCACTTGGCGGCTGGCTAAAATGAACATGGCTGTGCGCGGCATTGATGCCGACATCAAGTGGAATGCCGAAGGAACTTTTTATAATGACGAGCACAAAGGCATCAAGGTTGATTACGTATTAGCCAACCCGCCATTCAACGTCAGTGATTGGGGCGGTGACAAGCTGGCCGAGGATGTACGCTGGCAGTTCGGTACTCCCCCTGCAAGTAATGCAAACTATGCGTGGTTGTCCCACATCATCCATCACCTTAAGCCCACAGGCACCGCAGGTGTTGTGCTTGCCAACGGTTCCATGTCCACCAACCAGACAGCGGAAAAAGCCATCCGCAAGAACCTTGTTGATAAAGACCTGATCGATTGCATGGTAGCCATGCCGGGGCAGCTGTTCTATTCCACCCAGATTCCCGTCTGCTTGTGGTTTATGACCCGTAGCAAGAAGCCTAACGGGTTCCGTGGCAGGCAGGGTGAAGTCCTGTTTATTGATGCCCGTAAAATGGGATTCCTTGTGGACCGTGTACGCCGTGAGCTTACCGAAGACGACATTAAAAAGATTTCCGACACCTACCACGCTTGGCGCGGTGAAAAGGAAGCCGGAGATTACGAAGATGTAGCCGGATTCTGCAAGGCCGTATCGCTCAAGGAAGTGCAGGACAACGATTATGTGCTTACACCGGGTCGTTATGTCGGTGCTGAGGAAATCGAGGATGACGGTATCCCCTTTGAAGAAAAAATGGCGGGATTGACCAAGACCCTTTACGCCCAGATTGAAGAAGGCCGCAAGCTGGATGAAGCCATTTGCGAAAACTTGAAAGGGCTGGGGTTTGGTTGCGATCAATAAAAGCGGCACAGGCTGTGCTACATTTAAATTTTGCCACAGCTTGTGGCACTTTTGAGGGATAGTTATGGATTACAGCAAATTTAAAAAGGCACTACAGCTTTTAGAAGAGCAAAACAATCGTTTAAATTCTATCTCAAATGATTATGAAGAGTGGGTAAATATTGCTTTAAAGGAATCAATAATACAACGCTTTGAAACATGCTGGGATTGTTTATGGAAGATTTTAAAGCGTTATTTGGAACACGAAATTGGATTGGCAGAAGTGCCGAATGGACCTAAGCCGCTTTTACGTCTCGCTGATGAAAACTATCTGTTACCTAGTCCTATATCAAAGTGGATAGAATACAATAGAGTTCGCATTGCAACATCGCATGACTATAGCGGAGAAAAAGCCGCAGATGCATTAGAGATAATAGATGAATTTGTAGAAGATAGTATTGATTTATACAAAACGCTGAGCAAAGAAGATTGGGAATAATGGCTAAAGAGTTGAATCATATAGATATTAGCAGTGCAGAAAAAAAAATCATCCTTTCGCTGATTAAAACCCATCTGCCGAACACAACAGTCTGGGCATATGGTTCCCGCGCCACGTGGTCTGCCCGTCCGAAGTCCGATTTGGATTTAGTGGCTTTTGCCTCGGCTGATCAGAAAAACGCTGTCTATGATCTTAAAGAAGCCTTTGAGGAAAGTGATTTACCTTTTCGGGTGGACTTTTTTGTCTGGGATCAGGTGCCTGATGAGTTTCGGGTGAATATTGAGCGGGAGCGGGTTGTTTTGGTGGAAGATCCCAAGGAATTAAAGCAAAAGTCAAGTAAACTTGCAGGTTGGATAAATACCACTATTGGTGAACAAGCGACTCTGCAAAGAGGATTCGACATCACCCGTAAAGAGCAGCGGGAAGGTACTGTTCCGGTCATTTCTTCAAGTGGCATAAAGAGCTATCACGATACTTCAAAAGTAAACGGCTCAGGTGTGGTGATGGGGAGAAAAGGAACACTGGGAAGTGTTTTTTATCTTGAGGGTGAATATTGGCCGCACGATACAACCCTTTGGGTCAAAGATTTTCACGGAAATGACCCTAAATATGTTTATTATTTTTTTAAAAATATGTGTGCCGAGTTATTGAGCATGGATGTTGGTGCAGCAAATCCAACGTTAAACAGAAATCATGTACACCCTTTGAAAGTATTGTGGCCTAACAAATTAACACAAAAAGCCATAGCCCACATCCTCGGCACCATTGACGACAAAATCGACCTCAACCGCCGCATGAATGAAACGCTGGAAGCCATGGCACAGGCCATTTTCAAATCGTGGTTTGTGGATTTTGATGGTTGTACCGAGTTTGAGGATAGCGAGCTTGGGCGGGTGCCGAAGGGGTGGCAGGTAGTCGAGTTAGGAGATTACGTAACCGTTAAGCGTGGAGGCTCTCCACGTCCTATACGTGATTTTGTTGTTCCAGAAGGATTGCCGTGGCTTAAAATCGCAGATGCGACTGCTAATAACTGCCCCTTCATATATAAAACCAAAGAGTTTATTAAAGAAGAATGCCTTAAAAAAACTGTTTTATTGCAAAAGAGAGCACTAATATTATCTAGTGCAACTCCCGGCTTACCACGTTTTTTACAACTTGATGCCTGTATTCACGATGGATGGTTGTATTTTCCCGAAAAGAAAATCTTTACAGACCACTATTTGTATCATCTGTTTTTGATTCTCAGGAAAAGCTTGATATCCAAAGGTAATGGAAGTGTTTTCACCAACTTAAAGACAGCTATCTTAAAAACTGAAAAAGTCGTTCTTCCACCCAAAGAATTAATTTTAAAATTTGAAAGAGAAGCATCTGAATTACTCGGTCGAGTAAATAAACTCAGCATAGAATCAAGTACACTTGCCAACCTTCGCGATACCCTCCTACCCAAGCTTATTTCCGGTGAACTGCGGGTGGATGAGGCGGAAAAGATGGTGGAGGGAGCCTGATGTGTGATGAGCAAGGCGAAAACACCCAAAATGAATGCGGTTATACCCACGAACAATATCTTGAAGACCGTAAAACGTATCTGAACGGCTATCAGGACCAACAGACCCTTTTTGACAAGACCATAATTACACTGTCCGCAGGTGCTGTCGGTTTAATCTTTACAGTCACTAAAGGTCAAATTGATCATTGGTCGTTAAAGGTATCAGTAATTGCTTTCATCCTTGCCGTGGTATCAACAACAATTTCTTTTTTCTGTGCTGCCAATGCTTACCAATCGTTCCTTGAACAGTTTGAAACCAATTATGGCAATGGAGATGTTTATAAAAGATTGCAGTCAAAATGGTCTGTGTGGGTTAACACTACGAACTACACCAGCATCATCCTTTCAATCACAGGTGTTTTATTTTTAATGTGGTATTTTCTACGGTTACGCATAACCACTTAATCACAAACCCAAAAGGAGGAACTCATGAGTAAGTATGGAGATCACAAAAGAGGAATAACTCCCACCCAACCAAGTCAAGGTCCTTACGGTGGCAAAAAAGGAGATGAACTCGG
>DDLU01000011.1 GCA_002340305.1 Desulfovibrio sp. UBA2564
AAAGAACCAGTGAAACTACAGCCAGCCACATGGACACAAAAACCATTGCATCAACAGCACTGGCCTTGCCCAGAAAAAACAAAACGCCGCACAACAGCAGGGCTATGTACCCTGACCCTGTAGACGGCGTTATTACTTTCGGGAGCAGGTCCCTACGCTGCCAAGCCACATAAGCGGCAAGAGGCACCACCAGCCAGCAATAAGAGTAGTCAGCAGTATTCCACCTGCGCAAAAGAGACGGAAAAGAATCCCAATACAGCATGATCCATGCTGCAACAACAAAAACAAAAGATAAAACGGCTGCCACTTATAATACTCCCGGAAAAAGAGATCGAGCAATGACTGTAAGAATCACTTGGTTTATTACGAGTAACAGAAAAAAGCATGATCAGGAATATCAAACCGCCTGAAATAAAAAACCTAGTAAAAAATATTCATTTTAAAAACAGTTTCTCCCGCAACATTGCCCAAAGCTACCAGTGTTATTGTAGGAATTCTCACTCCAAATCGCCGCGAAACCCAGCCCAAAGGAATCCGCCCATCACCTTCAAACAAAGCAAGATTCACATCAGGACAAAATTCCATGCAAATTTTTATTCCTGAATTATCAACCTCAACTCTATTTTCAGCGACAATTTCCAGCTGACACTTTTCATTAAAATGCCAGAACTGCTCTGCCACATGGCTACCTTTGCAGTCTAAAAGATCACTGACAGTAATACACTTACGCTCACGATCTAAACTGACCTTGCGGGAGTGCAGTACAGGATCAAAAAACCGCATGTATCCATCATGCGTGCCATAGAAAACATCTTTCACAGTCCCGCGCTCAACATTGCCTTGAGTATGGGCATGGGTCTTCCACAAAAAATCGCCGGCAGACTCACTTTGGTCCACACCATCCACCCGCACGGTATTATGCGCTGAGGTCCCTTTAAAATAGCTCCGCCAAAACGAATCCGCACCGTACACATAAGTACCCGGATCAATTAAAAACTCACGTCCATTCAGAGCGAGATAAATGGAAAGTGCATCCGCGTGCCCGTGTGCGGCAAGAGGCCCATACCCCAACGGCCCACTATCAATAACCATAAACAGATCGGACTGCTCATCACGCAGAATATGATATCCGCCATCGGGATATGAATCAGGTAAATTTTCGGTTTTAATTTCGCCGGTGACAGGTGGAGCCTGATTCAAAAGGGACAAACCGGAAACAACTCCATCATCGGCATCACCTATCATCGGTGAATTTCCCGCACTATCAGACATTACAGCAATAAAAACACCCATCTTGTCCATCTGGTCACGATAGAAGCTGGAAAAAGAAATTGGATCAAAAAGATACGCAAGCCGGAAAAATTCCAAAACAAATTGCTGGTACGCAAGAGCCTGCTCTTTGTTCACTCCGTCCGGGTGGACCTGCCTTTGAATTTCCTGCTCCAGAATCCCTAAGGCCTTGCTTTTCCAGCGATCATCCCTACCCTCAAAAGGCCAGACGCAACAGGCGATAAAGGCTCCGGCAGCCTCCCCGATAAGATGGTTATTGGCTGACGATCCATGTGAATAACTGCCATCAATGTAGTGGATATGCTGGTAAATTGATTTCAGCCAGCGATCGCGAAAAATCTGCCCCTGTTCACCTTCAAACATAGGGGAGAACATTCCCCCGGCATAATGCCATGCATGTGCCCAGTTGATTAAACGAATCCCCAGCTCAAGAGGACTGGCCCAATGCACTCCCATCATATACGGACACTGCTCCAGCCACGAACTCAGCATGGACTTAAGCACCACCAGATATTTCCGATCAGCCGAGACTTTCCAAGCAATGGCAAGAGGAACAGCCTGCAAAAACCTTCCCGGTTCCCAGAGATATTTAATATCCCCGCAAAGAGCGTAATTCTTGAAATTTAACTGCTTCCCAAAATCAAGAGGAGCCATAGTTCCGGTCAGTGGATCGCGATTCCACTCAGGCTTGCAGCACTCTACCCCTGAAAGATTAAACACATCCATGCCTTCATCAATCAGTTTATCCGCGACTCGCACTGCGGCAGTAATATCAATGTCCGGTTCCAATTCAAATAGGAGCGGCACAAAGTCATCAGCCTGATCAAGAGCAGGATCGGTCACAAGCAGCAATCCGCATCTCTGCAAGGTTGAAAGACCTTCGCTTCTACAGCGGCTTAGAATCTCAGCAAGCCCCATAGCTCTGAGTCTGTTTAAAAACCAAACGGACCGTTCAATATTCATAAACGTCCTCCACCCACAACGTTTGTGCTTCGATTCTGTCCCGGTGCCCCCAGCTCCTGCTTTCTGCTAATCTTATGTTCCGGCAATTCAATATAAGCCAACACAGCATAAAACATCTGCCCCAATCCAAACCGGGTAACATAACTATTGCTGACAAAATTCATGAAGCTGACAGTCAAGAATAAGGCAAGGAAAACATACCGAATCCTCCCCTCCAATTGACGGATTTTCATAAATAGAGCGATCTGGAACGATACGAAAAGCATAAACCCGACAACCCCGGTCTGGGTAAGCACATCAAAAAAATCGTTATGACTGTTCAACATATTCCCGATCTGCTTACGGGACTTGATATGCGTATTGATATTCCCGACTCCCACCCCTGCAAGGATACGGTCCAAAGGCTGGGATACAAATTCTTCAGCGTTGTGCATCCAGATTACAGGCCGCCCGGAGCCGAATTGAGACTTATCCGGGTTCTTTGTTGAATCAACCATATCAAAGAAAATTGTATACAAAACAGCAGCCGAAAGAAACATTACCACGCCCAACATAGCGGTGAGTACAGCAAGTAGCTTCTTATTAACCCGAAACAGGTAGTAATAAATAAAGAGGAACAATCCGAAGTAACAGGTACGCACATAGCTTTTGTATAAACAATAAAGTGCAAACACACTCATGGTCATTGAGAATATAAAAAACATTCTTTGTTTAAGTAATGGTACAAGTCTATCGTCCTCAGCACATAGGACCGAATAGATCGCCAGAATCATAATAAACAGGGACATACAATGCCCAAGGTTATGCGGATTTGTATAAACACCACTGAAACGTGTGAGATTAGTCCAATATATGACTGTATAAACGCCCTTACCTTGCGTAATCAGGTAAGTACTGCCAATAATCGGCAAGGCATATCCAATAAGCATCAGCTTAATGAACAGGGCATAGTCCTTAACATTTGTAATTACATTTTTCAGTACAAAGTAGGTAGTAAACGGAAGGACAAATTTGGCTGCATCTTTGATATGCGAGCGGTCAATGTAAAGAAAATAAATAAACCAAACCCAAAGCACAAAAGCGAAAAGAAATAAATCGACAACAGAAATATTGATTGATTTTGTGACAATGGCCCGTAAAACAAAAGCGACCATCAAAAGCCCGGTAGCAAAAATAGCAAAGACTTCGGTAACATTAAGGCCAAAAACCAGCCAGCCGATATCCACAAACATGACCGGACGGAAAAAGAAGAAGATAAATAATAAAACAGTCATATGACCTTTCCCTTCTTTAACGTCACATCCAAGTGCTCATAAAAGCCGATAATCCGATCCGTTATCTGTCGCGAACCAAAATTTGCCGCCGCATAGCTACGGGCCGCTTTTGCTACCTTCTGCAGCTTGATTGGATCAGCGAGCAATCCTTCAACAGCACCTGCAATTGCCTTGGCACTGATTTCTTCCAGCAGAATTACAGTCTCTCCGGGTTTGATAACATCTTTGATGCCCCCGGCATCTGTAACAACCGGAACCAAACCGGAAGCCATTGCCTCAAGTAATGAAACCGGGCACCCTTCCCTGCTTGTAGGCAAAAGATAAATACACGATTCCTCAAAAGTCCTGCGCTTCTCATCACCCTGAATGTAACCCGGAAATACAACATTACTCAGCCCACGCGAAGCTGCGATTTCCATCAACCTTTGTTTTTCAGGTCCGTCACCAGCCATGATGAGCCTCAGGCTATCATACTTATCGCAAAGCAACGAAAAGGCATCCAGCAATTCATAAACACCTTTCCCCGGAATCATTCGCGAAAGAAACAGAAGAGACTTCTCATTACTCTCGCAAGACCGGGAAATCGGTATTTTATCCAAATCTACCATTGTACTGATTACTTTAACATTGCAAATATCAACACCAATGGAATCCAGCCTGCACCTGAAATCTTCAGCAAGCACAAGAACCAGTCCCGCCCGGTTAAGCACCACGCTCATAAGAGTGCTGTAAAAACGATTTACTGCTATCCGCGCAAAAAAATGCTCATCCCAACCATGGATAAAAATCAACACCCTTCCCGAATATCCAAACAGGTAAAACAAAAGCAGCAGCATTCCTTCTTTCATGAAAGAAATGAAATTCAACGAAGGATTCATATGAATGACATCAAAGCGGCGGGACCAAAGCAATTTGAAAAAACTGAATAGATCGGCAAAGACTCTGAGCAGACGAGCTATTCCATTCTGGTTAAGCCTGCGCCCCAATACTGCGGAAGTCACCTCTGCTCTCCCTTCAAGCTCTCGCAACAAAAGCTTAACGGTTTCAGCAACTCCACCCATGAGACGTAAATCAGGGGAAACAACCAGTAAACGCATCCATTCTCCTGTGAGGATTTCTATGTTTGCCTTAAAATACCTCAGTTATCACCACGATTCCAGTTAATTATGTATTTAATAAGCTTAAGAGAAAGGGCAAAATGCATGGTTCCCGCCATTGATGATGCCGGGACAGAATATTCCGGCCTGACTTCCATTGCGGAAATCAAGCCGGAAGGCATCAAGATGGAGAAATCTTTCATGGAGAACATGGAGCCCAATCAGGTCAACCGGGCTTTGATTGATACCTCCGCCGACTTTACAGAAAAAATCGGAGGTAAGCTGATTGTAAAAGGTGTGGAAACACATGCACAGGCCCTGACATTACGCCGTACATCAGACTTTCTCGGCAATACCGGAGCATACGGAACCCCGGTTAAGATCAGGTCAATGGGGTTGAGTCCGTTGAATACAACACTCCGGCTCCCTTAGTGCGACAGGCTTTCGAGAGATCCCTATGACATCAGTCGCATAAAAACATCAACGGTACGCTCTGCGTGCTCATCCATATCCTCCGCAGTAGGAGAATCAAATCGACCGAGGAGAACACCCATGGTCATTGAAAGCAAAGTACTTGTCAGCATCTTACTGGCATATTCAATATCAGGAAAATTAAAACGCTCAGCAAAAAATACAGCCAACCTTTCATGAACATCCGTGGGTCCGAGGGCAAAATGAGCGCGGGCCATTTCCGGGGCTTTGGGGCCTTCAGTCATCATGAGCCGCATTGTCGCAAGATATTTAGCAGATAAATGACACCTGACGAATTCTTTTGCGAAAAACAACAAAGCTTCCCTGTCATCTTCACGGTCCAACTCAGAAAGAAAATTAGCGTGAGAGGTGTCCTCTTGATACTCGAGAACCGCAAGATATAATGCTTCTTTGGCATTGTAATAACGATAAACTGTCTGCTTGGTTACTCCGGCTTTGGCAGCGATACTATCCATACGCGCGCCGATATACCCATCTGCACGAAAGACCTCGACAGCAGCCTCTAAAATAGCGGTCCGTTTGAGTTCTTTCTTTTTTTCCATCTTTTTCACTTCGATTTCCTCCCAATCATTCTCAAAAAACATACTACTCAGTATGATTTTTATTGACAAGAGTTTCTTTCAAATTTAAATCATACTCATGGGTATGATTATTTTTTTACAAACCAAGGAGTAAATCCCATGACATCACACGTAAAAGCAATGTTTTCCGCAAGGCCTGCAGAACTGGGGATCATGGCGGCTGTTACCGGTAGTTTGTTTCTCAGTTTTGATTCAGTTTTCATCCGCTTATCCGGTATCAGCGGCTTTGACACGGCTTTCCTGTTTGGAATCTTCTCAGCCATTTCTATGTCGCTGTTTATTCAAACCACAGACCCCCGGGGTTTAGTAGTTACTCTGAAAGAGAGCGGGTGGCCTGCTGTAGTTTCAGGACTACTTATCGTTGGCAGTGCCCTGTCGGTAATCCTCAGCATCAAACATACCGCCGTAGCTAATACCATGGTCATCCTTAGCGGAAGGCCAGTCATGACAGCGTTGGCATGCTGGCTGATTTTAAAAGAAAAACCCACCACAAGCCTGTGGCTTGCCATAACAGGGGTGATCATTGGTATTTCGACCGTGGCTTCAGGTTCGCTACAGTCAGGAACCATACTGGGTGACTTATTTGCATTCAGTGCAGTTATTTTTCTTGCACTGAACGGCACCTTGTGGAGGTGCTACAAAAATATCAGCCGTATAGTAATTGTAGGGTTGGGCGGTTTTTTTCTGGCCCTGACAATGTCGATCCCGGCAGAACCCAGCACGTATTCCGCTGACACATGGATAATCATGGCAGCAATGGGGTTGTTCTCTGCACCGCTGGGCCGAGTTTTAAACGCAACTGCCACCCGCTACATCCCCGCAGCAGAAGCAGCAATGATCGGCCTGAGCAGTGTGATACTGGCCTCACTCTGGGCATATCTATTCTTCAACGAAATACCTTCTCTTAACACCATCATTGGTGGAATCATCGTCATTTCAACCATCACCACCTATATTATGATCAAAAGAAGGCAGAACTGACGGAAATGAAAAAGGCGCGCCGTATATGCACGGTGCGCCTTTAAGTTTACAAAAAATCCGGACTATTACTTAAAATAAACTCTCATCAAAAATTTGTTTAATGCGATAACGCAGGTTGGTAAATCTCTTACCGGCGGTGACGTTATTCAGACCAATATTAAAGGCGCGTTTGCTACCGATAAGCACTGCCAGCTTACGGGCACGGGTCAGCCCTGTGTAAAGCAGGTTACGCTGCAAAAGCATGTAATGCTGTGAAACGATGGGCATAACCACTGCCGGATATTCGCTACCCTGCGACTTATGCACGCTGACTGCGTATGCGAGGGTCAGTTCATCCAGCTCGGCAAGCTCGTAATGTACAATATTACCGTCGAACTCAGCGGTGAGTTCGTTGTCTTCGGTATTAATATACACAACCCGCCCGAGGTCGCCGTTGAAGACTTCCTTGTCGTAGTTGTTACGCAGTTGCAAAACGCGATCACCCACGCGGTATTCCACAAAGCCGCGCTTCAACCCTTTGCCGTTGCCGGGATTAAGCTTTTCCTGCAACAAAGCATTAAGCTTCTGGGTTCCGACATCACCCTTATGCATGGGAGTCAGCACCTGCACGTCAGTCATGGGATCAAGGCCGTAGCGTTCGGGAATACGCTCGCAGACAGTCTGAACGATCATATCCTGCACCTTCTGCGTTGACTCCTGCGGAATCCAATAGAAATCTGCTTCCGGTGCTTCTTCCGGGTGGGGCTGAGGGAATTGTCCATCATTGATCCGGTGGGCATTAACTACGATATAGCTTTCCTGCGCCTGCCGAAAGATATGGTTCAGCACCGCGCTCTGCACCTGTCCGCTATCGAGCAGATCGGAAAGCACGTTCCCCGGACCGACAGAAGGAAGCTGATTTACATCACCGACAAAAATTACCCGGCATGTCAACGGCACGGCACGCAATACTGCAAGACAAAGCTGCGCATCAAGCATGGAAGCTTCATCGACAACCAGCACATCAGCCTTAAGCTTCTGGTCTTCGTTGTAATAAAACCCGCCGTCTTCCGGGGTAAACTGCAACATGCGATGGATGGTGGTAGCCTGTTTTCCGGTAGCTTCGGATAAACGCTTGGCAGCACGTCCTGTTGGAGCAGCGAGTTTAATCTTAAGCCCCAATTCCTTCAGGGTCATGACCACAGCGCGGGTAATAGTGGTCTTACCTGTCCCCGGTCCCCCGGTGATGATAAAAAATTTATTTACGCAGGCTTCAAAAACAGCCTCACGCTGCTCATCTGAAAGGTCGAAACCAAGCTCGGACTCGACTTCAGGAAGTGCCTTCTCAACCTTCTCCCGGCTGACCGGAGAGGGATGGCTGATCAGGCCGTGCAAACGCTTGCAAATCTCACGCTCGAAGCGGTAAAAATGCATTAGGAAAACCGCTTCATCTATGTTCTGTTCAGGGAGATTCTCCACCCGCACACGCTTGCGCTCTCCCAGCGAAAAAATACCCTCGCTGATCAAATCCAGATCAACACCACCCAGCATTTTAGCAACATCCTCAATGAGCTTGACCTTAGGTGTAAACATGTGTCCACCACGCTCGCTCACTGAAAACAACGAATAGATAATAGCTGCTTCAATACGCTGCGGGGAATCAGGCGCAAAACCAAGCTTGAGGGCCATGGCATCAGCGGTTTTAAATCCGATACCCCGAATCTCATAAGCCAGTTCATAGGGATTTTCGCTGATCTTGGTTACAGCCTTAGTACCGTAAAGATTAAAAATTTTTGCCGCGTAAGTCGGAGGCACTTCATGAGTATGCAGGAAAAGGATCAAATTCTTGATGTCGCGCTGAGAAGACCATGACTCTTTAATCCCTTCCAGTTTTTTCTTGGAAATGCCTTTGATCTTAAGCAATTTTTCCGGCTCTTCATCAAGAATATCCAGCACATCGATACCAAATTCCTTGACCATTTCCGTGGCGATGGATTCACCGATGCCCTTGATGGAGGACGATTTAAGGAAACGGATAACCCCGGCCTCAGTTGCCGGACGCACGCGTTCATAAAAATCGGCCTCGAACTGGCGACCGAATTTAGGATGCTGTTTCCAGCGACCGTGAAGTTCAACGGATTCACCGGGTGTAAGTGAGCCAAGAACTCCCACAACCGTGATGTGTGAAGGCTCGTCCTTAGAGGCGACACGGGCTACGATGTAGCCGTTCTCTTCATTATGATAAACAACTGTACGGACTTCACCAGTGAGAGTATCTGACACTAAAAAAGCCTCCGGCGGCTCTCCGAGGG
>DDLU01000226.1 GCA_002340305.1 Desulfovibrio sp. UBA2564
AAAGCGGCGGGGCCACGGGACCCCGCCTGTCTAGCATATCAAAAGAAGCCTAGGGCCACATTTCGATCTTTTCAGTAAGGGGAAAGTAGTACTTGGTGTCAGGGCCGTACCACTTATTGTAAATTTTTTCGTAAGTGCCGTCTTTCCACATATCCTGCAGTGCGAAGTTCACAGCGTCACGGAGCTTGGAATCATCTTCAACAAGACCGATGCCGTAAGGCTCGTTGGAGAAGAAATCACCAACCAGCTCGTACTTGCCGGGGACCTGTGCAGCGTAGCCGAGCAGGATAGTGGAGTCGGTGGACCATGCGTCTACACGACCCATCTGCAATGCCTGAAAGCACTCGGATTCTTTCTGGTAAGAGATAACTTTGGGAGCAACGTCGCCAAGTTCCTTGAGCAGGTTCTTAACGTTTAGCTCGGAAGTGGTACCCTGCATTACTGCAACCCTTTTACCTACGAAATCCTTGAGGGTGGAAAACTTTCCTTTGGGAGCAAGCATTTTCTGACCGTCAAAGAAGTAGGTGATGGAAAAGTCAATGGACTTATCGCGGGAACGCTTGTGAGTCATGTTGGAAACGGAAGCGTCGATACGGCCCTGCTGGAGGAAACCGATACGGGTTTTGTTGTTAACGGGAACCTGATCGATTTTAACGCCGAGGCGCTTTGCGATTTCGTTAGCGATATCTACGTCAAAGCCAACCCATTCTTTTTTGGCGTTGTAGAAAGCACCGGGGATGGAGTCAGTCATGATACCGACACGGATAACCTTGTCTTTCATGATTCTGTCATAAGTGGCACCTGCAAAAGCAGTTGCAGCGAAAGCCATAACCAGAGCGGCTGCGAGAGCCAGAGTCATAAACCTTTTCATTGTTTCCTCCTGCGTGGAAATAGACAAAGAGTATACAAAAGAGCGATCCCCGACGCGGAAACCGCGAACTTCCTTATACCGGACTGTAAATATTACATTTGCAGACCATTACCTCACCTCACTATAAACACCCGCCACAATTAAATGCCGGGAAATTACCTAATGCGAAAGAATCTTGCTCAAAAAAAGCTTGGAGCGTTCATGCTGCGGATTATGGAAAAATTCATCGGGAGTGTTTTCCTCAATGAGAGCTCCTTCGTCCATAAAGATAACGCGGTCTGCAACCTCACGGGCAAAGCCCATTTCATGGGTCACGCAAACCATGGTCATGCCTTCACGGGCCAGAGCCTTCATTACATCCAGAACCTCATTGATCATTTCCGGGTCCAGAGCGGAGGTGGGTTCGTCAAAAAGCATGATATTCGGACGCATTGCCAGACCGCGGGCAATAGCCACACGCTGCTGTTGTCCACCGGAAAGCTGGGAAGGATAGTCGCCGGCCTTATCCGGAATGTTAACCTTGGAAAGAAGTTCCATGGCCAAATCTTCAGCATCCTTGCGCTTCATATTACGGACCATGGTCGGCGCAAGAATGATATTTTCCAAAACCGTCATATGCGGATAAAGGTTGAAAGACTGAAATACAAACCCGATCTCTGCACGCAGCAGTGGCAGATTGACTCTGGGGCCGTTAACATCCATATCTTCTACAACTATTTCACCTTCCTGAATAGGTTCAAGACGGTTAATACAGCGAATCATGGTACTCTTACCGGAACCGGAAGGACCGCAGACAACAACCACTTCGCCTTTTTTAATATGAAGGTTTAAATCCCTGAGGGCGTGGTAATCACCGTAGTATTTGTTGACATTATTAAATTTTATCACTTTTGTACAAATCCCGTAAAAAAATTATTCAAAGGTCGAAGGAAACGGGTACCAAATGGAACAAAATTCAGCAAGTCCAGCGTGTTTTTGGATGAACACTTCTCTTTTTAACGTTTCGCGAATTATATATCTTAGGAAAAATCATTTTTGCTAAAAACCGACCTTCTTTTTCCTGCAAAAATCAACTTCACACAATATTGTGCATTTCGAAAATCGAAATTATTTTTAACTTTCTTGCGTTTTGATCATAAAAATTCCTGTCTAATCAATATGATTGGAAGCAAATAAACACGAAGTCATTTTCTTAGACATCCAGTGCTTAAAATTATTTTATTCTAAATTTAACACCACCAGCCAGATAAGCAGGGACCATTTTATGATGTTTTACAGGATTACTCTTAATTTATCGGCATTAATAATATATATAGAGTTGAAAAGGTTCTCACTTAGATATATGGAATCTACATGCCTGAGAGTACATTACTATTCATAGCCGAACCCCAGTCCGTCACCTCCGTGTTTTCCCCGCTTAAAGAAGCAGGGTTTCAAGCAGGGCTGGCCGACAACCTTGCCGGAGCGGTCAATTTCATCAAAAAGTCAAAGCCGTGCCTCATTTTCACAAGGCCGGTCATGCAGGGCTATTCTGCTCAGGCACTTCTTGCTGAAGCTGTAAACATTGAAAATTTCCCACCAGTTGTGGTATTTTCCCGCAACGGTTCCGCTGATGAAGCGCAAAAATTCATGGAACTTGGCGCACGCGATTACTGGCTGGAACCTCTGTCATGGGAAAAGATCAAACTTATGCTTCCCGATGATAAACCTGCTTCCATGCCTGCCCCGGAACAACTGGGAGCAGCGGAGAAGCCTGTCGCACCGGAAGCAAAAGGCACACAGGGCCGCTATCAGATTATCGGGCAACACCCCGCTATGGCCCGTGTTCTGGGCCTCGCCAAGCAGGTTGCCAAATCCAAGGCCACAGTATTAATTTCCGGTGAATCAGGAACAGGTAAAGAAATGTTCGCCCGCTTCCTGCACCACCATTCCGACCGCAACGATAAGCCTTTCGTGGCTATCAACTGCGCCGCCCTGCCCGAACACCTGCTCGAATCAGAACTTTTCGGTCATGAAAAAGGCGCATTCACCGGAGCCATTAACCGCAAACTGGGTAAATTTGAACTGGCTTCCGGCGGAACCATCCTTCTTGATGAAATCACAGAAATGGAACTCGGCTTACAGGCTAAACTGCTCAGGGTTTTACAGGAAGGTGAAATTGACCGCGTTGGCGGTGTGGAAACCGTCAAGGTTGATGTTCGCGTACTGGCAACCACCAACCGGGCCATTGAAGAAACAGTTAAGGAAGGAAAATTCAGGCAGGACCTTTTTTACCGCTTGAACGTCATTCCGCTCAAACTCCCGGCACTAGCCCAGCGTGGCGAAGACATCCTGCTTCTGGCAAAATTTTTCGTTAATAAATACTGCACCGAATACGGGCTGCCTCCGCTGGCATTCTCCGGGGAAGCCACCAAATGGCTGCTTGGCTATGAATGGCCCGGCAACGTTCGTGAGTTGCAAAACCTTATGGAAAGAGCAGTACTCCTCTCCGAAACAGGACCCATTGAGTCCAGGCACTTCCTTAATGATCCCGATGCATGGATGCCGGATGAAGCACATACCGGAGAAAATGCGCCCGAAACAGAAGGGCCTGCAAATGCAGACGGCGTAGCAGCAGAATTCGCGGTTATGCCCATCTCTGAAATGGAGAAAAAGCTGATCATCAAGAGTCTCGACCAGACCTCAGGAAACCGTACCAAGGCTGCTGAGTTGCTGGGAATATCTGTTCGAACCCTGCGCAACAAGCTTAATGATTACAAGAAGCAGGGTCTGGATTTGTAGACACTTTCCGCAAATAAGTTTTCAGCAATGGCTGCCGTAATTTTTGCGGCAACCATTTAATTTGCTGCGCTTCGCGCTTTATTGATAATCCCCTTTGCAATCCTCAGTAGTTAAAAAACACTTTCTTGAAACTGATCAAAAAAAAGGCTGCCCAAAATGGACAGCCCTTCGCTACTTGATATCTATAAAAACTAATCAGCGGTGATCACTTCCAGACCGCCCATGTAAGGCCGAAGTGCTTCAGGAATGACGATGGAACCGTCAGCCTGCTGATAGTTTTCAACCACAGCAACAAAAGTACGTCCTACTGCGAGGCCGGAACCGTTCAGTGTGTGTACGAACTGCTTTTTCTTGCTGTCTTTGGGCTGGAACTTGATGTTGGCACGGCGGGCCTGAAAATCCACGCAGTTGGAGCAGGAAGAAATCTCGCGGTATTTGTCCTGTCCGGGCAGCCATACTTCAATATCGTAAGTTTTTGCGGAACCGAAGCCCATGTCGCCGGTGCACAAGGTGATAACACGGTAGTGCAGGCCGAGACGCTTGAGAATTTCTTCAGCATGTCCGGTCATCTTTTCGAGGTCTTCGAAAGACTTATCCGGGTGGGCAAAACGAACCATCTCCACTTTGTGGAACTGGTGCTGACGGATCAGACCTTTAGTGTCCTTACCGTAGGAACCTGCTTCAGAGCGGAAACAAGGGGTCGGTGCACAGTAAGCGATGGAAAGATCATCTTCGCTGAGCACTTCATCACGGTGCAGGTTGGTCAGCGGAACTTCCGCAGTGGGAATCATGTAGTATTCCCAGTTGTTCAGTTTGAAAAGGTCTTCCTCAAACTTGGGCAGCTGCCCGGTACCGAACAGGGAATCGCGGTTAACGATGTAAGGAGGAATAATCTCGGTGTAACCGTGATCCATGGTCTGCACGTCAACCATGAAAGAAGTCAGTGCGCGCTCAAGGCGTGCACCCCATTTCTTAAGCACCACAAAACGTGCACCGGTAAGTTTGGCAGCACGTTCGAAATCTACACCGCCCAGCTCTACAGCCAGATCCCAATGTTCGCGGGGAGTGAAATCAAACTCAGGTTTCTCGCCCCAATGACGGATGACCGGGTTGTCGTCTTCGGTTTTACCGAAAGGAACGGACTCGTCAGGCATGTTGGGAACGGAACTTAGCCATTCACGTTCTGCAGTTTCAATATCTTTAAGGTCTTCATCAAGAGCTTTAATTTTACCTGAGACTTCACCCATGCGAGCGATGATCCCGGAGGCATCTCCGCCTTCGCGCTTGATCTTGGCAATCTCGCCTGAGGTGGAGTTACGCTCGGCCTTGAGAGATTCCACTTCCTGCAAGAGAGCCTTGCGGCGGGAATCCAGATCGCTGAATTCATTAACATCAAGTTTGGAACCTCTTTTTTCGAGGCTTTCGCGAACTACATCCAGATTGTTCTGTACAAATTTCAAATCGAGCATTTCTTTCTCCTAATATCATCTATATAAAAAGGCTCGTCTCAAGCCGCAGTAACATCCTCAAAATAAATTTAATTTATTTTGAAAAAACAGATTTTTTTATTTCATTTAATTCATTTCCATGAATTAAATGAACGAGACACTAGTATCGAATCTAAGCGCACTAATAAAGGGTATTCTTGCACCAATCTGCATAAAAATACTACAAATCATCAATTCCCATGCGTTTATTTCCGTAGACGCAAGCGATATTGGCATAAATTCCAATAAGAAGCAGCAAGCCCATCAGACTTTCAATCCAGCAACAGACAAAAATATATACAACGCTGGCGAACATGCCGAAAGCCTGCAAACCCTTTTTCCAGCCCCAAGGAGATTCCAGCCAGTTGCGCTCATACTCCAAGAGCTTGTCCACAATGACGAAAGGCGGATCCGGTTCCTGCAATTCAAACATTGAAGCAGCAACTCCAACGATAAAAGCCAAGGTCAGGAAGAAGGACTTAGTCCACAAAGCCATAAGCAGGACAAACACCGAACCGGTCATAATGATCCAATTCCAGTGACTCTGATGTCTCTTCCAGACAATTTCTGCGATATTCTTCAAAGCCATAAGCGGGAGAGTAGCACTTCGCTCCACTGTAAACAATATCTAGGGTAGGCCTCTTTAAATATTACCTGAATCGGTATAATGTACCTGCATGATTGAAAGCATTGTACCATCTATCGGAAAAATTCTTACTGATAAGGGCTGGACCATGTCCACTGCGGAATCCTGCACCGGAGGTCTTGTGGCTGCTACACTGACTGACTTCTCCGGCAGTTCCGCATGGTTCTCCGGGGCTGTGGTCGCATACTCCAATGAAGTAAAGATGGCCCAGCTGCATGTGCATGAACAGGCCATTATCGACCATGGTGCTGTCAGCGAACCCGTGGTCCGGGCCATGGCTGAAGGCATCTGCAAAACTCTGAATGTTGATGTGGGAATTTCTCTTTCCGGCATTGCCGGCCCCACGGGCGGAACACCGGACAAACCAGTCGGTACTGTCTGGATGGGCTGGCACGTTAACGGCAAAACCTACGCAGAGAAATTCATCTTTGACGGCGACCGCATGAGTGTAAAACAGCAGAGCCTGCAAACCGTATTGGAAAAACTGTACCGGTTATTGGAAATAAATTGAATAAAAAGCTAAGATATTACCCTGAATGCTGAAAGTCTTCTTCACTTTTTCCACACCCGGTTCATAAACACCTTAACAAGCTGGGATAATATGACAAAGATACGCACATTTATCGCACATCCGGTTCCAGAAGAATGGAAAAGGATTATCGGCGAATCATACGGGACCCTGCAGGAAGGGCTGAAATCGAGAATTGCGTGGGTAAAGCCGGAAAACATGCACTTCACCCTCAAATTTCTAGGCAGTATTGAGGAAGACAAACTTGCCGAGGTGCAGGGAGTACTGAAAAAAATACCAGTTGTAAACTTTAAAATTTCAACAACCGAAGCCGGATTCTTTCCGGCCCTTGAAAAGCCGCGTGTAGCATGGATCGGACTAAGAAAAGGCGGTAAAGAAATCTGCGCCAATGCCGCCCAAGTGAAAACCGAAATGGCAAAGCTCGGTTTTGAGCAAAACCAAAAGAACTGCCACCCGCACCTCACGCTGGCACGAATCAAAAAAGCAGCGGATGACGACTGGGCTGCACTGGCAAAGAAGGTCAGTGCCATTGACCTGCCTGAGGCTGAAATCAACGATTTCACCCTCTACAAGAGCGTACTCACGCCGGATGGACCGATTTATTCTGTGATTGAAGAATACAAATAAAAAAAGGCGTGCAGTCCAAACAGACCGCACGCCTTAAAACTTTATCTGCAAAGACACCCTAACTATTCAGCTTCACGTAATAAAAATTACGACCGCGCTGAACCTTAAGCATCACCTTGTTATTCATGCGGTAGCGCAGGAAGGCATCAAGGAAATCCTGCTGTGAGCTGACGCGCTGATTTCCGATCTGATGAATCTTATCTCCCGGCTGTAAACCGAGCCTGGCTGATCCGCTGTTTTTGCGCACTTTACCGACAAGCATCCCGCGACCACGGGAATCCTTATCCACCACGATACCCCAGCGGGACCAAGCCTGAGACCGGATCTGCCTTAAGTCCAAGGATTGAGGGCGAACAACTATGTTACGGACTTTGCCGTCATGCAGCACCGCAAGGTCCACATCCTCACTGCGGGTCTGCACCCGAAGCAGACCCAGATATCCGGCCTTATCCTGAACCTCAATGCCATTCATGCTGAGAATTATGTCTCCGGGATGTATTCCAGCATAAGCAGCTGGAGTCTCTTTGTAGACATCCGTGACCAGCACTCCGTATACGCGGGATAAGCCGAAATAGCTGGCTGATCCTTGATCCAGATCCTGACCGCTCAGCCCCAGCCAGACCGGGGAAACCCTGCCTGAGGCTAGCAGTTCCTTAACCACCCGTTTTGCGCGGTTAATGGGAATGGCAAAACCAATCCCCTCGGCCCGGGCCTGAATAGCGGTGTTGATACCGATCAGATCGCCCATGATGTTCAGCAACGGACCGCCGCTATTGCCGGGGTTAATGGCAGCATCGGTCTGGATAAAATCGGTAAAAGCACCCTCTTTTGACTTAACAGTCCGCTTAAGGGCAGAAACCACCCCGGTTGTCACCGTATGGGTGTAACCAAAAGGGTTCCCGATAGCGATTACTGTCTCGCCGATGTAGATATCAGAGGAATCGCCCATTGCAACCTGCGGGAGATTCTTCGCACCTTTAATCTTAAGCACAGCAAGATCAAAATCAGCATCGGAGCCTACAATCTCAGCTTGGAATTCCTCGCCATTGATCATCTTGACCTTGATATCACTGCCACCGGTAAGCACATGGGCATTGGTCAGTACCAAACCTTTACGTCCGTTGATAATCACGCCGGATCCGGTGGATTGCGAACGGTACTTACGCTGCGGGACAGGCAGCCCTTCAAGCAGCATCTCGAATGCTTCACCACCAAAAAGTTTGAACGGAGAATCCCCACGCTCCACAATGCGGGTCACGCTGATATTCACAACTGCCGAGGAAGCTTTCTGCACAGCCCGCACCACCGGGGTGATGCGCAAAGAATCATTCTTTGCGGCAAAACAAGGCTGGGCAACAAAAATTGCCAGAACTGTAATAAGTATTATTTTACAGGCACGAACCATGAAAAATCCATTGATATACTATAGCTCTTTTATAATCGAAAGACACTTTTACAAGCTACTTGCGAAGCATACTAAAAAGTTTTGAGGGGATGGGGAAAGCAAATAATTACTTTCCAGCCATGGACATCAGTCTGGAAATGCGGTCCTCGGTTGAGGGGTGGGTGCTGAACCAGTTAGCCATGTTGCCACCGCTGAACGGGTTGACAATAAACATGTTCTCGGTTGCCGGATTCGCATCCATGGGGATATTACGGGCGGTAGCATCCAGTTTGTAAAGAGCGGAAGCCAGTGCTTTAGGATCACTTGAAATCTGTGCTCCGGTTGAGTCGGCAAGGTACTCACGTGAACGTGAGATAGCCATCTGAATTAAAGAAGCTGCAATAGGTGCGAGAATTGCGACCAAAATAGCGGCAAAAGGATTGGTACCGCCCTCTTCATCGTCACCGCCGAAGCCGAAAATTGCGGCCCACTGCATCATGTTGGCAATCATCATGATCGCCCCGGCAAGCACAGCGGCAACGGACTGGATCAAAATATCGCGGTTTGCAATATGCCCGATCTCATGCGCAATAACACCACGCAGTTCTTCAGGGGTCAGGATGCGCATGATACCGCTGGTCACTGCGACCACTGCATTCTCAGGGTTACGCCCGGTGGCGAAGGCATTGGGAGAATCCTGATCTACCACGTAAAGGCGCGGGGTGGGAATTCCGGCATTAGCAGCCAGTTCCTCGACCATGGCATGCACCTGCGGGGCATCGTTAGCGCAAAGCTGGCGCGCATTATACATTCTGAGCACGATTTTATCGGAATACCAGTAGCTGCCCACGTTCATGAACATAGCAAGCCCAAAAGCGATGACAAGCCCGGTCCGTCCTCCCATCAGCCCTCCGAGAAAGAGGATGATAGCCGTAAGCGCGGCGAGCAGAAAAAAAGTCTTGATCTGACTGGTCATATTAAAAACTCCTGTTTTTTAATCTTGATAGAAAAATACCGCACCGGAAACGATGCGGTAATCAAAAGATATGATTTAAAACCGCCCAGTCAAGGGCCGGGAAATCAATAATATCAACCTTCAACAATGATATCCTTAGGCAGCCGAATAGTAAAGGCCGTTCCCTGACCTTCCACACTGGAGCAGGTAATAACCCCACCTAAACGGGTACTGACCAGATTGTAGACAATGCTCATGCCCAGTCCTGTTCCGCCTGCTCCGCGCTTGGTGGTAAAAAACGGCTCAAAGACCCTGTTCACGTTGGCTTCATCCATGCCCTTTCCATCATCAGTGTAGCGAATAACTATATCTTCATCTGTAATCTCAACCCCGATATCAATATGTCCGGCCTCGACACCTTCAAAGCCGTGAATCAGGGAATTGATTATGAGATTTGAAAAAATCTGCATAAACGCACCGGGATAAGTATTCAGAACCAGATCATCATCACAGCTGATATTGATCTGATGTTTGGTACGCTTGTACTTCGACCGCAGGCTAAGCAGAATCTCATCCAGATATTCGCGCAAATTGATGGTCCGCTTCTGACCGGAAGCCTGATCCGCCGCAACCTGCTTGAAGTTGCCGATAAGTTCGGCCGCCCTATGCAGATTGAGCATGCTGGATTTAGTAGCCTCACGGGCAACAGCAATAAACTTATCAAAGTCGGATTTACGCAATTGCCCGGAATCCAGCTTCGCTGATATCTCACCCAGCTTTTCTTCCATAAAACTGATGCTGGTCACACTGATCCCCACCGGGGTGTTGATCTCATGAGCAACCCCGGCCACCAGATCACCGAGTGCAGCCATCTTTTCAGATTGGATTAGCTGATTCTGTGCATTTTCCAGACGCTCAACAGACTTGCGCAATTCCGAAGTACGCTCTTCGACCTTTTGCTCAAGGTCACGGTTAAGAGCACTTAACTGGTCCTGAACGGATCGCAACTCAGAAATATCCCTGCCTTCTGCAAGCAAAAAGAGCATCTTCCCGTCAACACCAAATGCAGGCTTCAATGAAAAATCAACATATCTTAGTTCGCCATCAGGGAGATTAGCCCTAACTTCCCTGCGGATGATATGCCCATTGGCAGCATTTGCAATGTCCTCCCTCAATATTTCAGCAAGGGCCGGAGGATCCTGCCACCATGGCCCGTCCCAAAATGGGCGGTTAAGAACATCTTCAGCCTTAACGCTACGCACATCAAGAGCAGCCTTATTAACTTCTCTAAGATTGCCGTCCAGATCAACCACGCCCATAAACTGGAGAGACTGGCTGAAAACACCTCTGAACATCGCTTCACTAAGGGCAATCTGCTCCTGAGCTTCTTTCAGTTCCGTAACATTGTGACCCTCGACAATAAGAAAAAGAACCTTACCATTTTCGCCAAACACCGGTTTTGCAGAAAAATCAACGTAAATAGAGCCACCATCAGCACTTTCGTGCTTGAAAATACCTTTGCCCACTCCACCAAAAGAAGCAATCTGGATCAACTCCTTTAGCTGGCGCTGCACATCAAGGGAATCATCCCACCAAGGAGTTTCCCATAAATAGTTACCGATTACATCAAGACTCCCGGATTGCGCAAAATCCATGGATTCTTTGTTGGCCAGAAGCAGTATACCTTCCGGGCTCAGCACTCCTATGAACTGCTGGCTGTGATTGAATATACCTTTGAAAAGAGCCTCACTTTCCTGAATTTCCTTCCCGGCTCTTCTGCTCTGTATGATGGTGTAAAAAGAAAGCAAGGAGATCAGACCGAGAATCGCAACAGTCATCATGACCAATTCCCGGTTGCGGGCAGCAGCCTCAGACTCAATGTCATTGAAATACAGTCCGGTTCCCACTATCCAGTTCCATGGATAGAACCTCTGTACATATGAAATTTTTTGAACAACTTTATCCGGCTGATCCTGCCACTGCCAAAGGTAATCCACGTATCCGGCACCATTCTTTTCCGTAGCATTCACAAACTCGGCAACCAGAAATTTACCTTCAAAGTCAGCATACTTTAACATATTCCGGCCATCCAGTTCGGGCATGTAGGGATGCATAATCATTCTGGCATTAAAATCATTGATCCAGAAATAGTCTTTACCATCAGGTCCGAAGCGCATCATCCCAATTATCTCGGCACCTCGTCTGCGCGCTTCGTCTGCTGTAATAATTCCCTTGAGTTCCTGATCACGCAGATGATCCAGAACTCCGATGGCTACCTGAGTCATATGCTTTAAGGACTCCTTGCGTTGAACCAACAAAGCCTCCCTGACAGCGGGCATATGTACGGCGAAAATGACAATGATAAAAAGCACCAGAGAAGCAACTGTCGGTACAGTTACCCTCAACCAGACAGGAATTCTGCGTCCCGGCCCTTTACTTTTTTCAAAAACCCCCATGTATTTCTCCGTAACAAACAAAAATTTTATATTAGTTCTGCGAAGTTAAGCATACACCATATGCGGACCATTATACAACTTCAAAATTCAAAAGAATATGCTAACCTTAGCAGCAATGTAGCCCCATCTATTTTCAATATTACTTGCCCGTGCTCCTTTTTTATTTTAATAATATATATAATTTTTGTACTTAATTTTTAAGACAAACCATATTTATATAAACAAAACATGAACATAGGTTGATGCACTGCTATGCCCGCTGAACAAAATAGTCCACAAGAAATCGGAGTTGTAACCGGTCTTTCCGGTGAAGCATTTGCCCAAACCGCTTCCGGTACTCGTGTTCTGGAACCGGGTAGCCCTATTTTTCAGGGTGAGGAACTGATCACCGGAGACAATAGTAATGTCGAAGTACGCTTTGTTGACGACACTTTAATTTCCCAAGGTGGTAACTCCCGTATTTCACTTGATGACTACGTTTATGATCCGGATGGCGGCGCATCCAGCTTTTTGGGCGAGATAGCAGAAGGAGCTTTCCGTACAGTCACTGGTAAAATCGCCGAACAAAACCCGGACCGCTTCAAACTCGGCTCTCCACTGGCTACCATCGGTATTCGCGGAACCATCATTCTTAGCGAAGTCGGGGCCGACGGTGAAAAACACGGTGTTGAAGAAATCCACGCCGGAAAAGCCATGCTCCTGCAAAGTAAAGCAACTGGAGCCATGCGCCAGCTTTTTTCCGGACAGATGGTCGATGTCGGCAGTTCCGGTCTGCTGAGCAACGTCCGCCAACTCTCTACGCAGGAACTCCAGAACTTCCGCGATATTGCCCCCGCCAACATCAGGCAGGAGCAGGAAATACGCGACCAGCGCGAAGACGAGCAGCAGGACGGGCAAATTGATGAACAGGTTGATGAGCAACAGGGAGACGAAGGTCAGCAAGGGGAACTTCCCGGTGATGTTGATCCCGGCGGCGGTGATCCTAATGAAGGCCCTGAAACAGACGGTGGAGTACTGCATCCGGGAACAGGTATCCTTGATCCCGGCGATGAAGCCCTTGTAGGGCGTGAAAAATTTGATCCTGATAAAATTAATGAACTCCCTAAGCTGGATGAAAGACCACAAATCGAGGAAAACGATGGAGAAGGTGAAGATGGAGAAGGTGAGGAGGGAGAAGAAAAGAACGAACTTCAGGCTGAACTAGAGGAAGAAGCTCAACAAGAAGAAGAACAAAAAACGCCCCCTGAAGAACTTACGACGACAGAAACAGTAGAAGATACAACAGGAACAACTGAAGATAATAACAACGGCGGATCAGGTGATTCCGGTAGCAGCTCTGACCCGCACAATATTTCCGGCAGCGGTTACATTGAAGGAACCAGCGAAGCCGACACCATCACCGGTAGCAGTTCTGCTGACACAGTTAAGGGCTTGGGCGGCAACGACCTTCTTTACGGTGAAGCTGAAGACGATAAAATCTACGGCGGACAGGGAGACGACTCACTATACGGTGGTGCAGGTGAGGATATGCTGCAAGGCGATGGCGGTAGCAACTACCTTGACGGCGGTTCCGGCGAATCCCACGAAACAGATTTTGCTTCATTTGACGGTGCAAGTCAGGGCGTTGAGGTCGATCTTAGCAACAAAAACGGTAACGGCGAAGTTATCGTCACAACTGCCAATGGTCAGGATACACTAATCAACATCGAAGGAGTTATCGGGACCGACCATAAAGACACCCTCACCGGAGATGATGGGGTTAACAGATTCGCTCCCGGTTTGAATGTCGAGTATGACATTACCGGCGCAGAAGAAGTTAATGGCGGTGCAGGCGAAGACTGGATCCAGTTTGAAAATCTGGACAGCAAATACTACGTCAACGTCTCCCTGATTGGGCTTAACGGCAATGCCGAAGTGCATGATTCCACCAAACCCAACGATTTCAGCCGGGTTAACCAAATAACCCTTACTGACATTGAAAATATTTTGGGTTCATCCGGTAATGACAACCTGAGCGGAAACAGCAGCAGCAACATTATCAAAGGCGCAGACGGAAATGACATCATCGACGGGGGAGGAGGCGCAGATACTCTCGAAGGCGGTAACGGATACGACTCCATCGACGGCAGCACTGGTAACGACAGTATTCTCGGTGGGGATGGAAACGATTTCATCAACACAGGAACCGGAACAAACTCCATTGATGGCGGTGCAGGAATTGACAGCCTGACCTATAAGGACTCAGGGACCTTCATCACTCTCGGCATGAGCGGTGAAGGAACAGGGACCGTTTTCAATGAAGGTGGCGATATCAATGATACTTTCAGTGGTGTTGAAGCCTTCCAAGGCACTGTCCACAACGACATTATGAACGGTAGTGCCTATGGCGAGACCTTTGACGGTAACGATGGCGGCGACACCATAAATGGTCACGGCGGAAACGATTTTCTCATCGGCGGAGCAGGCGACGATGAAATCTATGGCGGAGCCGGAAATGACCTGATCATGGGAGGAGCAGGCAACAACACCCTCAACGGCGGCAGTTTAAGCGGTGCCTCGGGCAATGACACCCTCTCTTACGAAGGACACAGCAGTATTAGCGTCTCAATGCTTGACGACTCTGTTTCACATACTATTTCCGGAACCGAATATACTGACACAATCTATCACTTTGCCACTATTGTAGGTACTGACGGTGCTGACGATTACACAGGTGCTACCACCGATGACAAATTTATTGGCGGCAAGGGTAAAGACTATTTCGACGGCAAAGGCGGGAACAACTTCTTCGATGGTGGGGCAGGTGCCGACCAAATGTCTTTTGAAGAATCATCTTCCGGCGTAACCGTAAACATCAATGGTTCCGGAGGTAGTGCCACCCACTCAGATGGTACCGATACTTTCACTAATGTTGAATCTTTCATCGGCTCTGCACATGATGATATTTTCAACGGTAGCTCCGCCAACGAGACTTTCACAGGCGGCTTGGGCGATGATCAATTTTCCGGCGGAGGCGGTCATGACACCCTCGATTATAGCGACAAAGCCAGCTCTGTTACTATCGCAGTTACTCCTGGAGGCTCAGGGACAGCAACACGCAACTCCGGAACCGCCGAGACAGACACGTTTTCAGACATCGACAGTTTCATCGGTTCCAGCCAAAATGACACCTTCTCCGGATCAACTGCCAGTGAAACCTTTGAAGGCGGAGATGGTCAGGACAGCATCAATGGTGGTGGCGGAATCGACTTCATCAGCTTTGAACATCTTACCGGAGGTAGTGGTATTGAGATAGACCTTGCCACCAATGCTGAAGGAACCATGGGCACAGTTAATGGGGCCGGTAACGATAATTTTCTAAGCATTGAGGGTGTAATCGGTTCGCAATATGACGATACGATTACCGCTAGCTCTTTTGGAGCATCGACAATCATAGGCGGAAGCGGTTCCGACACAATCAATCTGGTCGATGGTAAGCCAACCAAGGTTGTTTACCATTCTCTCAGCGAGGGGGGCGACACCATCAACAACTTCCAGAACACAGACGCAACCGCAGCCAATAATGATAAATTGTATTTCGATGGCCCGAACTTCGAGGATTCAGCCGGATTCCATACATTCGGTGCTCCATATGCCGGAGATGCCGGCGCAGGGACCAGCAACGCATACTTTGTCTTCGATAGCGACAAACAACTATGGTATGACTCCAATGGTGATGATGCAGGTGGGGAAACCCTGATAGCAGCATTCGGCGCAAGTGATGACATCACGGTCAGTGATATTGAAGTTGGATAACAGAAAAATCCCGGACTACCTGCGGCAATCCGGGATTTTCATGTAAATCAAACTTCTTCCACTTCTATATTATCGATCTGGCTTTCATAGTTAGTCGCCAGACTCTTAAGCCTGCGCAACTCGATCAATAACTTTTTCTGTTCCTTACCAGCCCGATCAAGCCGGGCACGTAATGCGGCATCCTCCTGCCTGATCGCCGTAACGCTCTGAACATACCATCCGGTCAGCATCCTGTTTACGACTAAAGCAACCACAATCATAACACCGCAAAACACAAACATAGGGATCATTCGGTCCCCCTTGCGTCATTCAGACAGCGCTTTAAGTCATCAAGCAGACATTCAGCTTCAAGTATTTCCTGTTTTATCTGAGTAGACCCCTTGTTGAGCTTGTTGACACGAAACTCAACATTATCGCGCAGGGTTTCTAATTGCAACTTACGCTGGTTGATGGATCCACTCACGTTCAAATACCGGGCGTACACAAGCATGATAATAAAAAAGCTGAAAACGATTGTTATTAAAAAATACATCTAAGAACCTGAACTAATAAAATCAATTAACCTTGAGGAGTCTCGCACTTTTTAAGCAAAGCTTTAAGCCTAGCATCATCCGGGAACTCAGTAAGCGCTTCCTCAATGACAACACGCGCTTCTTCACCCATGCCTACCTTGACAAAAATCCCGGCAATATTACGCGCCACAGAGACAGCGGATCTATGGACCATTCCGTCTGAACGCACCGCACGTTTAAAAAACTTGGCGCATTTGGCGTATTCCTTACCGTCACTATAGGCCAGACCGATATTATAAAAGAGCCCCGGTTCATTAGGGGCAACTTTCAAAGCAGCCTGATAATTCTCAACCGCTTTCATCCATTTACCCTGCTTACGCAAAGCAATCCCCAAACGGTTGTAAGTCTCAAGATCATTGGCACTCAGACTTGAAGACTTAACCATCAAAAGCTTGGAATAATATTTTTCAGCCTTTTCCGGTGCCACATCGAAAAGGGACTCAGCAATCCCGCTCATAACCTGCGAAAGATAGTTGTGGGCTTCCTTTACTGCGCAGCGCACAGCCTGATCGAAATACATCTCAGCATCATCGAGCTCTTCACGTTTAAGATGAACCCGACCTATTTCACACTTACGTTCTGTATTAAGCGGACTAATAGAGTCGAGCTTTTTTAAATAGTGCAGGTACTGATCATTATCGTTACCCTTGTAGAACTCAGCCAGTTTCTTGATCGGCTCCATGAAAACCTTGGATTGCTCATGGGCTTTCAAGTAAGATTTCAGAGCCTCATCCCTCTGCCCCATCCCGGACTGGGCATCCCCCTGAAGCATCAGTGCAGCGGGACTGTCGGGCTTTATCTCAAGAATTTTGGTGCTGACAACCAAAACCTTATCGAGCTCACCTTTACGCAAAAAGGTCTTACCAGCCTCCACCAACTGCGCAAGCTTGCCCTGCGGCTTGATAGTAAAGGCCAATTTTTGGACCAGACTGTCTACAGAGACAGGCTTGGTAATAATATTGTTGGCTCCAAGCTCATGAAGAAAGATAAGCTCTTCCTGACTGGTTTCATCAGTTAGGACGACCACTTTGATATCAGGAAAGAGCCTGCGGATATTTAGAATGAAATCAGCCGAAGGCTTACCCTTGACCAGTCTTTCCACGAAAACCAATACTGGCTGATTAGCACCAAGTTTATCCTTGATTTCTGCAAGACAAGGTCCCTGTTCCTGAAAATATGCCAAGCAATCCCGGCGAATAGCTAATATCTTATGCAGGGTTCCGCGCAACAGTTTGTAGAAGGAAGGTTCATCACTGAGGAGAACAGTATATCCGTCCTGTTCCTCATAAAATTCGCGTACTATCTGATCATATTTAGTTGCCACATGAGCCTCACTACATTCGTATTGCCAACGTCTTAAAGCGCGGAACTCTCTCCTTCTTCGGGAAGGAAAATTTCATATTTATCCACTTGCGCAAGAACTTCCGCGACCTGCTCCATTTGGCAGGTTCTCATAAAAGGTTCCAGATGCACAAGGGCTGTTTTCGGTATTCCTGCTGATGTTACAAAATCAATACATTCCAGAATGCTGGAATGCCCTTTAACTGCTTCACCCAAACCATAGGACTCAAGTATTCCCAGATCAACACCTGTAGCTAAGGCCCTGCAATCATCAGTCAGACTACCGTCACCGCTGTAAAAGACAGACCTACCGTTACAATCAATCCGCAAAGCCAATGCTGAGCAGGAATGATTGATGCGGCACGTTTGCATGGAAAATCCAGCAATGTCCTGCATGTCACCGGGGTTAAATTCATGGAAAACAACCTTAAATTCCAACTTTCCACGTAGGGTCGGATAAGCAAGATCCAAAACCTGTTTAAACTTATCTTCAATGCCGGCCGGACCGCAGACATGAAGATCGTTGCGCCGTCCGGCGGCAAAAAACGAACCGAAAAGAAAAGGAAGCCCGAAAAAATGATCCCCATGAAAATGGGAAATCCAAATCGCATCTATCTAGCCCGGACCTTTGACTGTGCGTATGCAGGCATGGGCAGCATTAAATCCGCAATCCAGCAGCATGCCGCCAAATTCAGTCTCCAGCAAAATGGAAACATTTGTCTGCAAAGCATCAAATACCGACCCGACACCAAGAAAAGTACATTTCATTATCGAACCACCCTTTTTTTCTGGCTAGTAGGAAAATGTCATCCCGTCCCCGGTAGCACCCTCCGGTATAATGCCTAGATAACCGAGTATTTCTTTCAACAAAGGCTTTTCTTCTTCAGGTCCCTCAATGACAGAAACATCACCATCAATATTGCAAAGAGCTTTGAGAACAGTCACTGAATCTTCAAAACCGCCTATGCGGTCCACCAAACCGAGTTCCTTCGCCTCACGTCCGGTAATGGCCCTTCCGTCTGCAATCTTCTCAACCTGTTTACGCTCCAGCTTTCTTGCTGAAGCGACATCATCAACAAACTGGTTATGCATATCCATGATAAGATTGGTCAGGTACTCACGCTGTTCAGATGTAAGTTCGGTATAAGGCGATCCGGCAGCTTTCATCTTCCCGCTGGTGATAATGACCGGCTTGACCCCGACCTTTTCCATCAACTGATGAAAATTGGCGTACTCAGCCTTCACACCGATGGAGCCGGTAATTGAACCGGAACTGGCGATAATTCTGGTCGCCGGAGCAGCCGCATAATACCCGCCGGATGCAGCCACAGTGCCGAAAGAGGCCACAATGGGCTTAACCTCGGCGAACCGTTTCACGGCATGGTAAAGTTCCTGCGAAGGAGCAATGGTTCCGCCCGGTGAATTGATCCGCAGCAGCACACCCTTCACAGAATCGTCCCGGCGCAGGTCGCGCAGGAACTTAACTGTCGGTAACGAGTTGATTATGGTCCCCTGAACATTAACAACTCCGATCTTTCCGGCACTGAACAAGTCCACTTTACCATGAAAAAAGGCTGCGGCTCCCCATAAGAGAGCCACAGCCATTAATAGCAGACTGAATCCGAAAAGAAACGGATGCCTGACAGAGAAACCTTTCTTAGGATTCTTCATCCTCGGTCTCTGCAGCTGCTTTAGCTTCGCTTGCATCAGCAAGTTTCTGCTTCAGCAGTTCGCCCAGAGTGTTACCGCTGTCGGCAGGACTGGAACGGAATTCTTTGGGCTGACGTTTTTCAGTATCTTCCTTGAGCTGCTTGATGGAGAGGCCGAGGCGACGCTCATCAGCAGATACGTGAATGACTTTAGCCTGAATGGTAACGCCCTCTTTGAACATCTCGGAGGGGTTCTTAATCTTCTTGTGGGAGATTTCAGAAACGTGAACGAGACCTTCAATACCTTCTTCAACTTCTACGAAGAGGCCGAAGTCGGTGATGTTGGTAACGAGACCTTCGAGGGTGCAGCCAACGGGGTACTTAGTGGGTACCTGAGACCAGGGGTCTTCGGAAAGCTGTTTAACACCGAGGGTGAATTTCTCGTTTTCTTTATCAACGGTGAGGACTTTAGCCTGAACGGAGTCACCCACTGCGTATACTTCTGAAGGATGGCGAACCTTGCGGGTCCAAGAGATGTCGGACACGTGGATCAGGCCGTCAATGCCGTCTTCGATGCCGATGAACACGCCGAATTCGGTGATGTTCTTGATCTGGCCTTCGAGGATAGTACCTTCGGGGAATTTCTCAGCAACAACATCCCAGGGGTTCGGCTTAACCTGCTTCATACCGAGGGAGATGCGCTTCTTGTCGGGATCTACACCCAGAACAACTACATCGACTTCATCGCCAACGCGTACCATCTGGGAGGGATGACGGAGTTTGCGGGTCCAGGACATTTCAGAAATGTGTACGAGACCTTCAACGCCTGCTTCCAGCTCAACGAATGCACCGTAGTCAGCGAGGTTGGTAACCTTACCGGTGTACTTGGCACCTTCGGGGTATTTGCCGGAGATATCTTCCCACGGATCGGGAACAAGCTGCTTGAGACCGAGAGAAACTTTCTGGCCTTCTTTGTCGAAGTTCAGAACTTTCAGTTCGAGCTCATCACCGAGTGCGACCATTTCCTTGGGATGCTTAATACGCTTCCAGGACATGTCTGTGATATGCAGAAGACCGTCGAGACCGCCGAGGTCAATGAATACACCGTATTCGGTGATGTTCTTGACTTTACCTTTAACGGTCTGCTCTTCTTCGAGAGTTTCGAGCAGCTGGGAACGCATTTCGTTGCGCTGTTCTTCAAGAAGAACGCGGCGGGAAACGATAACGTTGCTGCGGCGACGGTTGATTTTAAGAATCTTGAATTCGTAAGTCTGATCAACGAGAGCGTCCATATCAGGAACGGGACGGAGATCAACGTGAGAACCGGGCAGGAATGCTTCCACGCCACCGAGATCAACGGTGTAACCACCTTTGATGCGGCGGATGATTCTGCCTTCGACAACGCCTTCTTTTTCCTGCACTTCTTCGAGTTTATCGAAGAGTTGCATGCGTTTGGCTTTGTCGCGGGAAAGGTGGATGGTGCCTTCGTTTTCGTTTTTGTTTGCAACAAAAACGTCTACTTTATCACCAACAGCAACAGTCATGTTGCCGTCTGCATCCAAAAATTCAGATACTGCAATCTGGCCTTCGGACTTGAAGTTTACATCGATAAGAACAAAATCCTTATCAACTTTAACTACTTCACCGGAAACGATGCTTCCTTCGTCCAGATTTCCGAAATCGGCATTAAGGTAGTCTTCAAGGGCAGCCTCAAAGTCCATTTCCATTTCGGCGTTCATGTTTTCATTGTTTTCCATGGGTTACCTCCAACAACGATGTCCTCGGACAAAATTTCGACATATATGATGGGATAAGTACATTGGATCAACCTGCTCACGCGTTCCGAGGCAGCCGATGCCCAGACTGTCCGTTGGCTAAAAGCCGTACTTTGTCCCTAATGCCCGTTAAGGGATATTTCCCAATGGGTACAAACCCTACTGAGATTAAGAGAATTGCTTCTATCCTAAAATTAGACTTCTGTAAACCTAATTCGACCCTTCCCCGCCCCCTGAAATCGTTTGCAATCAAAGCTTAAAGCAAAAAAAAGGCCTAAACCGATCCGAAGCAGACGGCTTAGAAAGAGCCGGACGTAAGGGACAAAAAAGACAGGAACAGCGCGTATCCTGGACATACGCGAGTTTCTGTCTTTTTTGCAGTACCTTCAAGGGTAGAATCCTGCAGTCTCGAAGATAGGCCGACAATTCACTTTACGTAGCAGATGCGTGCTTTATCAGCCGTCTGCTATCCTTTGCACTGATGCTTAATATTAACACCCTTGGCGATAAATATCACCGATTCGGCAATGTTGGTGGCCTGATCTGCGATGCGCTCCAGATGGCTGGCAGCCATAATCAGATGCACGCCACGTTCCACGATCCTTGTTTCGGAAACCATATTTTCGATGAGTCCTTTGAGAATGCGGACATTGAGACTGTCAGCTTCATTGTCCATGCCGCAGACCTGCGCGGCAAGCTCAGGGTCCTCATCTGCAAAAGCCTTGACCGCCTTATTGACCATTTCGCCGGTAACAGTACACATCTGCTCCATCTGCTGATTGAAAGGCAGCGGCGGACGGGTGGATAAAAACACGGCCCGGTTGGCAAGGTTTACGGCCTGATCGCCGATACGCTCAAGATTGGCACTGATACGCATGGTTCCGACGATAAAACGCAAATCTCTAGCCATGGGCTGGTCGAGAGCCAGCAAACTCAGACTATGCTCATCAAGACCGCACTCAAGCTCATTGATCTTGATATCGTTCATGATGACTTCTTCAGCAAGCTCGGCATTGCATTCAGCCAAAGCTTTCATGGAATTGTGCATCGCGGTTTCAGCCATGCTGGACATTCTCAGGACCTGAACCTTCAGTTCGTCCATTTTTTTTGTAAAATGGGCACGCTGCTCCATCTGTAATCTCCTGAACTTACGGTCCGGCAAACCGGACCTTAATTATAAACTGAACAGCGTCCTAACCGAACCTGCCGGTGATGTAATCTTCAGTCTGCTTGTTCTCGGGCTTGGTAAACATGTTCTCAGTCTTACCTGTTTCAATAAGACGGCCCATGTAAAAAAAAGCGGTCTGATCGGAAACACGCGCTGCCTGCTGCATAGAGTGGGTCACGATGATAATGGTGAAATTTTTCTTAAGCTCGTGAATCAGGTCCTCAATCTTCTGGGTAGCAATGGGGTCCAGCGCGGAGGCTGGTTCGTCCATGAGCAGGACTTCAGGTTCAACAGCAAGCGCGCGGGCAATGCAGAGACGCTGCTGCTGGCCGCCGGAAAGTCCAAGAGCGGAGGAATGCAGGCGATCCTTCACCTCATCCCAAAGGGCACCGCCTTTGAGACTTTCCTCAACTTTACGGGCAATAAACTCTTTGTCTTTGATACCGTTTACGCGCAATCCATAAGCAACATTCTCGAAAATGGACTTCGGAAAAGGGTTGGGCTTCTGGAAAACCATGCCCACACGTCTTCTGAGTGTAACAACATCCAGTCCCTGAGCATAAATATTCTCAGAATCGAGCCTGAGATCACCATCCACACGGGTGCCGGGAATGAGGTCATTCATTCTGTTCAGGCAGCGCAGAAAAGTACTTTTACCGCAACCGGAAGGCCCGATAAGCGCAGTTACCCTGTTTTCCTCAAAATCCATGGAAATATCTTCAAGTGCCTTGAAGTCCCCGTAGTAAAAATCCAGATTCTTGGAAGCGATTTTAACAGCTTTCCCCATTGCATTGTCTCCATATTATATAAAAATACAATCGGATCAGAATTTATTATTCCTGACCTCAATCGATAAGTGCCAAATAGCGTCCAGCTTTTCCCAACTGACATGAACTAACTATCCGGCACGGGTTACAGAGCAATGACCCGCTTGTTACATTTATGTGACGCAGAACAACACATCACAACATTCTGAAATTAAAAATATTTTACTCACAAAAAAATCCCTGCAATGCTGGGCATTACAGGGAGTTCAAGACAAAACTATGGTTAAAATCAGAAATTAAGGCTTACTGAAACACCCTTATCCTGCTTGCTTATGACGGGCTTAAGCCTGACAGGCACATCTTTTCCATCAAGATATACGACCAAGCGCACTTTATCCGCATGTTCACCAAGCACGATTTTTTGCACCGGACAATCTTTTATGTGATACAAGGATTTGGCTTTATTTTTCCATTTTCCATGGAGGTCAACAACCAGCCTGCGGGGCTTATTCAGATTGAACCAGCTGACTTTTCCGGCAGCTACGGAAAGGCCGATCTGAACGGAAGCCTTACTTTTATCGCATGCAACGGAAACGTCACGCAGCACACCTTTGGCTGCTGCGGACTTCTTCAACTGCAACTTTGCTGCTCCGTTCTTTGATTGTTGCGGCTTGGCTGGAGAGACTTTAGGAGCAGGGATCGGTTTCTCAGCAACAACATGCCGCTCTTCCTTGTTCTCCCGTATTTCCGACTCATCCTGTACGACCGGGGAGGCTTGTCGGCTATCAGTCTTATTCCCAGTACTGATGTCAGCTTCATTCAATTCTTCAGAAATTTCAGAAGTGCCGGACTCGGAAGATTCAAGTGGAAGCACCAGATTGCTGACCGCGCGGCGTACAACCGGGCCTTCACCGTTCTGGACAATAGCTTCTTTCTCTTTCTCGGCGAGGAAATCATCATAATAGCCCATGTGGTAAAGGCCGACATTAATCCCTACCACCAACAAAATTATCAGCAAAAGGACTGTAAAAGGCCGAAACTTACTCTTCATTATTGTTAACCCGCTTTGTTATCATTTCAGGATCGACAATATATGGAAAATTTCACCCAAAAGCAAAAGTAAGCTTACTGCGCAGAATCTCTAGGTTGAACGAACTTAAAACTCTAAACATAGACCTACGTGCAAACAGACTCGCTGCTAATCGCTACAGCCTGCCATAACGCATCTTTTTCTCTAGACTAAATCAACCGCTTATTCCGTAAAAAATAAGCGGTTGAACTAAAACAGCGTTAAACCGGTTAGAATTACTTATCCAACGTCATAGGCCGTATACCCCAGATATTACGGGCATAATCCGTTATGGTGCGATCACTGGAGAAATATCCCGATCCGGCGGTATTGAGAATTGAACTGCGCAGCCAACTCCTGCGATCCAGCCACAACTCTTCAACCCGGTCTTGCGCATCCATATACGCACGGTAATCGGCCAGAACCATATACTGGTCTCCACCATCAAACAAGGCATTCAGGATCGGCTGGAACAACTCCCGGTCTCCCTCGGAAAAAGTACCGTCACCAATGTAATGCAGGGCCTCAGCCAGCTCGTTATCATTGGAAGCTATCTCCGAAGGATTGTAACCGTTATGATAACGCGCCTGTACCTCTTCGGCATCCATACCGAAGATAAACATGTGCTCGCGCCCGACCTCTTCCATGATTTCGATATTTGCCCCATCAAGAGTTCCGATGGTCAGGGCACCGTTCAAGGCAAACTTCATATTACCAGTCCCCGAAGCCTCGGTCCCTGCAAGGGATATCTGCTCGGAAAGATCAGTGGCCGGAATTATCCTTTCAGCCTGTGAAACACGATAGTTAGGCATAAAGACAATACGTAATTTATGGTTAACCGCAGAATCGGAGTTAACCACTGCGCCTACGGAATTAATCAAGCGGATAATGCGTTTAGCCAAAAAATATCCGGGAGCGGCTTTACCGGCAAAAATTTTCAGTCGCGGAACAGCCACGCTGTTGGGGTCTTTCTTCAAACGGCAGTAGAGCGTCACTGCGTGGAGCACATTGAGCAACTGGCGTTTATACTCATGAATACGTTTAACATGCACATCATACATCCAGTCCTCAGGCAGGTAGAGCCCGTATTCATTGCGGGCGTAATCCACCAAACGCTTTTTTTCCTTAAGTTTGCACTCGTACCAACTATCCTGAAACTCCGGATCATCTGCAAAAGGCTCAAGCTTACGCAACTGCTCAAGGTCGGTAATCCACTCATCGCCGATCTTTTCTGATATTAATTCTGAAAGCGGCTGGTTGCATTGGAGCAGCCATCTGCGCGGAGTAATTCCGTTCGTCACTGAGGTAAAATGACCGGGGAACATTTCAACGAAATCCTGAAAGATACTCTTCCTGATCAATTCACCATGCAATGCGGAAACACCATTAACGATAAAGCTACCGACAACAGCTAACCATGCCATGCGGACCTGCGGATACTCACCGTCCTCGATTATGGACATGCGTTTCAAACGATCCTCATCACCGGGAAAACGGCTCTTCACATCTTCCATGAAACGACGGTTGATCTCAAAAATGATTGAAACATGACGCGGCAGGACTTTGCGCATCATATCCAAAGGCCATGTTTCCAGTGCTTCCGGCATGACCGTGTGGTTGGTGTAAGCAAAAGTTCTGCGGCAAATTCGCCAAGCCTGATCCCAATTGAGCATATGTTCATCAATCAGGATACGCATCAACTCGGGGATAGCGATAGCAGGATGGGTTTCATTAAGCTGGACAACTGCGCGGTTAGGCAACTCTGAAAAATCAAGCTTCAGTTTCTTGAAACGGCGCATCATATCCTGAATTGTTGCCGAAACGAAGAAATACTGCTGCACCAACCGCAACTCACGCCCTTCACTAAGCCGGTCATTAGGATAAAGAACCTTTGAAATAGTCTGGGAACGGACGGCATCCTCCATGGAACGAATGTAATCTCCGCTATTAAAAAGATCGAAATTGAACCTTCTGGCCGGCTGGGCCTCCCAAAGCCTCATATTGATAACATTACCGTTCTTGTAGCCGGGGATGAGCATATCCACTGGCACAGCCATGACTTTCGCGCTGTCGGCCCAACGATGGCGCACGGACCCATCTTCATGGGTATACTGCTCTTCCCGCCCATAAAGGCGGACAGTGAACATAAAACCTTTGCGGTTGAACTCCCAAGGATTACCGCTATGCAACCAATCGTCCGGGGCCTCAACCTGCTCGCCGTCTTCTATAGCCTGTTTAAAAATTCCGTATTCATATCTTATTCCGTACCCG
>DDLU01000002.1 GCA_002340305.1 Desulfovibrio sp. UBA2564
GGCGTGGTTTACTAGGAGAAAACCACGCCGCTGAAGCGGAATCGGGTGTGATGACCTTGGGGGTCAATTACTTACTAGGAATTGTGGTCCTCGAACATCTGGTAGCAGACTGCACCTTCAGTATCTGCGGGAACCGGGTTGCCGGTTGCGTAGCAGAAGGTAGGTACAACGTCAGCCAGCCAACGGGGACGATCGTAAACGTAACCCTGCTTAACGCCGGGGCCACGCCACATCATAACGTTTTTCAGGGAACCGCATCCGGATTCACCGGTGGGGAAACCGTAACCGTGTTCAGCCATGTACTCAGGCTTGAGAACGTAAACAACGTCACCCGCCTGCTCGCCACCCATACCGAAAACTTTAGCGTCTTCTTTGGGGATAGCGCACATTACCGGACGTTCACCGGTTTCGGGGTGTTTGTAATCGTAGAGAGCGTCGATGATTTCGTTACGTACTTTTTCGTAATCTTCGTCCTCAACGATACCGCCGGGGTACTTGGATTTGAGGTTTACGTATACGAACATGTAACGCTGGGGAACAGCTTTGGATTTCTCAGGGATGAGTTCGTAGTTAAAGCCTTCGGACTCATCAAAGAAGTTACCATCGCCTTCACGGGCTTCGTATGCGGTCAGACCGGCCTGCTTAAGTGCTTCAGCAGTGTTGAGGATCGGTCCGATGGGTGTTGCACCGTGGTCGGAGATCAAACAGGTCAGAGCATCTTCGGGCAGGATATCCATCATTACGCCGAGGAATTTGTCTTCGATCTGGTAGATAGCGCGTTCAAGGTTCATTGCATGTTCACGGATTTCTGCATCGTCGCTGTCCATCTTGTCGAGGAAGCCATGGTAGAACCAGTCAATGAGGTGGGTGTGCATGTAAGCCAGATCCCAATCCGGGTTATCCTTCATGAGAGTAGTCAGAACTTCGGTCAGCCATTCGGAGTGGAACTGTGCCAGTTCGATAATGGTTTCGTCATCAATGATGCCGTTGGCGTGACCTACGAAACCCATATCGTTAGCGAGGATGTTCTTGGTGAAATCAACGTTTTTAAGAGCGTCTGCGGGTGCGCAGTAACCCTGGGTTCCGTTGATACCGGAGATGTAAAGTTTGAAATCTTCAGCATCATCGGAGAGTTCCATCAGCTTGCAGCGGAAATAACCGGGCTCAATGCGGCCATCGGATTCAATGGGGAACTGGTATTCAACAACATCAGACCATTCTTTCAGTTTGATGGTGAAGAATGCCTTGGAAAAGTCTTTTTCAGGGCAGAGCGCGAAGATATCGTAACCATCGTCATCGGATTCCCAGGTCAGGCCGTACCAGGTCTGGGGCTTGAGGGGATCCATTGCGTGGCCGAATTCCATGGGAATGACCATTTCGAGGGGTTCCTGATCTTCAACTTCTTCGGGAATGTTTTTCCAGCCTTCTGCGTCTTCGAAACGTGCTTGAACGCCGATAGGGTAAAAATCGGTAGCTACGCAGGATTCAGCACACAACCACTCCTTATGTTCGTAACCTTCGATCTGCCAGCGGTGCTCAGCAGGGGAGAGCCCTTCACCCTGTACCATGATGCCGTTTTCCATTTTGGAAGGCCAGGAGGTGGGGTAGTTGACAACGATGGACTTCTTACCGGCTTTATCCCATGCATCCCAGATGGTCTGGGCTGTCAGCATGTCGGAGCCGAAAGCCTGAACGCACTTGGAGAAGTGAAGGGATTCACCTTCGTTATAGTAGTAGTAGTCCTCTACACCGTGGGTGCGGGGAAAAGCACCGGTGCAGATGGTAGCCCAGGAAGGAGGAGTAACTGTGGGCATGTTGTACCCTTCAGTCATGTAAGTTCCTTCTGCCTTGAACTTCTGAAAGTTGGGCAGTGCGCCTTCTTCGATAAGAGCTTCTAGTCTCTTAGGAATTGCGCAGTCAAATCCGAGCAGTGCTACTCTTTTAGCTTGGTCTGCCATTTTAATTCTCCTTTTATTTCAACTACTTATGTTTTTGCCTTTGCGTAGAGAGAGACCCCGAGAGGGTTCTCCATATGGACTCAAAGGTCTCTCTAAATTACGCGAGGTTGTTTATTTCTTAGGCGTGCAGCACATCTCTAGTGCTTTATCTTCTTTGACCATCTTGAACCATGCTGCTACGGCAAATGCGATGGGGATAAGCATAAGTGCCCCGGAGAAGTTCGCAAAAACCTTAACAGGCCCGAGACCGCCCATAGTGATTGCCGCAAGTGCCAGACCTGCCTGAACAGCAGCCCAGTAGAAGCGGTGCCCGCGAGTGGGTTCGTGACCGGGAACCAGTTTGGTGGTCGCTGAGCAGGAAATAACGTATGCGCAGGAGTCAACACTGGTTGCAAGGAAGATAGTAGAGAAGATGCAGTAACCGATGAGTACGACAGAACCTGCGGGCAGGGTGCTGAGAACAGCAACCAGAGCAGCAGGACCGCCGCTGGCCTTAAGGGTTGCAACAGCATCAACGACACCGGTAAGCTGGGCCCACATGGTGTAACCGCCGAATACAGCGTGAATCATGTAAGAACCGGCGATACCGCCAGCCAGACCCATACCGATTACGTTTCTTACAGTACGACCGCGAGAAATACGGGCGATGAAAAGACCCATGAAAGGACCGTAGGAAGCCATCCACAGAGCGTAGAAAATTGTCCAGTCCTGCGGGAAGGAACCTTCAGTGTAAGGATCGGTCCAGAAAATCATATCCCAGAAGTTACCGACCATGTGACCGAAGGAGTTGGTGAAGTTGTCAACGATGAACACGGTAGGACCTGCAACAAGGCAGAAGAAAACCATGGACAGTGCGATAACAACGTTAGCATCGGAGAGCATTTTAATACCCTTATTCAGCCCCATGGAAACAGAGGCAGTGAAGATGCAAGCACTAACTGCGAGGATGATCATTTCTAGGGTAAAACTGGGTTCGATGCCGAGAGTTTGCGCCAAAGCGTGGTTAACAATGGGTACGGAAACGCCCATAACAGCGGCATTGGAGAACATGAGACCGATGATAAAGAAAATCTCGATTCCCTTGCCGATGCCGCCGTTGACTTTGTTACCGAGAACAGGTTCCGCAGCAGCACTGATACGCAGAACAGGCTTTTTACGCTTGTAGAACATGTAGCATATAGGCAGGGCAGTAACCATGTACCAAGGCCAGGTCACAGGTCCCCAGTGCAACAGAACGTAGGATATTGCCCACTCAAAAGACTCCCTGCTCAGGGGTTCTGCGAATTTGGGGGGATAGGCCAAGTTGAACAGAGGCTCAACGATAGACCAGAACATAACCGCGCCGGCAACACCGGAGCAGAACATCATGGCAATCCATGAGAAGTTATTGAACTCAGGTTTTTCATCTTCTTCACCGAACTTAATGTTACCATAGCTGGAGAACATGAAAAATGCACAAAGAAACATCATACCAACGGTTACCCAAAGGTAGAGAGTCCCTGTGTTATGAGTGAAAACGGAGTACGCCGCTTTGAGAACTTTTTCACTTGTCTCGGTGAAAAGAATAGAACAGGCAATGATTCCAAGAAGCACTACTGTAGCCGGGACAAGAATCTTTAAATCCGGTCGAAGGTCCGCCCCTTCGCCTTTACCATTTGTAGCCATACTTCCTCCCTTAAGTCAGTACGCTTGCAACTCTTTGATATTAATTACTTTTCAGTAAAGAGCATATGTTGATTGTGCTATTTCGCAACTGCCGGTCATCCGGCAATCACCCCTTTGGTGCATGAGACTCATGCTAATGCGTCTGCAGCCGCATCGCCCACCTTTAAGCAATAAACGGGCCAAAAGAACAACTACTCACGAAAAACGGCATGGGGCTTGTGAAAGTTAGCGCAATAGAGGTTTCAAACATGCGCATTCGCATGCGACAACATTGTCGCAAAAGAAGGGAGAAAGGGCAAATTCCGCGATTTTAAAAGGCTCGAAAGAGCCGGCGACAGGACTGTCGCCATACCCCGATAAATGTCACCTGCTTGACATAGTATCTATATCTCATATAACATAAACCTATTTATACACATTGAAAAGCAATAATGTAACAAATTGTGATTAACTTTTAAAAAATTCTAATTAGACCCCGCAATCAGCCCTCAACAACCGATCTTATCACTGGCTCCGGTTGATCTTTTTTTGTCTCTACCGTAAAAAATAATGTGATTTCGAATATCGTTTAACTCAGGCATAGCAACGACCAAGTCTTGAAATCCTTTTTCTCAACCAAATTAAGGGGCCAACAATGCTGCACGAAAAAGACAAGATCCGTGAAGACCTTTTAGATGATATTTACGCTTCATCCGACCTCTCCTTAACTCTGCCAAAGTACAAATTTCCCAAGGAGGAGCACCTTCCGAGAGATGTTTATCAGGTTGTTCACGATGAATTGATGCTCGACGGTAACTCCAGACAGAATCTGGCTACCTTCTGTTCCACTTGGGTTGACCCGGAAGTGCATCAGCTTATGGACGAATGCCTTGATAAGAACATGATCGATAAGGATGAGTATCCGCAAACAGCAGAGCTGGAAAATCGCTGCGTACACATGCTGGCAGACCTCTGGAACTCCCCTGATGCTGCAAACACCCTCGGCTGCTCCACCACCGGATCATCCGAAGCAGCCATGCTCGGCGGTATGGCCATGAAATGGCGCTGGCGAGAAAAAATGAAAGTTCAGGGCAAACCGGTGGACAAGCCGAACATGATCTGCGGCCCTGTGCAAATCTGCTGGCATAAATTCGCCAAGTACTGGGATGTTGAATTACGCGAAATTCCCATGGAAAAAGGCCGCCTGATCATGAGTCCCGAAGAGGTGATCAAACGCTGCGATGAAAACACCATCGGCGTTGTACCAACTTTAGGAGTTACTTTCACTTGCGACTACGAGCCTGTTAAAGAAGTGTGTAAAGCTCTGGACAGGTTCCAGGTAGAAACCGGAATCGATATCCCGGTCCATGTGGATGGAGCAAGCGGCGGTTTCATTGCGCCCTTCTGCGACCCTGAACTCGAATGGGATTTCAGGATTGAACGCGTAAAATCCATCAATACTTCCGGTCATAAATTCGGCCTCTCCCCGCTCGGTGTGGGCTGGGTAATCTGGCGCGATAAAAAAGACCTGCCGGAAGATCTTATTTTCTGGGTCAACTATCTGGGCGGCAACATGCCCTCCTTCGCCCTCAACTTTTCCAGACCCGGAGGCCAGATCGTAGCCCAGTATTACAATTTCCTGCGTCTGGGCCGTGAAGGATACCGCAAGATACATGAAGCCTGCTACTCAACCGCAGCCTATCTTGCCGATGAAATCGAAAAACTGGGTGTCTTCAACATTGTATATAACGGTAGAGGTGGTATCCCAGCTGTCTCATGGTCCTTAAAGGAAGACATCAACCCCGGATTCAGCTGCTATGACCTTTCAGACAAACTGCGTTCCAGAGGCTGGCAGGTTCCGGCATATTCCATGCCTGCCAACCGTAAAGACCTCGTTCTCATGCGTATCTTTGTCCGCCACGGAGTCAGCAGGGACCTCGGCTCACTACTCATTGAAGACATGAAAAGATGCCTCGAATACTTTGAGAAAAACCCGGTCAGCAATTCCCTTGGTGCTGAATACGGTGGATATTCTCACAGTTCTACCAAGTAGATGAAAGCCCCTGAAGCTTATTAAATAAGTTTCAGGGGCAAACAAACATGTCAAATTAATTTCCCCTTACTTTTCCGTCCTGCCATAGACCTTCCAACTTGCCCGCCGGATTGCTTTATGCGATATTGCCGCATTCGCAATACACAAAAGCTGATGCACTATTTTACAGCTTTTGAAACCGCATTAAGTGTATCTCAATCATGATTGATAAATACTGGCCTCAGATCATCGAAACCGTTGATGAAGCAGTCTCTGTCAGTGACCCGGACGGAGTGATTTTGTACTTGAATAAAAAACACGAATCCATAACCGGCATCCCGGGCAGAGAATTGCTCGGCAAGTCAGTACACGAATTGGTTCGCCGCGGTCTTTTTGATGTTGTCCTCAACCCGGACATCATCCGCAGCAGACAACCTGAAACAAGGGTTCAGGAACTGGCCAGCGGACGCAAAGTTGTTCTTGATGGTCATCCGGTATTTGATGAACAAGGCAACGTTGCACTAGTTGTCACCTACCTGCGCGATATCACCAAACTTTCCGAGATGCGGGAACAGATGACCTCGCAGCAGCAACTACTTGAGGCTTACCAGAAATTGCAAAGCCTTGACCAGTCCCTTGAAAAAGTTCCTCCGGTGATTCAGTCCAAACCCATGAAGCAACTTTACGGACAGCTCGGAATTATCGCTGAGACTGATGCCACCGTGCTTATTCTCGGTGAGACGGGGGTTGGTAAGGATGTTTTTGCGCGAAGGCTGCACCGTTTGAGCGAACGTGCCGACAAAGCCTTTGTTAAAGCTGATTGTGGCAGTATGCCCGAAAACCTCATTGAGACCGAACTATTCGGCTATGCTCCGGGAACATTCTCCGGCGGTAGCAAAAACGGTAAAATAGGTCTCATTGAAGCCGCGTCCGGTGGGACCCTCTTTCTTGATGAAATTGGAGAATTGCCCCTGCTCATGCAGACCAAGCTGCTACGCCTGCTTCAGGACCGGGAAATTGTCCGCGTCGGGGCCACTGCTCCGCAAAAGGTTAATGTTCGCATTGTCGCCGCCACCAACAAAAGTCTTGAGAAAGAGGTTGATGCCGGAAATTTCCGCAGTGATCTCTATTACCGCCTCAAAGTTGCGGTCATCGACATCCCTACTCTCAAAGACAGGCGTGCTGATATCCTGCCGCTGGCAAGATTGTTCCTCAAATTTTTCTGCAGCAAATACAAACGTGATGTTTCTTTTAGTCCTGAGGCAGAAGAAGCCATGATGAAGCATAAATGGCCCGGAAACGTTCGAGAACTTGAGAACTTGATTCTCGGATGCGTTGTTACAGCCAACAAGAATGTCATTGAACTGGAAGACCTGCCCTTTGCACCTTCTCCGGAAGTAAGGGTTGTTGCGGGAAGTATGCCCGGCGGCATGGATATCAGCGGCAGGTCCATGCGCGAAATCCTTAATGAGGTAGAAAAAGATATCATCCTCAAAGGCATGGAACGGGTTGGTAACATTGCCAAGCTGGCTAAAGAGTTAAAACTCGACCGGACAACAGTTTTCAGAAAACTGAAGAAATACGGAACTATTTAATAGCTCCAAGATAAGAACCCAAAAAGCCGTGTACTTCTATCAAGAAATACACGGCTTTTTTATTGCCGACCTTTTGGCTAACTTTAGACTTCTTCCTTAAAGGCATCAACACCGCGCCCCTGTTGGTCATGGGGAGAGACGCGGTGTCGGGAGGAATTTTTCTTATGCCTTCTTAAAATTTTCGTTTGCGGCCCGCTCAAGAGGACGCAATTCTTTCATGATATTTTCATCAAGCTGTTTGTCCGCATAAGGAAACTCCATACCGAGATATTCATACTTAGGCTGCCCCATACGATGGTACGGCAGCAACTCATAAGTGATGTTGCCCTGAACCGGAATGAAATCGATGATCTTTTTGATTTCCTCAGCGTTGTCATTGAACTCCGGAATAACCGGGGTACGTACAAGAATGGGCAGTTCAGGAAAATCTTTTACCAACTGTTTGAAATTTTCAAGGATGCGGGAGTTGCTGACCCCGGTTCCTTTTTTGTGCACGTCATCATTAAAGGCTTTGATGTCGATGATCAGTTCATTAAGATACCCACAAGCTGCTTTAAGGTCTTCATAGCGCGCGTAACCGCAGGTCTCCATGGCGGTCTTGATACGTCTTCTACGCGCTTCTCTTAATAGGGCCACTGCAAATTCAGGCTGGGAAAGTGCTTCACCGCCGGAAAGGGTCATGCCGCCACCGGAACGGCTATAAAAAGCAGCCTCTTTTTCCACCTCATCAATTACATCACGCACCGCCATATTCTTACCGTAGACATTGAGTGCTCCGGGAGCGCAATTGTCAGCGCAGGTATGGCAGCGCACGCATTTTTCCGGGTCCATGGCGATAACGCCGTTTTCGGAGGCTGAAATTGCCCCCTCAGGACAGTTACGGATACAGCTGGTGCATTTTTCAGTGCCCAGACATTTCATGGGGTTGAAGGCCAACTGCGGTTTCATGAGCTGGGATTCAGGGTTGCTGCACCATGCACAACGCAGGGGGCAGCCTTTCATGAAGACGATGGTGCGGATGCCTGCTCCGTCATGTACGGAGAAGTTCTGGATATTGAAGATGATTCCTTCGTTCGGATTGCTCATGGGAAGACCTTGCTATGAAATTTTATGGGATTCAAAAAAGCGGGGGACGGCATAACCGTCCCCCTTCATAATTACATCTGTTCGTGTTCAGTACGGTTGATGATGTCGTTCTGGAGGTCGCGGGAAAGGTCGCAGAAGTATGCGGAGTAACCTGCGATACGAACAAGCAGGCTGCGGTATTTATCAGGATTTTCCTGAGCAGCAAGCAGGGTATCTTTGTTAATGATGTTGAACTGGAGATGCCAGAGATGCAGGTCGCACCATGTGCGGATGATGTCCACGATCTTCTGGGTACCGGCTTCGCCTTCAACAACTTTCGGGGAAAGTTTAACGTTGAGCAGGCGGGAAGCGCGGTTCTTCATACCACGGTTCTTGGAGTGGTAGTTGGACATCAGTACAGCGGTGGGGCCTTTGTGGTCAGCACCGTGGGATGCGGAAGCACCGTCGGAAAGTGCGGTCCATGCTTCACGTCCGTTGGGGGTAGCGGAAACAACCTTACCAAAGGGAACGTGGGAAGTGATGGGCACGTAGCGGACATCGAGGTTTACGCCGCGTTCCTTGGAGTACTTCTCAGCATAGGTCTGGCAGACACGGTCGATCTCTTTAGCAATTTTGTCAGCGTAAGGATCGTTGTTACCGTAGCAGGGTGCGGAGCGAAGGATTTCACGCACTTCTTCGTGGCCTTCAAAGTTGTCTTTGATGGCTTCTACAACCTGCTTCATGGTCAATTTCTTCTCTTCGAATACCATTTTCTTGATAGCGGAGAGGGAGTCGACAACAGTACCGTAACCGAGGAATTCAAAGTAGGAGTATTCGAGACCGCCGGGGATGAACTGGTTCTGGAGATCCATGCCTTCTTTCATGCACAGGTCATGCAGAACGGAAGCCAGCGGGGAAGCGAAGTGCTCGGGACGCAGGGAGTCAACAATGTACTGCTGGCGGAAAGCCTTAACGAGCAGGTTGTTGTGCTGCTTGAGGTATGCTTCGTAGAACTCGTCCCAGGAAGCGAACTCGGATGCGTCACCGGTTTCGAGACCGACAACTTCTTCACCGTACTTGAGCATGCGGCCGTTGTGCATGGTCATTTCCATAGCAGTAGCGAAGTTGATGTAAACACAACCGGAAGTGTAGGTTTCGCAGTTGGGCATACGCGCTTCAGTACAACCGGATACAGAGTAGTCCAAAGCCTGATCGTAAGGAGCGCCTTTAGCGGTGTAGAGAGGAATTACTTCTTCATCGTTGATCAGTTTGGGGAAACCGGAACCATCTTTAATGGTTTCTGCGATTTCAGCCAGGAAACGTTCCGGAGTGCAGGAGTGAATGCGGGTTGCAAGGTCAGGGTAGTTCAGAGGGAACTCACGCTTGGACTCAAGGAACAGGTAAGACAGTTCGTTGGTAGCGTCGTCGCCTTCGGGGGTCAGACCACCGATGGTTACAGCTTCCCAGTGAGCGTAACCTTCATTGAACTCGTTACCGGTGGGGTTAATGTACAGGTCAATGAACTGTGCCATTTCAACCCACATGATTTCGAGCATTTCTTTAGCCTGCTCGGGAGTCAGTGTGCCGGCTTTGATGTCCTGTTCGTAATAAGGGAACAGGTACTGGTCCATACGACCGTTGGAGATAATTGCGGATGCTTTCTGCTCAATACGGGAAAACATCTGTACAAACCACTGGGACTGGATAGCGTCACGGAAATCTTTTGCAGGCTCAGCGGGCATACGTTCGCAGCGGTCAGCCATAGCGAGAAGTTCAGCTTTGCGGATCTTGTCAGTTTCTTTTTCTGCAAGTTCGCGAGCGAGGTCAGCGTGACGGCGAGCCCAGAGCATGATGGCATCGCAGATGATGACCATTGCTTCGTAGAAAGGACGTTTTTCCCAGGTCTGTACCGGGCTTTCAGCATCGAGCTGAGCCATTTTTTCTTCGGCTTCACGCTTGATATCTTTGAAACCGCGCTTGAGAACTTTCTCGTAATCGTGAACCCACTGCAGAGCGGAACGGTAGGAAGAAGTTTCGGAAACTACGAACTTGGACTTGAGGCCCATGTTGTCGTCATAGGTCACGCCGCGGAGATCGTCGGGCATAGCACCGTTGAGGTGCTCGTGGTAGGTTTTACCTTTCCAGTAAGGAGCAATCTCAGTAACAACGATGTCTACTTCTTCTGGAGTGATGTTGAAGGGGCTTTTCTCACGTTTGTCGAGTTCGCCGAGGATGGAGTAGAAGTCACCGTCAATTTCAGGGTAGAGGATACCGTAACGGCCAAACTTACCGGCACGACCTGCAATGAGGGATCCGGGAGTGATGTATACGGTCATCTTCTGGGCGCAATGCATGAGGGCTTTAGCCCAGCGGAGAACCAGAGGCTGGCCTTCGGTGGTCTTCATGGACTCGGTAAAGTAGCGGGCACGCTCGATGTCGATGAAGGGAGTTGTCATGTGGAAAGAATCGAGAATGTCATAAACGCGTTCACGGCCTTCACGGGTATCAACACTGTTTGCGATACGTACTTCCTGAGGGGAAAGACAGCAATCAAAATTTGTCATGGTTGTTCTCCTAGTGGAAAATAAACTTAGTTAGTAATTTTATTTTTAGCCATTGATGGTGTTGGAGCCATGCGCTCGCAGCGCAATCTGCTTATAGCAACCCGTGTGCCAAACACATAAATGCCTGTATTTAAAAGAACAAAACACGAAAATAGACAAACACACCTAAATTGAGAAAAAAAGTACTTGTGTTGTTTTTGTGCAACACAATCTGAAAAAACGACTTAAAATCAGATACTTATAAAAAATGTTGCAGCAGCGCACAGTGTGAACTGTTGCAACAGTATTTTATTTGAAAAAATCAAATAAATCCAGACACTTAAAAGAACTAAAGACAAAAGTCCTATCTCAATATCGGTGCGATTGTTCAATTTTAGACAAAAACCAAAAGACAAATTTCACATACTTCCACCATTAATATAGGAACCAGAAATCAAACTATTGCATGGCACTCCATTTGCTAGGCGAGATCAACACTAAGCACATTGATCTCAGGAGGATATACAGTGCAGATTATTGATTTTCGTTTCCGCCCCAATACTCAGGCTACCATCGATGGATTCACCAACAGCACCATGTTCAAAGGCATGTTCGCTAAAATCGATCTCACACATCTAGTTGCTCAGGAAGTACCTGAAATCGTAGAAATGATTAAAGAACACGGTATGGAAAAAGCAGTAATCACTGGTCGAGACTGCTCCATGACCTACGACGCAGCTTCCAACAATGCAGGTGTCATCTCTTTTGTTAAAGACTTCCCTGAAATGTTCCTCGGCTTCATGGGCGTTGATCCCCACAAAGGCATGAAAGGTATTTACGACCTGACCCGCCAGATAACCGAGGAAGGTATGCACGGTGCTGCTATCGACCCTTACCTCGCAAAGATTTTTGTTAACGATGCCAAATACTACCCCATTTACAGCAAGTGCTGTGAACTGGACATCCCCATTGTCGTGGCAACCGGCCCCGGAACCCTTGTTCCCGGCGCAGTAATGGAACACGCAGCTCCACGCTACATTGATTACGTTGCCCGCGACTTCCCCGGACTCAAGATAGTCATCAGCCACGGCGGATACCCTTGGGTAGAGGAAGCAATTATGGTCACAGAACGCAACGAAAACGTATACATGGAGCTCTCTGAATACGAACGGCATCCCGGCGGAGAGTCCTACGTAAAGGCTGCGATCAACCTCATTGGAGACAAACTTCTCTTCGCCAGTGCCCACCCCGGCGCTGACTTCAGAGATGCAATCACCATGTATAAAGAAATGAACCTTCCCAAAGATATCTTCGAAGCGATCATGTTTGGCAACGCTAAAAAAGTTCTCGGATTGTAACCCAAATCCATACCCACCCCTTCAAGGAGTGCTCCGGCACTCCTTTTTTTATGCATTTTAAACCCTTATGGTATAAAATTGAGATAAGAAAAAAGGGGTGGCAATTCTTAGAAAATCAACCTAAAAGACCGTTTGTTGCAGCATTGCACTTGTTGCAGCGTTGCAACAGACTTGTCTGCAAAGGCTTTATCCTGCGAATTCTCTACTTCTGTTACATTATCTTCTGAATCTGTTGCCTGAATGCAACAAAAGTTCCCCCTTACGTAAAGCTTTTTTAATGCTAAAGAGGTCCCACCTTAGCTTGAGAACCGATTTGGGATAGCTCGAATCATTTTCCTCAATATTAAAATATTCTTTAATATCAAAATTTTATTTAAAAAAAAGAGAGTAAGATCTAAACTTTTCGCTTTTTTTCACAAATATTTGTTCTTGTTTTCACAATGCAGGCATCCTCTTTGCAATTGAAGGGTCGGTTTGCCCGGATTGTAATCTGAGGCACCCCGGTCTGGTCGCAACGGTGTGGAGCCCGAAACAAAACCCAGACCACTGCCATGTTGGGCAACATGGCCTAGATGATAAGGAATTTGGATAAAGATTTATGTGGGCTGCAACCTATCTCAATCTTCGAGGGAGGAGGATAGTTGCCGGTCCGTTCAAAAGATTAAGTAGTACTGATGCTATACAGTACGTTTAACCTGTCAATTTGGAGTGTAAAATGAAAAAAGCACTGATTCTTCTCATGAGCGCAGCTCTGCTGGTGTGTTCCACTTCCGTTTTCGCGGCTGACTATCAGAGAACCATGATCATGGCTGCTACAGCCAACCCCACAGGCAGCCTTCACGCTGTTGCGCTGGAAAAATTCAAGGAGATCGTTGAAAAAGAATCTGAGGGTAAAGTCCGCGTAAACCTTTTTCTTGGCGGCTCCATGGGTTCTGAGCAGGCAAACGTAAAACAGCTTCGTGATTCAGAAATCCACGTTTCTGTTCTGGCAGCAGGTAACCTGACTCCTTTTGCTCCCGCAGCAACCATTAACATTCTTCCCTACCTCTTTCCCAAAATCGACGATGCGTACACGCTCCTCGGTAATAAAGAATACGTTTCCGAACTGGGTGACGCAGTAGCTGCACAGAGTAAAACCCGCCCTCTGGGCTGGCTCATCGGTGGTTACCGCGTTCTGACCAACTCCAAGCACCCCGTTACCAAAATGGACGAACTGGACGGTCTTAAAATCCGCGTTCCCAAAGTACGCATTCAACTCGATTCTTTCCGCGCATGGGGCGTAGAGCCCCACCCTCTGGCATGGTCCGAAACCTTCAACGCTCTGCAACAGGGTGTTGCTGACGGTCAGGAAAACCCCCACTCCATCAACCAGGACCAGAAGTTCTGGGAAGTACAGAAATACATCACCGATGTTCACTACATGCTTTGGGTAGGTCCCCTGCTCGTTTCCGAAAAATGGTTCCAGCGTCTGCCTGAAAACACCAAGGCTCTCGTTCAGAAAGCAGCTACCGAAGCTTGCAAATACGAATGGGAGTGGGTTGCAGCGCAGAACCAGCGCGCTCTTGATAACTGCATCAAGCACGGCATGGAACTCAACGAACTTACCGACGAAGCCGAATGGATGACCAAAGCCCGCGCTCTGTGGCCTGAATACTACGAAGCGATCGGCGGCAAAGAGAAAATCGACAAAGCTCTCGCAATCATCGGCCAGAAATAGCATCAGCACTGAAAGGGCGGACTCAGGTCCGCCCATAACCTTTCAGCTCCTGTTTACATAATATGACTACTATTAAAAAATTCTTTGCCAACTTCGAAGAAGGCACCTGCATGATTCTTGTAGCGACTATGGTGTTCGCGCTTACCTTGCAGGTCTTCATGCGCTTTGTTTTCAGCTCCTCGCTGGCATGGACAGAAGAACTGTCCCGCTACAGCTTTATCTGGTCTGTATACATGGGTGGCGTGCTGGCTGTTAAACACTCCCAGCATGTGCGTATTACTGCGCAGTTTCTGATTTTCCCCCCGAAAGTCAGAGTCGCTATCATGATGTTTACCGATCTGCTTTGGATCGCTGTGAACTTCTTCATCGCCTACCACTCATGTGTAGCCCTCGAAAGCGCATTTGAATTCCCGGAAATCTCCCCGACCATGGGTATTGTTAAAGGTTATGTTGAGGCAATGCTTCCCCTGAGTTTCATGCTCATGAACATGCGTCTGATCATGAAATACTGGGAACTGATCAAGAACAATGATTTGATGAGTCTTGCTGAGATCAGTGGAGGAGAAGAGTAATGTCCACACTTACCATTACCATTTTATCCCTGATCGGCTGTTTCTTCATCGGAATGCCTATCTTCATGTCCCTGATCGTATCAGCCATTGTAGCCATCACAACCTGTGGTTACCTGCCGCTGTCCATTATCCATAACTCCCTGTTTGACGGGGTTAACCTCTTCCCGCTGCTCGCTATCCCCTGCTTTGTTATCGCAGGGACATTGATGGAGCACGGCAATATTACCAAGCAGATTATTGACGTGGTTAAACAGCTCGTAGGCCGCCTTCCCGGTGGTCTCGGCATTACCACTATTCTTGCTTGTACCTTCTTTGCTGCAATCTCCGGTTCAGGACCGGGAACCGTTGCTGCTATCGGAACCCTGATGATTCCGTCCATGGTCCGCAACGGCTATACTCCGTCCTACGCTGCGGCTTCGGCATCATCCGGTGGAACCATCGGCATTCTGCTGCCCCCCAGTAACCCCATGATTATCTTTGCTATTCTGGCGAACGTATCTGTTACCGGCATGTTTACCGCAGGTATCCTGCCCGGTCTGATGGTTGCTATCTGCATGACCACCATGGCAATGATCAAAGCAAAAATGGAGGGCGTAACCACAGTAGAAGACCAGCCTCCCTTTGACATGAAAGTCTTTATAAAAAGCCTTTCCAAAGGCGGCTTTGCGTTGGCGACTCCATTCATCATCCTGGGTTCCATTTACTCCGGTATGGCAACTCCGGTTGAAGCTTCCGTTATCGCCATTGTCTGGGCCCTGTTTGTCGGTATTGCGATCAACAAGGCCCTGCGCTGGGAACATATCAAGATATCCCTTATTGAAGGTGCAATGATCTGCGGTACTGTTCTCTTTATCGTCGGTGCATCCACACTCTTCGGTAAAATCCTGACTTACGAACAGGCTCCCCAGCGTCTGGCTGAAATGGTCTTCGGCGTGTCCAAGAATCCCGAAATCGTTCTTTTGATGATCGTCGGTATTCTCTACTTCCTGGGCATGTTCATGGAAACCCTTTCCACCATGATCATTCTTGCTCCGGTTCTCCTGCCTATGGTAACCGGTCTCGGAATTGATCCTATCCACTTCGGTGTCATCATGGTCATCACCAACGAAGTTGCGATGCTCACCCCGCCGTTGGGTGTAAACCTCTTCGTGGCTTCACGTATTGCAAACCTCTCTGTGGAGAAAATCTCCATCGCGGTTCTGCCTTACCTGTTCGTCCTGACTATGTGCATCCTCGTGGTAATTTACTTCCCGGCCCTGAGTACCTGGCTACCGGCCTTGATCGGTGCCGGACAGTAACTGCGATTTAAGAATAAGATATCAGGCCCCGCCCTTTCCGGCGGGGCCTTTTTTTCAGGATAAAAAATGAAATTTTTAACTCTCCCCAGCGGCGATGAGATGCCCGCACTCGGACTAGGAACATGGCAGGCGGCAAAAGGCGAAGTTGCCCGCGCAGTAACCACTGCACTTGACATCGGCTACCGCCACATCGACTGTGCCCACGTCTACGGCAACGAAAGTGAAATCGGCGAAGCTCTGGCAGCCACCGATGTCCCCCGCGAAGAATTATGGGTCACTTCCAAACTTTGGAACAATTCACAAATGCCGGAAGACGTGCGCCCTGCACTGGAGAACAGCCTCAAGGCACTGGGCCTGGACTATCTGGACCTTTACCTGATCCACTGGCCTGTACAGCTCAAAAATTCTGTCATGTATCCGGAAGCAGGCTCTGATCTTATCCCATGGACCACCGGGCATATGCTGGAAACATGGTCCGAACTGGAAAAATGCGTAGAAGATAGACTGGTCCGCAACATCGGACTTTCAAACTTCAGCACTAAAAAGATAGCTGCCATTATTGAAAACTGCACTGTTCACCCGGCTGTGAGTCAGGTGGAAGTTCACCCCTACCTGCAGCAAAGGCAAATGTGCGAATTCTGTGCTGAACACGGAATGGCTGTAACTGGTTTTGCCCCGCTTGGCTCCAAGCACCGTCCGGCTCATCAGATCAAAGATGGTGAACCTTCACTGCTCGACCATAAAATAATCCTCAGTATCGCGAAGAAACACAGCACAACTGCCGGCAAAATCCTCTTAGCCTGGGCTGTACAGCGCGGAACTTCCGTAATCCCCAAATCCACCAACCCCACCCGTCTGGAACAAAATCTAGAAGCAGCGGACAAAATTCTGGACACAGAAGATATGGATCTGATCAACAGCTTGGATAGTGGATACCGCTTTCTTGACGGCAGCCATTGGGTGAAAGAAGGATCGCCATACACATTGGAGAATATCTGGGACGGCGAATAGCAAGAGTGAAATGAGCAGTATTACAAAGCCTGTCTATGACCGGGATAAATGTATCGGCAAAATATATGCGGTGCCTGCATCGAATACTGCACTGGATAAACAGTCACAATCAGTGACGACAACAGAATAATCCCTGACCGTGAAATGGCGGCCAACAATCTGCATCTGGCTGGAATATATCCCGTGCAGACTTTTCATGTCCGCTTTCATGAATAATCATGAGGAAAGCTATGAATATAAGTGCTAAAAATAAAATTGTATTAAGTGTTTTTGCCTTTTTTGCCACAGTCATTGTGGTAATAACTTCGGTTTCATATAACAGTTTCAGCTCCTCTTCTAACAAAGCGCAAAAAACGCAACTGGACACCATGGCCCGCGCTGTGGGCAAGGCAGTTTCTGAAAAAACCAATGTCTATTTCAATGAATTGGAAATGGCCGCAAGAATGTTCAACGCCGCGCCTCAGCTTGAAGGTGAGGCACAGCTTGAATACCGCATCAACCTGCTGGAGAAAATACGCCAGCAGACCGGCTTAAATGATGTCTACTTCTGCATGAAAGACGGAACCACCTTCAACCGCAAGGGCCGCGTTCCCAACTTCAATGCCCGTGAGAAGAGAAGGGAATGGTATACCCGTTTGTTCGGAGGGGAAAAACGAATCATCACGACTCCGTACACATCCTCAATCGGGGAAATTGTAATGGCTGCCGGGGTCCCCATTATAGGGAACGGATACCCGCAGGCCACTTTGTGCATGAATCTAGGGCTAACTGATATCACCGATTTCACCAACAGTGTGCTTGGCTTCGGTAATATCATTCTGACCAGAAATGACGGCTATATCATGGCTGCGCATGACAAAGAAATCATTGGTCAAAACCTGATCGATGCTGTTCCGGGCCTCAGGGATGATCTAAACCGATCCCGCAACGGACAGATCGCATTTGAATACAGCGGCAATAAATATGAAGGCAGTCTCTACATCATCGACGGTCTGAACTGGAAAGTCTGGACCTACGAAAAGACCGAAGTCATTCATGCGGATTCCACCGCCAACCTCAAACTAAGCATTATCATGGGTGTTGTGGCTCTGCTTGTTTCGGCGGTGATGGTGAATCTCCTTTCTTCTGCGCTGATCTTCAAGCCGCTTGGAAAAGGTGTGGAATTTGCCCATGCTGTGGCGGCAGGTGATCTTGATCAGACACTGGATGTTAAGCGTAATGATGAAGTTGGTATACTTGCCGAGTCCTTGCGGACCATGGTCGACCGACTGAAAAAGATGATTCACGAAACCGAGGAAAAAGAAGCTCTTGCCAACAGCGAAGCTCAGCGTGCCCGCAAAGCTGTTGCAGAAGCCGATGAAGCGCGCCGTGAAGCTGAACTGGCAACCCGCAGCGGTATTCTTCAGGCAGCCTCTCAAATCGAAGGGGTTGTTGGCCGCATTGCATCAGGAACAGAAGAACTTTCAGCACAGGCTGAGCAGATCAAGCATGCCACAGAAATTCAGCGGGAGCGGATGACCGAAACCGCAACCAGCATGGAACAAATGAACTCTTCTGTTATTGAAGTGGCCCGTAATGCCAGCGATGCAGCGGGGAATGCTTCCAGCACTCAGGAAGAGTCCGGCGTGGGAACTGATTTGGTCAACAGGCTCATAGAGGCCATCAAAACAGTTCAGGGCCAGACCAATTCAATGAAAGATGATCTGGAAGACTTGGGCAGTAAAGCCGACAGCATCGGTGGTGTCATGGATGTAATTAATGACATTGCCGACCAGACTAACCTGCTGGCGCTTAATGCTGCAATTGAGGCAGCCAGAGCAGGGGAAGCAGGACGGGGATTCGCTGTTGTTGCTGACGAGGTTCGCAAGCTGGCAGAAAAAACCATAACCGCAACCCATGAAGTTGGCGAAACTATTTCCGCAATCCAGACTGCTGCCCAGCACAGCATTTCATCAATGGAAAACACAACCCAGTCTGTGGCGAATACTACTGGTCTGGCAACAGAGTCCGGTAAAATTCTGGAAAGAATTTTAAGCTACGCCCAGACCAATGCAGAACAGGCTCAATCCATAGCAACAGCGGCAGAAGAACAGTCAGCAGCATCAGAACAGGTAACCGGAGCAGTGGATGAAGTCTCCCGCATATCTTCGGAAACATCCGACAGCATGCAACAGTCCGCAGATGCCATTGAAGATCTCGCCCGCATGACCGGAGAGCTTAAACACATTGTTGATCAGCTTAAGGAAGCATAAAATTAGAAACCACATCTATTACAACAAAACCCCGCCGTGCATCCACACAGCGGGGTTTCATACTAATCAAGTGTTTATTGAATTCTTAACCAATCAAAATCGGCAGACTACGCATGAAATCAGTCGCGATGCGGGACTGGATAAATTCCGCATGACTCATAAGCCAGTCGCCTTCGGCAGAGGAAAGTCCGGCCTGACGAAGCTGAGTCGCACATTCCACGCAGACCGCCTCCACGTTGGCTTCCAGAACCTTGGAGTCGTTTGCCCCTGCTGCATTGTAAGAATCCATACTAATCGATAAGGTTCACTTCCGGACGACATCAGCCCACTTGCCTGCCTCTTTTACTTACATTTAACCGATATTTCAGGGAGCACTGCTTTAGGAGGGCACAGCTAAGCTTCTGATTTTTCCATTTCTGCATAAGAGTTATATGTTATAACGGTTCCATCTTCTTGGAGAGAGAGTATTTTGTCCATTGCTGTCAAAAATTTTTTTTTATGAGAAATGATCACAACTGTTTTGTTTCGTAGATTTGTTTCTATAATTTTATTTATATGTTCCTCAGAATACGCATCAAGATTTGCTGTCGCTTCATCAAGTAAATAAATCTCTTTGTCTCGCATTAGTAAACGGGCAAGGAGAACTTTTTGCCTCTGCCCTCCTGATAGATTACTTCCATTTTGCCCTGTTCCATTAATTTGTTTCTCTTCGTAAAAATCATCTACCATGCTTTCTTTTAAAACATTGTTGATTCGACTGTCAGATTGATCTTGATACAAATGAATATTATTCAAAATTCCAATATCAAAGATATAGCTATCTTGGTTTATACAAGAGTAAAGATTACGAAAAGATCGTTTTTCACATTCATCATAAAAAATGTTGTTAATTGTTATTTTACCAGAGTCAGGTTCATAAAATTTTTGTAATAGATTGAATATAGTCGACTTTCCTGATCCATTGCGACCAACGATTGCGATGTGTTCCCCCTTATTGATTGAAAAACTAGCGTCTCGTAAAATTTTTTTATTATCATAAGCAAAGGTTACATTTAAAAAATTAATTGATGTAAAATCATTAAGTAATATATTTCCAGATTTTTCTTCTTCTCTCTTAGCTTTATCAATAAATCCATAGTACCGTTTCGCTGAAGGTAAGACTCCGGCAAGGGAGTAGTGTATATTTAGTATAGAAGAAATAGGACTGACTACATACATACTATAGGTGATAAAAGCAAAAAGACTGCCAATTGTAATACTTCCACTGAATATGTATTTTACACCTAAAATATACAATATACTTTCAAGCAGTCCGTACAATATCTTTTCAGAGTCACTATTATAAACATTAAGTATTTCAAGTTGTTTCTGCTTTTTTATGACAGGACTTATATTTATATCCAAATTTTCCTTCTGCCTTTCTTCTAGCCCTGAAGCGCGAATTTCTTTCATTCCTTCAAGTGTATCTCCAATCCAATGAGCAAAATCATTTTTTGCTTCTATGAATTCATGAATTGATAATCTTCGTTTAGACCCCAAAATATTAACAACAACATATTTTATAGGAATAAAAAGAAAAACGATGCAGGCCATTCTGTAGTCAATAATAAAAAGGCCTACTATGCCCCCAAAAAAAGTTAAAACTTCAGTGACAGCAAAAAAAACATTCTCCCCGAAAACCAGCAAAATATTATTTGTATCCACTTCAAGTTCAGTGCTTATCTCTGTGCTGTTTTTTGAATTGAAATAAGAAATTTTTATATTCAGAAGAGCTTCGAAAGCTCTAGAAATCAACCTGTTATAGACATCTAAAGATACTGCTATTCGTATCTTTTCTTTTACTATATTTGCTATAGAATGCAATATTACCAATAAGAACAGAGACATTGAAAGTAGCAGCACTTGATCATAGTCATTGTTCATGATCCCATCGTCAATAATCATTTTACTTAGAAAGGGGGTGATAAATGAAACTATTAGGTAGATTAAAAGACATATAAAAATCAAAAATATCTGTCTTTTATAATCAAGAAACATTAAAAATATTCTTTTAAGTAAGCTCCAGTCTTGTGATTTCATTTTTACTATTTCACCCTCAGCTAATTAAGATGTTGTATGCCTTTTCAAATATGATTTCGTTATACTTTTCAGTGCAGCTAAATGTTTCTACGCGGAGGTCATTTTTTATGGTTATATTTGAACCTTCCAAGTGTATTGAGTTTTCCCCGATATACTCAAGGCCGGACTCAGGAGTTAAAAAGACAGCAATATCCGTCTCCAGCGATTCAAAATATTTCAAGTAACTGTGAAATGTGTTTTTATCCGTTAGAATACCGCAAACAAGAAGGTCAGCCGAATATGCCCGCTGAACTTGCGATAAATATGAATCAATCCGGACGATATCTTCGGGTAAGTAGAAGGCATTAATAAAAACACTGGCAGGACAATTGGAGCAAATAGGCGCGTAATAGCCGTTTAATTCAAAATTATTGAAAAAAAACTGACATGCCTGAATCAAACGCTCCATACTGTCATCAAAAATTGCGACTAAAGGAATATCAATTTTGTTAGCAACGGGGTTGTAAAAGGTCGGCTCGATCTTGCAGGACCATTTTTTTGAGGGACTGTATGCAAGGGTATATGGGGGGAATCCTTCAGCAACAACGATATTTTTATCCATCTTTAAAGCATCAAAGATCATTTTTTCGATTCGTTGTTTCCGATGCTTTGCGTTCTCTGTAAAAAAGACAGTATCAATTGTTTTATTCTCAAGAGCTGCCTGATAATATGAATTGTGTTTGTTGTCTGGCGTAAAGCTGCCGGCCAATTCAAATGACTCCGGGACAAAATTACCCCCCGCGTCTGTAACAAGTATAGCCTTTTGGACCCAGTCTATTCTTTCATATATAGTATTTTGCAGATCTATCCCGCTTTCTTTTTGCAGTATGGAAATAAATTGGTTGTAACCGATATTTTCACCCTGCAACCAAGAATTACATGCCAAAGCAGTAATATACGGAGCTGCGCAGCTATTTGAATGTTCAGTAGTAAATGTGTGGCCGGCATTGGTTATTAATACGTGTTCAGACGGTGCCTTTACGTTAAAACCTTCAAAACTGTTGGTAAAAATAGAAATATTTTTTTTGTCAGTTGTTGTAATAACTCCGACAACACTAGTAAATGACGCAGGATAGGTGGCTATATTTTTGTTTGATGCTGCAGCTATTATAAGTTTATTTTGGGCCAGCTTATTAATTATTGGAAGTAACTTTTTAGCATCAAAATTAGATGTTGTTCCTAAGCTGAGATTGATTATATCAATATCTTTATCCAGACACCACTCAAGAGCTGTTAGAAGACGTTCGATGCTTCCTTTCCAATTATAATCATTTAATACTTTTATGCTACTGCAAATAAAGTCAGGACAATATTTTTTTACAATTCCATAACAGGTTGTAGAATGATTAATATTATCCTGATCCGAACCGAACCGGGTGACAATTGTATGGTCCTTATCGTCAATAACTTCTAAGTCGTAGACTAGATCAACACCGAAAGGAGTCCTATTAATTCCGTCATCAATAAATACAACATGCGGGAGTTTCATTGTAGTTCTTTCTATAGCTGATGACAAAAATTTAAAAGAGTGGTCCATATACAGCTAAAAAATGAACCACTCTGAATATGAAGATTAAGTTTGATAACACTTTATTTGTTACATTCGTTGGTTACAATGGTACTTAACCCGTCTAGAGAATAAAACTCATCACTGAGGATGTCGTCTTCGGAAATTGTTACATTAAAAATCTTTTCAATTTTGAAGAAGAAAAAGACCAGCTCCCGTGCAAGAAGATCAACTTCTTGACTAAAGAAATGCTTTTTTTCCAGTTTTGAATTTAAAATATTTATATCTAATTTTTCATCAATCAAATTGTTTATTTGCGCACGAACTTCTGAAAATGTAGCAGACATACAAAATTCCTTATAGCTCTTGAACTTCGCCGAAGTAGGCGAGTTTATCAATGACCTTTTCAAAAAGGATTTCTTTCTCCTTCATAGGAAAAACAAAACCTTTCGCCTCATTGGGAATTCTCTGTTTGACCATGTCCGGTTCAATCATTATGCGCCGGGGATCTTCCGTTCCTTCGACGGAGAAGAAGTCCAGAATGGTATTGTTAACCAGATAGCCCTCGATATTCATGGAAAAACGGAAATTGAGCGTCGGGTTAATTTCATCAAAATATTTTTGAGTGTATTGATCGCTGTAAGTGCAAACAATTGAAGCATCCGGCTTCACAGCTCTGGTCATGAGATAAGCTGTTATACCAAAACCGTCTGTTTTGGTTTTTGTAAGCGGCAAAAGAGATCCGGGCACACCTATGATAATGATGTCGGGTGAATATGAGTTTTCAATATTTTTAACGTAATGGTTAAATAGAAGTATTTTTTCCTCTTCGCTAAACACATTGCTGGATAAAAAAGCCGGAGAATTATGAATTTTGAAATAATTACTATAGCTTACCGAAGAGATAAGCGCAGCGTTGTACCCTTGCTCGCGAAAGTGTTCTTGCAGAGCCAGCTGCGCATGGAATGCCCCCATGTTATTCACTACTTCCGCAACCATCACTACAGGTGTTTTAATCTCTGTCAGCCTCTGCTCGTATTTTAAGAAATTTTTTATTTCCTCAAAATCAACAAGTGAATTGCAGTAATATGAAAATTCGCACCCGTTTTTAGTGCTTTCTTCCTTTAATTCAATATATTCATCCTGTGACATATCTATTGTACAAATCACATCTTTTCCGTTCTCTATTGCGGATTTAATTTTTGGAATGATGTATTCGTACTTATCTATTTCTTGTTCAGTTTTGATAAAACAAACCGAGTCCGCTCCTTTTAGCTCATGGTCGAAGTCGCTTTTTATTATGTGCCCAGTTTTTCCAGCTAAATCCATGTCACCAATGTCTTTGCCTATCCCTCCCCATCCGGAAGGTGCAACACAGGTTATTTTACAATTTTTAAATAAATTGTTTCGCAGTAAGGGAACTATTTCAATATTAGCAGGATATATTATTATATTTTTCATTGCGGAAAACTCTCTTGAAATTTAAATACAGGAATTTCATTATCGAAGTTGTAGCCATACTCTTTGAGTGTGATGTAATTTGTTAGTAAAGAATGTACGTCGCGAAAAACTTCCTCGCAGCCGTCTATTTTTTTTTGTCTATTGAGTGTGACTGTATCATCAGCAGCAGCAACGCAATGCGTGCAAAAGCGTATGGCCCAGCACTTTTTACATTTATCCTCTGTTAATTTGCCAATATTGAGTAACTGATCAACTTTTTGAAAATTAAATCCATTTTCTATGTCACCAATGCATGTATTTGCTGAGCTTTCACTAACTCGTTCACATGGATAAAATTCTCCAGTAGCTGACATGAATAATTTTCTGGCACCGGGTACGCATGGTCCACTTGGATGCATACTTTTAGAAAGTTCGATGGTTTTTTTCCTCAAATCGACCATTCTTGTCCTAATATTTGCAAATTTTTCCTGTGTGATTTTAGAAACATTAGAGTTCTTTATTCTACCGATTTTATTAAGCAAAACTTTAAATGTCTCTGTTTCGTCCTGAATTATGAAATCATCCGGTATTTGTACTTCATCTTTTTTGAAATCCGGACTTATTATACTGGCACTAACAAATGTTTCGTCAAATAATTCTGATTTCAAGAAAAAATGATTTGTGCAAGACGGATTGAGCTTTGGATCAATTACGGCATTAAATGAAATGTTTTTAAATAGATGTTTATAATTTTCCCGGATGTCGGAAATATTTTTGAGAATTGTATCAAAAGTTCCTTTTCCTGTTGCATGAAAAATTCTATTTTGATCGTGTATCTCTTTCGGACCATCCAGACTAATCATGACATTGAAATCGTTATCCTGCAGAAATGAATTTATCCTATCATTAAGAAGAGTGCCGTTAGTTGTTATTGAAAAAGAGATGTCTTTAGATGAATATTTTTCTTTGATATATCTAACGATTCTTTCAATTAATTTGAATTCCAACAACGGCTCTCCGCCATAGAAGCCAATATTAACACTTTTCTGTGCGGCAGACCTTTCTATAAGGAACTCGACCCCTTTTTGGGCCAACTCATACGGCATACGCTTCGATGAATGCCCTCTGCTTTCGTATGCCCCGGAATAAACACAATATTTACAACGCAGATTGCACTGCTGGGTGACTTGTAATGTTATTCCCTGAACACTTTCAGCTAAAATTCGAGGCAGCACGGACGACAACGGATGCCGTATTTCTTCGATTGTTGAGTTCGAAATATAGCTATGCCTATTTAAATTGGCGAGTTCATTTATTGCCTGCTCTTCAGAAGAATCATCTTTTTTAGTCAGGTAAGAATATAAGTTGTCTGTGATTTTGAATATCGAGTTGGATGTTGTGTCGTAGATATATTTAGCGTTTAAAGTTGAAAAAGGATGGATGTGATTGTTAGTCATCATTTAGCCCCTTATTGTAGTGGAAGGAGTAGTAGAGGGCGACTCTACTACTCCCTGTTTAATTAACGATAGCTTGAAGAACGTCTGCTTGAGTCTGTTGAGGATTTAAGTCCTCCCGTTTCAGATTTATATTTTGCGTAGTAGTACTGACAATAGCAGCTACAACTGCAAACTACACAAAAGCAATAAAAAGCTTCAACAGATTCATCATTGATTTGATTTTGTTTACCTAGTTTTCTCATCATGATCTCCTTTGTGTTATTGGTTTTCAAACTTAATTGACCTAGGTCATGACGTCAGAATCTCTATATATATTAACAAATATTTATTCAAGCATTTTCCGTATTTTTTATATAGTAACTGCACTAAAATTGATTTTCACATAAAACCAGTTAGTTATTGTATAGCTTTATATCATTATTCGCGATTCGCTCTGATTCATACCCATTTGAGGATTTGCAGTCCGATGTAGATAATTTTCTGTACTCATGAGTATATTTGATGACGAGCCCCGTTTAGGTGTTTTTTGAATAAATATAAATTTATCTTTTTTAATATTCGCGCTAAAGATTTTTGAAAGTCGTCCGATGATAGTAGATATAAACATAATTTTGTGGAGGTCTTTCATGAAGATAGGATCAAATGCTAATATCAAATCATTTAAGATTAATGTTGCCAATATTGTAGAGCAAAAAGAAGATTTGCCTGAGCAGAATCAGGATTTGAAGGTAGAAGCCGAAGCTGCGGAAAAACAGGAAGAAAGTGTAACCATAAATGCCCGGCCCCTAAATATGATGGCCAGGAATTTTGTCCACGCCGACGGTGCCAATGAGGATGACAATTATAGTCTAGTAAACTTAAACGGTATGAAGAATAACCAAAGTTTAATGACTAAATACAACAGCACCATAATGGGCATAATGAATGACAGAATGGGTTATGTTGATGGTTTGATTGAATCCGGAGTCAATCCTATTGATGCCAAAAGTGCTGCAGCAGCAATATATGAGAAGAAAGGAGCTGATGCTCATGACAAATTAGGCGAAGATATGGACGGCGAAGAGATTAAAAAGCAGGCAGAAGAGACAAAAGAATATAATGAAAAACGCACCGAAGAAGTGGTAGAAGAAAAGCACGAAGAAAAGGTTGCCGAAGAAAAAAAGACCGAAGAAAAAGCACAAGAAAAGGTCACCGAAGATATCTCAGAAAAAATGACCGCGCAATCGGAACCGACTGTGAAAAGTGCTGATACAGGTGAGAATATAAGTTCTGACTCTGGCTCTACTGAAGCGAGTGCAACAGGTTCTGAAAAAACATCAGCCGAGTCTACTGAAAATAAATCGACAACCAAAGCCTCCAGCCCTGGAGACAATGTTGATAAATTTGTTTGAGGCATGTGCTAAGTTTTTTAGCTGCTGAGTGAATGTTTTTGGTTATGCATTGGCGCAGTATTCGTTCAAGCCCACTTTTGTGGGCTTTTTTTTTATTCTACAATATCAGCTAGCTTTTATTCAAATATAGTACGACACATAATAATTGCTTAATTGTGGAATCACAGATATGACATACACATATTTACCTGTATTTTGAGACTGATATTCGCAAACATGATATGGATATACGAAAAAAAACATCACCGATTGTATTTCTAGCTATTTGCTCATTCACAATGTTCAGTTGTGTTACGTCGCCAAATATTAACGAAGAAAATGAGTCTTTTCTTAAAAGCATTCCCGCTAATTGGCAGGTGACTGTAAATGAAGCTGTCGTGGATAAAGAAAATATTATTTCAGATTTAAATTCACTAATCAGTGACGATAAAATTCAGCTCTTAATACAAGAAGCTCTAAGAGCAAATCCAGACCTTAAAGCTACAGCTTATAGGTTAGATGCTGCCAGATATTTAACAGAAACTGAGTTTGCCAAACAACTGCCGAGCCTTGACGCTAACGGTGGATGGGAAAAGTTCGGTGATGGGGATCAGGGCTCATCGCGAGTGACCATTAGATCAAGTGTAAAATGGGAAATTGATATTTGGCAAAAATTGTCCAATGAATATGATGCAATGAATTTTGAAGTAAGAGTACAGTATAATGATTATATCGCAGCGCGGAATTTACTTGCCACAAAGGTTTTAAGAGACTGGATACGGATTATAGCTGCCAAAAAAGCAATCACTATTGAAAAGCGAAGAATCGTCACACTTAACAACATCGAAAATATCATTCTTGAAAGATATGAGAGAGGCCTTGGCGAAGTTAAAGATATAGATACAACACGCGTAGACACAGAAAGGGCTAGGGCCAGTCTTGCCAGTCGCAATCTGGACCTGCTCAAAGCCCAAAAAGAGCTTGAAATTCTATTAGGCAGATATCCTTCGGGCTCAATAGATGCTTCTATTACATTTCCAGCCATAAACAGGCCGGTTGTGGCTATCCCTTCCGAACTTCTCCAGCAAAGAGAAGACATTAAATCCGCTTGGAACACTTTACAACAATCCCACTACGCATTTTCGGCTGCCAACAAGGCCTATTTACCGGAAATAACCCTAACAGGCGATGTCTCAAATATTGCAAACGATATCGGCGATCTCCTAACAGGCAAAATACTGTGGAACATAGGGCTGGGGATAGCACAGCCTGTTTTTGATGGCGGGGAAAAGCTTAACCTTGCACGCTCCAAGGCCGAAGAAATCAAGGCTGGCTGGGAAAAATATCGTGCTACAGTATTAAATGCGATGCTTGAGGTTGAGGAATCTCTTGCTACGGACAAATGGGTGTCCCATAAAATTAGGCATGTTAACAAATCATTAGCTTACGCTAGGGAAAGTCGTATTTTTTATGAAGAGCAGTACAGCAAGGGACTGACGAACATAACAGATGTGCTATATGCGCGGGGAATTGAGTACGACACAGAGATAGCACAGCTGGAAAATCAATTATTGCAAATAGACAATCGTATTCAGCTTGCTCTTGCAGCGGGATTTAATATTCTAACCGTCCACTAAACCAGAGATAAGTATGAAAAAGAGATGGTATATCCTTTTGCTATTGGCAATCATAACTTCGGTCATTTTGGTTGTCTGGGTACAAATTTCTTCACCTGTCGTTCCACAACAACGGCGCATGGCTGAATTTAGATTTCCCACTGTTTCTGTTCTTACATTGAATAAAACAAATTATACGCCGATTATTGACCGGTTCGGTCTTGCTAAAGCTGCACGGGTTACCACTATACCGGCGAAAGTTTCCGGAGAAATTGTCAAAATATACCCTGATTTCACCAGAGGAAAACGCATAAAGAAAAATACCCCTCTGGCAATGACAGATGGCCTGACATATAAGCTTGCGGTTGCTGAAAAAGAAAAAGCTCTTATGGATGCTAAAATTGAATATCAACTGGAAGAGCAGAGAAAAATTCAAGCTATGGCCAACTGGGAAAGACTAGGAAGAAAAAAGAAAAAAATGTCTCCCCTTGTTTCTCGGAAATTTCATATAGAGGCAGCAAAAGCGAAAGTCGAAGCCTGTAGTGTTGCTTTGGATTTAGCTAAAAGAAATCTTGCCCATACAACAATTTTTACTCCATATGATGCTGCAATCATATCAAAAGAAATTGCCCTTGGTGAGTATGTTACTGTGGGGCAGGCTGTTGGGAAAATATACGATTCATCGTTGATGGAAGTGCACTTTCCGCTCTCTGCTGTCAATATTTCAAAATTGGGCCTTAGCAATTTAGATCAATCCGGAGCACAAAACAAACCTGTTAAAATTATTTCAACTTCTAATGCGAACAACTATTGGAACGGAACTTTAAAATATCTTGACTTGCAAGTTTCAGTTAAGACACGGGAAACTATAGCCATTGCCGAAGTTGTCGATCCTCTGAATACAACCCCGCCTTTATTACCTAATACATTTGTCCAAATTGAAATTGCCGGAAAAGAGCTGCGCAATGTTTTTGCCCTTCCTGAAAAGTCTATAACTCAAGATGGTTATATTTGGACTGTAAATGATGAGAATAAGTTGGAAAAATCACTAGCAGAAGTTTTATTTAGAAAAGACGGTGTGGCATATGTAAAAAATATTAACAGCTTATCTCAGATAAAACTCGTTTTGAACCCCATGGGTATATACACGGAGGGATTACTAGTAAACCAGAAGGAGACTGTTCATGAGTAATCCTGGTCCACGCGGAATTATTCCTTGGTTTACAAGAAATCCAGTGGCAGCGAATCTACTGATGTTTTGTTTTTTCATTGGCGGATTCGTAACTATTCCATCAATCCCTCTGCAAGCATTTCCCCCTTTCCCCCCAAAAAGTATTTCGATAGCTGTTGCATATTCCGCCGGCTCGGCTGAAGTGGTCGAAAAGAGTATTACAAAAGAGATAGAAGCTGTTTTAAGTGGTGTACGAGGTATAAAGAAAATATTAAGTACGACAACACGAGATGGAGCTTCTTTTACCATCATTAAAAAGGATGATTATAATCTGGATTCTTTACTGCGCGAAGTAAAAATCAAAGTAGACAGCATTGACAACTTTCCACACCAAGCAGAGAAACCCGATATCGAAAAACAAAGATGGCAGGACTCCATTGCTACGATTAGTCTTTTCGGACAAACTAGTCATGATAATCTTCAAAAGCTGGCCTACCAAATCAGAGACGAGTTGCTTGCGCAATCCGCTATAAATAAAGTTAATATCAACGGCATCAAGCAGCGGGAAATATCCATTGAACTAAATGAAAGTGTTCTGCAATCGTATGGTCTATCATTGCAGGATGTTGCTTCGAAAATAGCCCAGGAATCCACTATGAATTCAGGTGGGGTCTTGAAGAGTGAAAACAAAAAAATAACACTCGCAACGGATAATCAGGCATACTCTGCAAATGATTTTTCAAAAATAACAATACTGAGCACTGAGCAAGGCGGGAGTGTGTTTTTAGGCGATATTGCTAATGTGCGGGATTCATACGTTGACTCTTTGCAGCGAATCCGTTTTAACGGCTATCCTGCAATCAGTTTACAGCTTATTGACTCTGAAAATGGAGATATTGCAACGGCTGCAAAACAAGCCCAAAAAGTTATTGAAAAGTTTAAACAGGACGGCTCTATTCCAAGTTCAATCACTGTTAAACTATGGGACGACAAGAGCATTTATATAAAAAACCGCCTTGATTTGTTAATTAAGAATGGGCTGATGGGCATGTTCTTAATTTGCATAGTACTGTCATTTTTTTTGAATTATAAATTGGCTTTTTGGGTTTCCATAGGAGTTCCTGTCGCGATGGCCGGAACTTTGATTACAATGAGTAATTATGCTTTAGGCTATACTATTAATGAGCTAACAACATTTGGCTTAATAGTCGCCCTCGGGATATTGGTTGATGATGCAATCATTGTAGGTGAAAGTATTTTTACCACTCGTGAAGAACAAGGTGAGACAGTATCATCTACGATTAAAGGCGTTCAGGATGTTGCAACTCCTGTTACATTCGGGGTTCTTACAACAATTGTAGCCTTCAGCCCCCTTGCCTTTATTACAGGTGACTTTGGACAGATATTCGGGACGTTTGCAATTGTTGTCATGGTATCCTTGTTCTTTTCTCTTGTTGAGTCAAAACTTATCCTCCCCGCCCATCTAAACACTGTTTCTAGACATAAAAACAGCAGACATTTTTTTTTAGTTACTCTTCTAGAAATAATTCAACAAAAAAATACTACATTGTTGAATAGCTTCAAATTAAAAATTTACACTCCGGCAATGCAACATATCCTTAAAGCTCCATCGCTGGTTTGTATATTTTTTATCGGTCTGTTGATTTGTTCTATGGCCATGATATACAGCGGACGTGTTCGTGTTGTTTTTTTCCCTGATATTGTCAACTCAGTATTAACTGCAAACGTAAGTATGCAGCAGGAGGCTGGTGACAAATTAACCATAGCAAAAGCTTTAGAAACAGAGGCTGCCATTTTTGATGTTAACGAAGAATTAAAACAAAAATACAAACTAGACATTTCTCCTTTGGAAGTTGTTCAAACCATTATTCTTGAAAACTTATTTTCAATCACAGTGCAAGTAGATAAAACAGTACCATTTAAAGAAGCTGTAACATTGTGGGAAGAAAAAGTTACTCCTATTGAGGGGTCTGAAACGACTAATTTCTCTTATTCTGATGTAAAATTACCTGATATAGATATAACCATTAGAGGAAATAACATTGAAAAAATTAATGATACAGTTCAGATTTTGACAAATGCTTTAAAATTTTCTCCCGGAATATATAATATTAAATCTTCTAATAGCCCTAATCAAGCTCAATTAAAAATTGAACTAAATCAAAACGCTCGAAATCTTGGAATTTACCTCAGCGACCTGACTGATCAGATACGAAATGGTTTTTACGGTTATGAGGTGCAAAGATTTCAAGACGACTATGATGAGCTTAAAGTTATGGTTCGATACAATAAAAAAAACCGACAATATATAGATGATATATTGGATACAATGATACGAACCCCGACCGGTGATTTTGTTCAGCTTAATAGTGTGGCAGAAATAACGGCGAAATATGCTCCTGCTAATATTGACAGGGTTGATGGCTGCCAAATTGTTTCAATTACTGCAAATACAGATAAACAAATCACATCCCCTTGGAAATCTATTGCATATTTAAAAGAAAATTTTTTTCCTGTAATTATGCAAAAATATCCGAATATTAAAATTTCAGTTGGAGGTGAAGTTCAAGAGGAAAAAGAGGCAAAATCTTCATTGTTATCAGCTTTTATCGTAACACTATTCGCAATATATGGATTGTTGGCAATTCCGCTTAAATCTTATGTTAAGCCACTTTACGTCATGGTTGTTATTCCTTTCGGTATTGTAGGAGCAATATGGGGGCATTGGCTCTTTAATACTCCAGTGAGCCTACTCTCATTATTTGGTGTGATTGCTTTATGCGGTATAGTTGTTAATGACAGTTTATTATTGATATCTGAGTACTCGCATACGCAAATCAACAATTCAATTTCTGCAATAATAACTGCGAGCTGCAAACGAATGAGAGCAATTATATTGACATCAATAACAACTGTTGCCGGTTTGGCTCCTTTACTTTTTGAAACATCAGAACAAGCCCAATACCTTATACCGGCAGCGATCTCTATGGTCTTTGGTGTTATTTTTTCTACAACTATTACTCTTGTTTTAGTTCCTGCAATTGTTCAAGCTGCTTCCAACATTGAGTTGTGTCTTAAAAAATATTTTTAATTATAATGTTATTTCAACTCTTGCCATCGGGTTGGATAAACATCTCCCACTAAAAATCATCCCCAAACGTAATTGGGTAACATACAGCGGGGTTTCATATTGATATGTTCTTAAATTCTTAACCAATCAAAACCGGTAGGTTACGCATGTACTCAGTCGCGATACGGGACTGAATAAATTCAGCATGACTCATGAGCCAGTCGCCCTCAGCAGAGGAAAGGCCAGCCTGACGAAGCTGAGCCACGCATTCCACGCAGACATCTTCCACGCTGGTTTCCAGAACCTTGGGATCGTTGGCACCTGCTGCATTGTAAGAATCCATCAGGGTCTTCAATTTGGCCAGCACACGCTGTGCAGTGGGCAGCCCCTGACAAGCACGGAAGGACCATTTGTAGAAGGGCATGTACTTCTTACTCAGCAGAAACTGCAGGGAAAGTGTAGCTTCCACAAACTTGGACAGAGCCTGCAAAGAAGCCACCGCATCACCGCGCTTGGCAGTACGCAACAGGTTGTACTGTCCGCTCTGGGCCATGGTCCCGCAGCGGGCGGCAATCTTCTTTAAACGTACATCTTCGGGATAGTAATCCAGCAAAGCCTGACGGTGAGCGGAGAACTCCCCGCAATCATCGCGGAAAACCTCACCGTTGGTGCAGGTAGCCAGGAAATGCTCTGGAATTGCGAACCATTCCTCCACACTCTGCGGAGGACGCCTGGAACGGGTAAATTTGCTGTAAAATTCGCCGATGCCGAACAAACCGCAACGTCCGATCCTTTTCTCGGGAACCATACGGCTGGGAACGCCTTCAAAAGTCTCGGGCAGAAAATTAAATATCCCCTCCACCCGACCGCGCAGAGCATCCAGTTTATCATCAGGTACCCAGACACAAAATGCCGGACCCCAGTCATGATCCTGTGAATGTTCGTCATCAAAGCCGAAACACTCCGACCCTTCACCAACCAACCCGACAGCCAGTTGATCAAGGATATCCCCCAGCACCTTCTGCATCATGGGTTCCGCACAGCGGCGGTAAAATTCTCTTGAAAGCTCAAGTCCCTTACTCATGCTAAAACCTCATATCTACCTAGAGTTCGTACTTTAAAATAAGCTGTATACTGGAACATCAAGAGGAGCAAGAGGTCATCGTGACCATGCTTTCTGAAAAACAATAGAACCTCTTACAGCCCTATTCATCCCCATCAACAGATACAAAGACTTGATCAACAAATTCTTTTAACTTTTCAGGCTGACGGACGAAGGCAATCGAAAGCCCTGCAACTAGATAAGCAACTTCAGAAATTTCGTCTGTATAAATCGCCACCAATTTACTAAATACTCAGTCAGACCTTCAGCCATCATTTTTTGAGTAATAAAGTTCTTTACTGAAAAAAACACTACCTAATATCATGATGAAAGCTGCCCCCCCACGTAGTCCGGATCACGGCTCAACTCATGCTGCACGAGCACGAGCTTATGACGCATTACATTAAACATTCCCAAGGACGTGTAGTGCCGGTCAGCCCACACAACGAAGAATCATTTCAGATTGATGGCGATTGATCAGCTTATTCAGTAAGGCCCAATCTCCGTGAATATCTCCGACAACGTTGATCATCAAATTTCGCTGCCACCTATGAAAACGTTGTTAAAAGTGCTTATCTTCAACCGACTAGTGCTCTGATCTTTACTGCGAGTTGAGTTGCTTTCTTAGGTCTAAACGTTCTCGTTTTAAGGCTTGATTCTCTGCCTTTGCTTTAATCAACTCTTCCCTTACCTCCTGGATTAATTTGACTTCTTCTTTTAGCTCAAAAATTTCACCAAGCAACTGAGACTCCCTGTCTTCGAATGCTTTTTTCATGGGGGAAATGGTATCAATCGTTTTTTCAAGATCTGAAATTCGTGAGTGAGCTAAAGTTAGGCTTTCTTTTGTCTCCTTTGTGTTTACAAGCATGAGTTTCGTTGTGGCGTTTAAAGAATTAACTAGCCCCTCAATCTTTCTTTCCAGCGAGTGAGACAATTCGATCTCGACATCTAATAAATCCAAGGCACTACACAATAAATTTTCAGCAGAACCGGCAAACCGAGAAACGGCCTCATTCCACTTATTCTTGGTCTGCGCTGAAACGCGAATCTGTAAACGTTCTGCCTTTTGTTTTTTGGCAGCCATCGCACACTCCTTTTTGGAGTACATATTTACACCTTAGAGCATAACGGTCAAACTCTTAATCTGTCGAAAAACTTAAATAAATAAAAAAAACAACCATATCTCACCTGGTAAAACCATAACATCTTGTACTCCAAAAAGGAGTACTTCTCAGTTCGACATCTCTATCAAATCCATACGTCTCAGCTCTTGTAGTCCCAGTGATTCTTGCGGAATTCGCATAGAGGAAGCTGCAAGTTCCGCTGCTCGCTCAACTATAACGATGTCATTTTTAAGGTTCATCCGGCTCAAGCGTACTTTTGACAAAATGAAAGGACATGGCGTCCAATCGATATTCACGCCAATGAACGTCGAAAAGGAAGAATCGCCATGTCCACAAGTTTCATCTACCACGCCTTGGGTCTGTCCGGCTATGACTATGTCCGGCAGGATTTTATTGCCGGTAACGTGCTGATTTATGTCAGGCCAAAAGCAAAGCTTATAAAATGCTCTCGCTGTAAGTACCGCCATGTGATTCGTAAAGGA
>DDLU01000216.1 GCA_002340305.1 Desulfovibrio sp. UBA2564
GTTGTCATCAAACAGGTATTCAGAATCAGAAGCCGCAAAAAGCGAACCGGGATTATTCATGGGTTCCGGTTCATACTGGGCAGGCGGAGTCATGACCGGCATTGGGGTCGGAGCCTGCTTTGCAGGTGAACAACCGACACTTATGGCTGAGAGAATAAGTACTGCCAGTGTTAATTTTTTCATTTTATCTATTCCTCCGCTTAATTACTTAACCTGAACTGTCTGGGCATTGACGACTGTCGCGGCCACCTTACGCTTACTTTGCAAATTACGGACCGTTATACTCTGACCAACTCCGGCATCTTCAAGCGCTTCAACCGGAACGGTTAATTTCAAATGCTTACTTCTGAACATAAGTGTCACCTTATCGCCTCTTGCGATAACCGGTGCGGGCTCAATGGCAGAAAACATAATCGGCTGCCCGGTTCCCACCGGAATCTTAATGCGCCAAGGGCCGCCCTTTCCATCCCAGACACGGTCACCCAGATGAGCCATATTCTTGCTCTTCCAGGTAATTAAATCCGGAGTTACCATTTCCTTGCGATTCAACGGGCGGACCGGACAGGGAACAGGCTTCCAAAGATCAACAAAGACGTTCCCGGCAAGACGGCGCAACACCTGCCCGTCGATGCTGACAACTTCCATCCTGAAACTGTTATTACCCGGCTTGAGGGATTGGGGGAGCTTAACTCTCAAGCTGTCCATGGAATCATTGAAGAAAAGATAAGGCGGCAATTTGAAATCCCTGAACTTACTGTCCCCGCCCATAACGGCGGTATGCGGAGTCAATACTTTGACAACGGCTTTTTTCAACTCTTCCTGTGACATCACTTTGCCGCCGGACTGCATGGTAAGCGTTGAGGGAATTATACAATTGCGAATCAGTTCGCCAAGATAGTGCTGAAGAATAACGCGGAGTTTATTGCGATTCACCCGAACGGGCTTACGATTTCGAGCAGGAGCATTCCAGAGCTCCACAGCAGATAAATCCGCCTTGGTCTGCTCCGGGAGCTCCCCGTAAAATTCGGCGATATCCCCTAGAGTAACCCTCGGGCCGCTGACCACAGCGGCAGATTTAATCTTGATCCGCCAATTGGTGTTCTGTTTGGAAGCTGACACCGGAGCAGCAAACACAGCCAAAACGGTCACAACCAGAAGTAACAGCGCACCTCTGCGAAACATTTTAATAAAACCTGCCTTAGTCATAATAAAACCCGTCCTGTCAGCTAATTACTATCGTTTAACGTTAATAGCGGTCTGCAGCATGGAGTCGGAAGTGGTAATTGCTTTGGAGTTTGTCTCATAAGCCCTCTGCCCGACAATAAGTCCGACCATTTCATCAACAAGCTCGACGTTTGAGCCTTCGAGATATCCCTGTGCGAGAGTACCGAAGTTATCTTCACCGGGAGTACCCTGAATAGCGGCACCGGAAGCTTCCGTTTCAAAGTAGAGGTTTTTACCTACGGCATTGAGACCTGCTTCGTTGATAAAGTCATAAACGGTAATGTCAGCACTGGAGAGTTCAGTTCCGTTTTTATCAAGAGCTGCAATGTGACCGTTTTCTGAAACAACCACGTTTACAGCTTCGGTAGGTACGGTAAACTCCGGCTGAAGAGGATAACCGTTTGAAGTTACAAGCCGTCCGTCACTATCAAGCTTAAAGGCACCCGAACGGGTGTAGGCATCCTCGCCATTACGGTCTACAAGGAAGAACCCGTTACCTTCAATAGCGATATCAAGCGGGTTACCGGTGCTTTCAAAAGAACCCTGACTGAAGAATTTGTGAATGCTGACCTCTTTTACCCCCATACCGATCTGCATACCCGTGGGCAGCCTGTTACCACCTTCGGTTTCAGAACCTGCAATACGCATGGTCTGGTACATGAGGTCTTCAAATTCCACCCTGCTTTTTTTGAACCCCTGAGTGTTCACGTTGGCAAGGTTGTTGGAAAGAACATCAATGTGAGTCTGCTGGGCAACCATACCTGTGGCCGCAGTCCAGAGTGAACGCATCATAATTTTATCCCCCTGTTTTAATTTATTACATCATTGCCCGGCCAACCTGCTGGATAACCTTCTGGTCAAGCTGGTCGGTGGTGGTAATCATTTTTTGGTACATTTCAAAACTGCGCTGACACTCGATCATCGCAACCATCTCGTTAACAACTTCAACATTTGATTTTTCAATGTAACCCTGAACAATCTCGCCTTCTGCCGGAATCTCGCCACCTTCGTTAGTAAAAAGGTTTTCACCTTCTTTTTTCATGGCGCGCATGTCTGAAGGCTGCACGAAATCGAGACGGGAAATTTCCTGACCGTCAGCGTAAATCACACCTTCGCCATCAACGGTAACCTTGGAACGGGGCGGTAGATTAACCTCACCGCCGCCGGCCATAACCGGATAGCCTTGCTCGGTTACAAGGATGCCTTCAGAAGAAACAGTAAAGACACCATTTCTGGTGAGGTGAATTTCGCCACCTTTTTGAACCTTAAAAAAACCGTCACCGCGGATCGCAAGATCAAGCGGATTACCGGTTTTCTGGAAAGAACCCTGTGACATGTCGATCACTTCCTCGGAAAGACGGGGCCGAGCCATGATTTTGGCTTCGGGCAGCATGTCTTTATCTCGAAGATAAGTTTTTGCATCAGCAATGTTATCGTGGGCAAAACGGATAAATGTATCCTGAAAAGCGCAGTTATCGCGCTTGAAACCTGTAGTATTGACGTTCGCCAAATTGTTGGCACTGATATCAATCCTGTGTTCGTTGGACATTGCCCCGAATAAGGCACTGAAAATACTGGATCGCATGTCTTTTTCTCCTGAAAGAGGATTTACTCTGCATTAGTTGCTGCAACTTTCGATGCAAAGTGTAGGCCAAAAGACATGGAAACAAAAAAAATCCCGACCAAGTAAACACTTGACCGGGATAATATTAGGCTATGGGAAATTAATTAAGTTGAAACGTAGACCACAGCCCCGACTCTCAACTCGGGGACGATCCCCTGAGTGGCATCGGGGGTAATAAAGCCGATGGTAGCATCCTCAACCTCGAAAGCGACTGTAGCATCAAGACTTCTCACTCCCTGGGTAGCGGGAGCAGTGTCAACCTGTCCGGCAGGTCCGGGTACAGTGAAACCGGCAGGTCCGGCACTGAAAGTTGCTGCCGGAGCTGCT
>DDLU01000281.1 GCA_002340305.1 Desulfovibrio sp. UBA2564
GAGGGAGTAACTGCGTTGTATGCGCGACCAAGACGGGTGATGGAGTCGAGCAGGATAACAACGTCACGTTTACGTTCAACAAGACGTTTTGCCTTTTCAAGAACCATTTCAGTCACCTGTACATGTCGCTGCGGAGGCTCATCAAAAGTGGAACTGACCACCTCGGCTTTAACAGTTCTAGCCATATCGGTAACTTCTTCAGGGCGTTCGTCGATGAGCAGGACGATGAGGTCAACGTCAGGATGGTTGGCGTTGATTGAGTTTGCGATGTTCTGCAGCATCATGGTCTTACCGGTACGGGGCGGTGCAACGAGCAGTGCGCGCTGACCACGGCCGATGGGGGAAAGAATGTCGATGACCCTGGAGCTGAAATTCTTGGGACCGTTTTCCATTTTGAAACGGTTATCCGGGTATACAGGAGTCAGGTTGTCAAAGAGAACCAGATTTCTGGAATGTTCCGGAGGCTCAAGGCCTATTTCGTTAACCCGGAGCAGCGCGAAGTAACGCTCACCTTCTTTGGGAGGACGAATCTGTCCGGAGATGATATCACCTTTGCGCAGGCCGAATCTTCTGATCTGGGAAGGAGAAACATAAATGTCATCCGGTCCGGGCATGTAGCTGTAGGTAGGGGAGCGCAGGAAACCGAAACCATCGGGGAGCACTTCCAGAACACCTTCGCCGTAAATCTGTCCGTTTTGTGCAGCACACCCTTGAAGCAGGGCAAAGATAAGTTCCTGCTTGCGCATGCCGCTGGGGTTTTCAACTTTGAATTTAGCTGCCAGATCCATGAGGTCTGACATCTTCTTCTGTTTTAGTTCTGTCAGATTCAGGTTTTGTATTTTTTTGTCTTGGCCCATACTGTATAACCGGATTTAAAAGTTTAAAAATATAATTAAGTTAATATAAAGAAATAACCGCGCGCACATGTATAGTGTTAGTGCACTAACCGGATCGCTTTATCCTTAACTTGATGATGAAAAATATATTGGATTTTTTGGGTGAGGGGGTTATTTCTCTGTCCGATGTAACGATTTGCTACAGCTCTGAATATTTCTTCACCCTAATTGCAGTCTGTGATTTTAGCAGAGTCTCTACTGATTATCCCAGAGGAAATATAAAGCATCCCAATATCTGCAACTAATACGGCATTAACTGAAAGAAACGTTTATGACAAGTCGTTTGAACAGGATTTTTAGGATTCCTCTTCCTGTTTTTCCATAACGTCACTGAAAAGTGCATTAATCTCTTCCTTGATTTCTTCCTGATCAAGGTCGAGTGCGAAAGACAGCTCCATGGAAACAAGTCCCATAGCCTGCTCCAAAAGTCTGCGTTCACCAAAAGAAAGCTCTTTGTCGCGACCAATAAGGAAAAGTTCCTTGAGTACGTATGCTACGTCCTGAAGATCGCCGCTTTTGAGTTTTTCGGAGTATTCACGGTAGCGTCTGTTCCAGTTCTGTCCGGTGTAGCCGGTGAAATCAGATCTATCCTTGAGACTCTCGAATATTTGCATGCCCGCGTCCTTGTCGCAAACAGAGCGCAGACCAACGTTATGCGCGTTCATGACCGGAACCATGAGGGTAACATTGTTACTTAAAATGCGGACAATATAAAATTCGGCGGTTGCTCCGCCGATTTCCTGGCTTTCAATACGCTCTACTTTGCCTACACCCTGTGAAGGGTAGACAACTAACTGTTCTAGCTCAAACACTCATGGCTCCTTGGACTTGCTAAAGAAATGTTGGGAATGGTCGGTGCGATTTTTTCGGTGATAACCGATAGGTGATGGCGCGGTTACGTGGAATTCAGGATTAGCTGAAAACGGGTTTACAGGCCCTTCCCATTTCTTCTACCCTCTTATTGTGATTTATTTTCTATAGAGGGAATTGCTACGAAAAATTATTATAACTGAATTGTAAAAAATAGTCTACGGTTCGGTTTCAGGAACATCCGGCGTAAAGCTGTTCATGAATTGAGTTGCCGTTCCCTGTCCACGCCTGAACTGAAGGTTCAGTCCTTTAATGGCCGCTTGTGACATCTGAGCGGATATTTCAAGGTCCTGATCGCTGAATTCCTCAAGCACATAGTCTTTGACTTGTGAGGAAAATTCAGGACGACCGATGCCGACTCTGATTCTGAAGAAATTCGGTGAACCCATCTTTTCCTGAATGGATTCCAATCCCCGGTGGCCGTTATTACCGCCGCCTTTTTTGAATTTCATCCTTCCACAGGGCAGGTCTAACTCATCATGGATAACGTAGACATCTGATACGGCAATTGAATGTTTACCGCAGATTGCTGCAACCGCTTTGCCGCTCAGGTTCATGTAAGTGAGGGGCTTGGTTACAAGCATGTTGTTTCCGGCAATGTTGACGCTGAAAAGTTCGAAGTCGCCGGAGATACCCATTTCCTTATAGCGCATGCTTTTACGGGACTTTGCCATTTCTGCCAAAGCATCAACCGCCATGAAACCTATATTGTGTCTGGTTTTGGCGTATTGCGGTCCGGGGTTACCCAGTCCAACTATGAGTGCTTTGTATTCCATGATAATGTCCCTGCTTAACAAACGGCAAAGGCCCCGGATAAACCGGGGCCCGAAAATGAGTATCTTTGTATAAGGCTATTCTTCGCCTTCTTCACCTTCTTCGTCTGCTTTAGCAGAGCCTCGGCCTGCTGCACAGCGAACGAGTGCGAAGTTGCTGTCGTACTGTACGGAAGCACCTTCACCGAGGTCGATTTCGTTTACGAATACGGTGTCGCCAACTTCCATGCTGTCGATGTTAACAACAATTTCTGCAGGCAGGGTAGCTGCGGTACATGCAACAGTCAGTTTGGGACGGTAGATAGCCATCCGGCCACCAAGCTTAACGCCGGGAGCTTCGCCTTCGGTCACAACGGGAACTTCGACTTTGATGGTGCGGTCTGCGGAAACACCGAGGAAGTCGATGTGGTTGGGGCGGGGACGAACGGGGTCCATCTGAACTTTCCAGATCAGTGTATCGTAGGTCTTGCCGTCTACTTCGAGGCTGAATACACGGGTGGTGCCGACTTTACGGTACATTTTAACGAATTCAATTTCGTTAACGGAAAGAATAAGGTTCTCGCCTTCCTGTGAATAGAAGACAACGGGGACCATACCCTGATTGCGGAGCTGACGGTTAGCGGATTTACCAGTTTTGGTACGCAGTTCAGCTTTAAAGGTTACTTTTTCAGACATTATTTTCTCCTTATGGTTAACCTGCTGCCGCTCAGAAAAAAAGACCGGCAGAGGGTGGGAATAGGCGAATTAAACGAAGAGTACGCTTACGGAAGACTCGGAGTGCACGTTGTGGATGCACTTAGCGAGGATACCGGCAACAGACTTGACTTTGATCTTGCCGTTGCAGTTAGCGATCTTTACTTCGGGAACAGGCAGGGTGTCAGTTACAATCACCTCGGAAAAAGGTGCTGCTGCCAGCCTGTCGATAGCCGGTCCGGAAAGAACCGGGTGGGTTGCGCAGGCTATTACGTCCTTTGCGCCGTGGTCCATCAGAACCTTGGCTGCCTGACACATGGTACCTGCGGTATCAATCATATCATCCATGACCACGCAGACTTTGTCTTTCACTTCACCGATGACGTGCATGGCTTTTGCCTGGTTGGGAGCATCGCGGCGTTTGTCCACGATAGCAAGGCCTGCGTTCAGGCGTTTAGCGTATGCTCTTGCGCGCTCGGTACCACCTGCATCAGGGGAAACCATAACCATGTCTTCATCACGGGTGCGCAGTTCGTCCAGCAGGACGGGGGCTGCATAAATATTATCTACCGGGAGATCGAAAAATCCCTGAATCTGGCCTGCGTGCAGGTCGATTGTGACCAGACGCTGCATACCTGCAACAGTCAGGCAGTCGGCACAGAGTTTTGCGCTGATGGGTGCGCGGGGGGAAACCTTGCGGTCCTGTCTGGCATATCCGTAATACGGAACAACAGCGGTTACTCGGCGGGCACTTGCTCTTTTGAGAGCATCCAGCATGAGGCACAGTTCCATAAAGTGAAAGTTTACCGGGTCACAGGTAGACTGGACTACGAAAACATCGCAGCCGCGTACATTATCCTGAATCTCGATGCGGATTTCACCATCACTGAATTTTTCACGCAGGCAGGGAGTAAGTGTGCTGCCGAGATGGTCACAGATTGCTTCTGAAAGCGCCAGATTTGACGAGCCGCTGATAATCTTGAGTTCACCGTTCATGTCGGTCTCCAACTTGACCTCTCGGTATGAGAAATGAATTTGGCAGGGATGGCAGGACTCGAACCCGCGAATGCGTGGACCAAAACCACGTGCCTTACCAACTTGGCGACATCCCTGCATAGATATGAGAAATATATACTATATTAGAATTTCAAAACCTGTGAATAACGGATTCTACATTCATAGCCTTTAAGCCTGCTGTAGTTCTTTTTGCCGCGCTTTCATCTTTAAAGAAAGAGATGATGCTGGCCCCGCTTCCGCTCATGACAGCTCCACAGGCTCCGTTTTTCAGCAAGTATTCCTTGGTCTCCCGTATTTTGGGAAACTCTGGAAGGACAACTTCTTCAAAGTCATTGAACAAAGTGACCTTCGTTTTGGAGGCCGTTTTATTATTACCGCTGGCTGCTGTTGTCAAGTCAAAGGCATCACTTTTTTTCACTTTAGTGTCGCGGTCTCGATTTGACCATGCTTTATATGCCCATGCGGTGTTCACGTGCACATCCGGGCAGGCTAATAACGCGGTAATGCCGGAAAGGTCAACCTCTGTAGGCGATAAAATTTCACCAATTCCTTTTGCCCATGCCGGACCGTCTAATAAAAAGTAGGGTACATCAGCACCAAGCCCCGCAGCAAGGGCATTCAGCTTGTCATGTCCCAGTCCCGGACTGTCCGGATGTTCATTTAAAAAACGGAGCATGGAAGCACAATCGGAGCTTCCGCCGCCCAGTCCGGCACCGGTGGGGGTTCGTTTGGTCAGTTCAATATGCAAACCGGGGCGAAATCCAGTTACTGCGGCATATTGGTCCCATGCCTTATATATCAGATTGTCTTCCGCCGGGAGGTCAAAGTCTGCACAATGGATTGTGCAGACTTTTCCGGTTTCGGTCACCTCAAGTGTATCGGCGATAGCCGGAAAAGGATGGAAGAGCGTATCCAGTTCATGATAGCCGTCTTCTCTTTTGCGAACGATTTTCAGGTAAAGGTTAACCTTAGCCGGGGCGGTAAGAATTGTTTTGCTCATGATGAGCTTCTTAACTTAAACCCCCGCCCTGACGCAAGTCAGGACGGGGGTAATTTTGTGAGAGTTAACAACAGTCGGGAGACTATTTATCTTTGAGTTCGATGGTGCGGAAGATGTTATGTCCCTGACGTTTCAGGAGCAGCATAACCAATCCGCGTTTTTTCCCTTCAGTGTTGATGATCTTCTGAAGGTCTTTGATGGTGTTCACCTGATGCTGGTTTGCTTCAAGGATAACGTCGCCGACAGCGATAGCTGCATCCCGGGCAGGAGTGTTCTGCATCACTTCGATAACCAGTAAGCCTTCAGGTCTTTCAAGGCCGAGTGATTCAGCTTCTGCCTTACGGTTTACCCTGCGGACAACCAGACCGAGATCGTCAAGGTTTTCTTCGGTTGCCTTGGGGGACATCTTTTCAGCTTCAGCAACAACATTCTTTCCATTACGCTCGCCAAGTACGATGCGCAGGTTCTTCTCACGACCCTTGCGCCATACTTTTATATTAACAGATTTGCCCGGAGGCAGAGCCGCAACAGTACGCAGCAGGTCGTTGGTATTGTCAATCTTTTGGCCGTCGACCTTAAGGATAACGTCACCGACTTTCATGCCGCCCTTATCAGCGGGGTCGCCGGGATTGACAGAGTTGACCAGTGCCCCTTTCCCGCCTTTAAGGCCGAGAGCCTTGGCGGTTTTGGCATCACTGTCCTGAATGGTTACGCCTAACCAGCCCCGGCTGACTTTATGGTCGGTCTTGAGCTGGTTGATGACGTTTTTAGCCATGTTGCTGGGAATAGCAAAGCCTATCCCCTGCCCGCTGGCGATAATGGCGGTATTGATACCGATTACACATCCATGCATATCGATGAGCGGGCCACCGGAATTGCCGGGGTTGATGCTGGCATCGGTCTGGATAAAGTTGTCGAAGGGACCTGCGCCGATGATACGGCCTTTAGCACTAATAATTCCTTTGGTGACGGTATGTCCGAGACCGAAGGGATTACCGATCGCCAATACCCATTCGCCAACTTCCCCTTTTTCGGAGTTGGCGAATTCAAGGAAGGGCAGGTCTTTTTTTACATCTATTTTCAGAAGCGCAAGGTCGGTTTCGTTGTCGCGGCCAATAATCTTGGCAGGGTATTCGCGACCATCATTCTGCAGTTTGACCGTGATTTCATCTGCGGAGGCAACCACGTGGTTGTTGGTGACCACGTAACCGTCTTTGGAGATGATGAACCCGGAACCGAGTGAGCCTGTTTTACGTTTCTGCTTGGGCTGATTTTTGTTGCCGCGATTATTGAACTGCTTAAAGAAATCCTCGAAAGGGTTGTTGCCGCCTCTGCCGTGGAACTTGAAAAAGTCTTCCATGGGGTTACCTACTTCAACCATTTTCACAGTGTTGATGTTAACCACGGCGGGTCCACATTTTTTTGCCAGATCGACAAAAGAAGGCAGCTCTGCTGCCTGAGCATAGACGGGCAGTATGAGTAGAGTAATGAGAGTAAGTAATCCAATGTAGCGTTTAAGTTTCATTTAACCTCCTCGTAATACCGCCCGGAAAACGGGTTAGGCGGCATTCACATGAGTATAGTCTCCTTTTTTTAAATGTAAATAGTGCACGTAAGATTATAAAGTCGAGGATAAATTTGATATTGTCTTTGATTAAGGGGATGCTTACGGGTTGACCTTTTTGTTGGGTCTTAATAATTTGTTCCCGTGATCATTACTAATAAATTGTTTTGGAGAAATATATGGATCAGGCTGTTAAATTGAAGGCGGAACTTGAAGCCAAACTCAAAGAGTGTGAAGTGAATAATGATTCCTGTGAAAAAGCTAAAACCCTTTATGAATTAGCCAAGCTGGAAGTTGCCGGGGGCAATCAGGAACAGGCTTTGCTCATGCTTATGGAATCCTATTCAAGATTTCAGAAATTGGGCGATTCAAAAGGGCATTGCTTTGACGGAGAACTGCTTGGCCAGCTTCTTTTTGTTTCCGGCAACCAGCAGGATGGACTTGCGGTTGTGCGTGAAGCTTTGCGGGGATTTACTGAAATGGGCATGACCGCAGAGGCTGAGAAAATCGGTCAGCTGCTGGCGGTTATGGAAGAGCATCTTGTCGGGGCTTAATTATATTTGAGTTTCTGTTTGAGGCTTAAAATGCCCGCAATTCTTGTGATATCGTGGGTATTATTGCGTCATGGCTTAAGCTGGTTAATTTTGATCCACGCGCAGCTCAATGGCATCAAAGCGCCAGTATTCGTGCTCGACAGTCAGCACGGTGTTCTTGCCATCTGTCTTGATGCGGCGGACGTAAATTCCGGCTGAACCATGCGGTATCCCAAGATGTGAGGTTACTTCGCGGGGCAACAGCATAGGCCGGATAAGCAGGTTTCGCTGTGTCAATTGCAGACCGTAATCTTCTTCCGCAACTTGAGTCATGGCCCGTGCGGCTGTTTTGGGAACAATGCCTTCCAGTTTTTCCGCATTAAGGTAGTTCAAAGTGCGTGCTACCTTCTGCCCATCTATAAAAAAGGTGTTTTCCATGGAGTAGGCTTCGGTTCCGGCAGCGAATCCTTCGTCTGTGAAAGTATCCATGTTCTCTTCGATAGTAATAATGCCGTTATCTTCAGTGGTCCATTTGGCTTTACGGTTCTGGGATGCTGCAAGCTGGGCGAAGTTGATGTGGTTTGCCGGGTTATAAACCATGCGGATAGGATTTACATACCAGCCCTTGCGTTCCAGCCTGAAAATTTTGCCATCACGCTGTAGCTTTAGCAGGGCATGACGGATTGTGTTTCTGTTCAGGGAGAGTTCCGAACAAAGAGTACGTTCGGAAGGGAGCTTATCGCCCGGTTTCAATTCTCCGGAGTTGATAAGCTTAAGAATTAGTTCTTGTACTATTTGATAATAACGGGTCTTTTTCATGATCTGCCTATGCTCGTTAAGGTGTGCAAGACTTAAATTTTGGCATATAATTTTTACATAGTCATCACGTATTTGTAATTTTTTTGCAAAAACTGGTTTAAACCAGTTGAGCTGTGCTTGGCAACAGTGTAGAAGTAGTTAGCACAGTGGATGATTATGATGGCTGGATCATGTTGCGGAGAAGCTAATTTTCGTGGCAGGGTCTCAGGAATATCTATGCAGCGCAAAACCGTATTGCTTGTTATACGGACTGGAATTCCCTCACAAGTTGCGTTGTGGAAGTTTAGAGGGTGGAGGTAGTTTAATGGCTATTTTTCGTGCTTCTTTCATTTGTCTGTTGATTGTGGCTATGGCATCTGTTGCTCAGGCCAGCACTTTGGAAAACGTTAAAAAAGACGGATTTCTCAAAGCCGGAACCCATATTGAAAATCCCGGTTTTTCCGCTCTGGACAGCAATGGTAAACGTGTCGGTTTTGATGTTGATTTCATCCGTGCAGTAGCTGCTGCTGTTAATGTCCCTGAAATCAAATACACCCCGCTCACATCCAAAGAGCGTCTGCCAGCTTTGCAGTCCGGCGAAATTGATCTTCTCTCCCGTACCACCACTCATACCATGAGCCGTGACGTAAAGCTCGGTCTCGATTTTACCGTAACCACTCTTTATGATGGACAGGGTATGATGGTCCGTAAAGAACTCGGTGTCACTGATGCTAAGGACCTTGACGGCGCAACTGTATGTTTGCAGACAGGTTCCACCACCGAACTGAACATTTCCGATTACTTCCGCAAGCACGGTATGAGCTTCACTCCTGTTGTTTTCGACAAACAGCCTGATGTACGTAAAGCTTATGATACCGGCCGTTGTGACGTTCACACCACTGACGTTTCCGGTCTTGCTGCCCAGCGTTCTCTGATGGAAAAGCCTGAAGAGCACATCATTCTCTCCGAAGTTATCTCAAAGGAACCCCTCGGTCCTGTTGTCCGCCACGGCGACAACCAGTGGTCCGACATCGTTCGCTGGACTATCTGGCTGACCATGGCTGCTGAAGAGAAGGGTGTAAATCAGGCTAACGTTGAAGAAATGTACGCCAAGAGCAAAGACCCCGAAGTACAGCGTATGCTCGGTAAAACCGGTTCCCTTTGGACTGACCTCGGCCTTGATAAAGGCGCACCTGTTCGCATTATCAAAACCGTTGGTAACTACGGTGAAATCTTTGATCGTAACCTTGGTCCCAAAACCCCCCTCCGCATGGAGCGCGGTCTTAACAAGCAGTGGAATGAAGGCGGTCTCGTTTACGCACCTCCTTTCCGCTAGGTCTCTGAATATACACCATATTCGCGCCGGGATATTTTCCCGGCGCGTTTTTATTTAATTAAAGGTCTTTTATATGTCTGAACGTTTAGCACCGCAGGATAAAGTTCCTTTCTGGCGCAGTCCGCAGGGAAGGGCTTGGATGTTCCAGCTCTGCATGGTTGGCGGATTTCTCTGGCTGGCTGTTTCCATGTACCGGAATACACTGGTCAACTTGAAGACCCGTGGCATCAGTTCCGGTTTTGGATTTCTGGCTAATGAAGCCGGATTCCGTATCGGCGAAGTGACCGGTATTCCGCTGCCACAGGGGGGACTACTTTGGTTTTTACTCAGTCTTGTTGCCGGACTTGCTATTTCGCAGCTTATTGCTAGGCAGCTGAAAAGCGATTCCGGGACTCCCATGAACAGCAAATGGCTCTCTGTCAGTCTGTTTTTCAGCATCGGCTTACCCATGCTGACCCTCTACGTCTTCCGGGATAGTATCGAGATTGCGCACTACACCGAATCTTCGAGCTATTTCATGGCTCTTTTGACCGGGCTTGGTAATACTTTGAAAGTTACCGTTATCGGTTGCGTAGCCTCGACCATTCTCGGATTACTGATAGCTCTCGGCCGTCTTTCCCCTAACTGGCTGCTTTCTAATATCTGCCGCTGGTATGTGGAGTTGAACCGCAACCTTCCGGTACTGCTGCAGCTTTTCTTCTGGTATTTTATTGTGCTGCAACAGTTGCCAAATGTTCGCAAGTCTATTGACCTCGGCGGCTGGCTGATTCTCAATAAAAGGGGGTTGTTCCTGCCCTCGTTGGTTCCCCAGCAGGGGGCGTGGCTGTTTTGTGCTACCATTGTGGTTGCACTTGTTGCGATCTGGGTGCTGCGCAGACGGGCCATACGTATCCTTGATGAAACAGGGATGCCGGTTAAAATTTTGTTTCCTGCTCTTGGATTTCTTATCGGTCTGCCTGCATTGGCATGGCTGGTGGGTGGACAACCGTTTACCCTCGATTTTCCCGTTCTCAAGGGATTTAACTTTAAGGGCGGTACCGGGCTGACCCCGGAATTTACCGCGCTGGTAGTTGGGTTGACCGTTTATGTTTCTGCCTTCAACGCCGAGATTATCCGCTCTGGTATTGAAGCGGTTTCCAAAGGACAGCGTGAGGCTGCACGCGCTCTGGCAATGAATGAGCGCCAGGTTATGCGTATTGTTATCTTGCCGCAGGCCATGCGCATTATTGTTCCGCCTATGACCAGTGAATATCTGGCTATTGCCAAAAACAGTTCCCTGGCGGTGGCAATTGGATATCCTGAATTTGTCAGTGTCGGTGGAACTATCCTGAACCAGTCCGGTCAGGCGGTAGAGATTGTGGGCATCTGGATGGGGGTTTACCTGTGCATTTCCCTGCTGATCTCTTTTGGAATGAATATTTATAACAGCAAAGTCGCGCTGGTGGAGAGATAAGATGTCCGAATATACTCCATCTCAGAATATTCCAGACAGGCAGCCCCCGGCAACTTCGGTGGGTATTATCGGCTGGGTGTGCAAGAACCTGCTCTGCCCGTGGTATAATGCCGTTCTGACTATTGTTTCATGCTGGGCCATCTGGTCCGCAGTGGCTCCCTTTTGGGAATGGGCAGTGACCAATGCGTCCATCAGCCTTGATCCGGAAGTTGCCAAGCAACATACCGGGGCGGCGTGGGGATTTATCCGTGATATGTGGCCCGTGTTTATGACCGGGGTTTATCCTGCGGAAGAACGCTGGAGGCCGCTCATTGCCCTGTGCATTGTTGTGGTTCTGGTCAGCCTCAGTCTGGTGGCTTCGTACCGCCGCAGCCGCTGGCTCAAAATTCTCTGGTTTGTATCACCCATAGTTGTTTTCGCCCTTGTCTACGGCGGCGGAATTACCGGATTGCCCGTAGTGGGAACCCACTATTGGGGCGGCTTGATGTTAACAATCATGCTTTCCATTGTCGCCATGCTGGCAGCATTCCCCATCAGTGTGTTGCTTGCCTTGGGAAGGACTTCGGACATGCCTATCGCTAAGCCTTTTTGCGTAGCCTATATCGAGCTTATTCGTGGGGTGCCGCTGATTACCCTGCTGTTCATGGCTTCAGTTGTTCTGCCTCTGTTCCTGCCTGCGGGTATGGAGTTGGATAAGGTTCTGCGTGCGCTGGTCGGTATCACCATGTTCTTCTCTGCTTATCTTGCCGAGAACATTCGTGGTGGCTTGCAGGGTATCAGCAAGGGACAGTATGAGGCTGCTGATGCACTGGGAATGAGCTATTGGAAAAAGACCATCGTGGTTATCCTGCCGCAGGCTCTGCGCATTGTTATCCCGCCCATGGTCAACAACTTTATCGGAATCCTGAAAGATACCTCTCTTGTGGGCATCGTCGGGTTGGTGGACCTTTTGCAAATTGCATTTGCTACTACCTCCAACCCCAAATGGTTTGGTCGTCTGGAAGAAGCGTACGTATTCATTGCCTTTTGGTACTGGATTCTTTGCTACGCACTTTCCAGCTACAGCCAATACCTTGAACGCAAGATGCCTTCCGCAAGTAAATAGAGGAGAAACACAATGACAACCGCACATATTAATACCGCAACACACCTTGGCGACAGCCCGGTTGTGATCGATATACAGGGCCTTAATAAATGGTACGGGCAGTTCCACGTACTCAAAGAGATCAACCTTCAGATCCGCCAGCAGGAAAAAGTGGTTATCTGTGGCCCTTCCGGCTCGGGTAAATCAACCCTGATCAGGACCATCAACAGGCTGGAGGAGCATCAGGAAGGAAGAATCGTGGTCGATGACGAACCACTGACCAACGATGTGAAACAGATTGAACGTGTCCGCCGCGAGGTGGGCATGGTTTTCCAGCAGTTCAACCTGTTTCCGCATATGACTATTCTCGACAACGTCATTTCCGGTCCCATCCACGTCCGCAACATGCCTCGCAAGCAGGCTGTTGATCTCGCCCATTCCTACCTTAAACGTGTAGGGATTGCCGAGCAGGCCAATAAATACCCCGGACAGCTTTCCGGGGGGCAGCAGCAGCGTGTAGCTATTGCCCGCGCACTTGCCATGCAGCCCAAAATAATGCTTTTTGACGAGCCTACTTCTGCCCTTGATCCGGAGATGATCAAGGAAGTTCTGGACGTAATGCGTGAACTGGCGGAGCAGGGCATGACCATGATCTGTGTTACCCATGAGATGGGTTTTGCCCGTGAGGTGGCTGATACCATGGTATTTATGGATAAGGGCCAGATCGTTGAGTACGCCCCGGTGAAAGAGTTCTTTACCGCGCCTAAAGAAGAACGCAGTCGCATGTTCCTTGAGCAGATTTTGAATCATTAAGATACATCCGGTGGCCTTTCGGAGACCCCTCCGGGGGGCCAAAGGATCTTTTGCAAAAGTATTCCTGAACTCTTCATAAATCTTCATGAAAGCAGGCTTGGACGATGCTGATAGGCAGCGCCACGCAGGGGGGAGCCTCATGACGGGGCGAACCAAAACCTTTTCATTAGGCTTCACTGTCTAAAATTTATACTATGTCATTAAATTTGATAAACAAACGCCCAATAATCTGGGCACACCGCGGGGGACGCTCCCTTGCTCCTGAAAATACGCTTGCAGCTGTCCGTAAGGCCAAAGAGGCCGGAGCAGATGGTTGGGAATTGGATGTACAGATTACCAGAGATGGGGAAATTATTCTTCTCCATGACTTGAATCTGCTTAGGTCCACCAATGCCGGAGCGCATCCTTTGTTTGCTTCAAATCCTCCGGCTCTGCCTTGGAGATTCACACTTGCTGAGATTAAAGAACTCAGCGCGAATATCTTTCCGCGTCGCTTCTGTCCGCCCAAGTATAAGGAAAAGCCTTGGTTGGATTTGCCGGAAAATCTCTCTGATGAGCTTCGCGTTCCCACTTTGGTCGAGGCTTTGGATTTGAGCAGGGAACTTGGCATGTGGGTTAATGTTGAGATCAAGGATCTTAGCAAGGCCTGCCCTGAGTTTCTTGAGGCTGATATTGTGGAAAAGGTTCTTGGAGTTATTCAAGCGCAGAAAATGGACGATCAGGTTATTGTTTCATCTTTCAACCATGATTATGTGCGCAAGAGTAAGGAAGTTGCTCCGCATATCCTGACCGGGATTTTAACATCGCATAAGTATGATGGTGATCCGGTTGAAGCCATGCGTATTGCAGATGCAGATGCATGGCATCCGGGATTTCGTTATCTGACTGATAAAGCCAGGGTTCAACGTGTCCGTGAGGCCGGATTGGCAGTTAACCCTTACACGGTTAATGAAGAGGAAGATATGAAACGGCTGACTGAATGGGGAGTGACCGGGCTGGTTACAGATTGCCCGCAGAATGCTTAGCTTTTTTTATGTACAAGAAAATAAAACGGTCGGTTCCAGATGGAGCCGACCGTTTTTTTATTCTATGGAAAGTTAACGCCTACTGCTGAGTTGCTTCATGGGTTTCCCAGCATTCTTTGTTGATTTCATTTTCACTATTGGCCACTGCGCAGGTCACTGCGAGGTCGCCGGTAACGTTGGTGCAGGTTCGGCCCATATCAAGGAGGGCATCGATACCGAAGATCATGGCGTAAGCCAGAGCGGTGGGGGAGCCTGCGGTGATTTCCAGTCCTACGGAGTTCAGCACGATCATGAGCATGATTGCACCTGCGCCGGGAATACCAGCGGTCCCGAGGGAAGCCAGAACAGTAGTACCGATAACGGTGATCTGCTGACTGGCGGTAAGGGGTTCACCGATTGCGTAACCGATGAACAGGGCGCATACACCCTGATAAATTGCGGTACCGTCCATGTTAACGGTTGCGCCAAGGGGCAGGGAGAAAGAGTAGATACTTTTGTCAACGCCGAGTTCCTTGTCAGCAACTTCCATGCTGATAGGCAGTACACCGCTGCTTGATCTGGTAACAAAGGCAGCGATGGATGCCGTTTTTACCTTTTTGAAGAAGGTCACGGGGTTGACTTTGAAGAGCAGGAGGCCGCCGCCGTATACGAGGAAGATGTGGCAGGCAAAAGCAAGGTAGGTAGCGATAACAACCACACCAAGAGGGCCTGCTGCTTTTGAGCCCTGAGCACCGAAAACAACTGCGATAAGTGCGAATACACCGATGGGAACGTACTGCAGCACCCAGTCGATGATGATGTACATGACTTCTGCGAGACCTTCGAAAAGATAGAAAAGAGAATCACCTGCATTTTTGACGCGGGCATCTTCGCTGTGGCGCAGGATGGATATTGCAATACCTGTGATGATGCAGAAGAAAATGGTAGAAAGAACATCGCCGGTGGTAATGGCTGCAAAGGGGTTTTTGGGGATGATATTGATCAGGATATCGAGAAAGGATGTTGCCTTGGGGGCTGCAACTTTGAGTGTTGCGCCTTCTGCTGCAAGTTGAAGACCATTACCGGGTTGGAGAATGTTTCCGAAGAAGAGGCCGATTGCAACAGCAAAGCCTGTTGTCAGCATGTAGAAGCCCATACATTTGGCACCTACTTTACCGAGCTGGCTGGGTTTCACGCTACCAGCACCGACAATGATGGTGGAGACAATTACAGGCATTACGATCATTTTGAGTGAACGTACCAATATATCGCCCAGCGGGGACAGAACTTTTGCTTCAGGGCCTAAAATAAGTCCGGTAATTGCACCAAGTACAAGACCGATAATGATTCGAACTAACAGGTTACTTTTAAAGTACCAAGAAAACATCTTCCCTCCTGATGAAAATTAAGAGTGTGCTCAAAAAGAATTTTCTGATGAATGAAATTTCATTTATCGAAAAATTATGTGGGATTTTAATAGAAATCCGGAAAAGTGTATGCCTAGATAGCAGTTATTGGTATAATTCGCAAGGGTAGAGGGCTAAGGCGATATTTTGGAGAGGAAAGAAAGGCGTTTCTGCTGCATAAGAAAAGCCGGGCGATTTAAATCACCCGGCTTATTTAGTTCTTTAGTACTTATCCAAAAGGTAATGCTTATTGCATTTCCATCTCTTTGTTTACTTCAGCAAGGTCCAGAGTTTTGATCAGTTCACCTTTGAGAGCAAAGAACTTGTAGAGATTAAAGGTTTGGTTGCTCTTAGCGGTTTCAAGTTGGATGCTGTTGGTGAATACTTCGTTAATAGCATCGAGAACGTCAAGCAGACTGCGCTGTCCTACGCTGAACTGCATAAGATACATATCTCTGGATTCGATGCTGTAGGCTAAAGCCTCTTCGTGCAGCACGATTTCCCTGCTGGCAGTCTGGTAATCAGTCCATGCGTTCTTTACCTGACGGGTAAGATCATCGGTAACATCTTTGAGATTTGCCTGAGCTTCATTAATTCTATCGTCAGCTGCCTTGCGGTCATAGTAGTCCTGACCACCGTTGAAGAGGTTCCATGAAACACCGACCATAGCGCGGTTGTCCTGAAGATAGGTTCTTGAACCGTCCAGATCATCAGTATAGCGGGAACTCAACTCTAAATCCACATCAGGGTACATGCGTGCCAGAACCACATCGCTGTTTTCTTCTGCAACAACAACATCAGCTTTGTTGCGGATGATTTTGGGGTTGTGGTCAAGAGCGGGAGTCAGCACGTCTTCTACAGTAACCGGAGCAAGTTCAAACTTGAACTCAGCAGGGGCAAGTGCTTCAGCCTCCATGCCAACTACGCGGAAATATTCTGCTTCAGCAGTTTCAAGATCACCGGTGTAGGTGATAAAAGTTGTCTGGGCGCGAGCAGAGCGGCCTCTGGCCTGCAGTTCATCTGCCTTGTTGCCGGCACCAGCTGCAACACGTTCAGCTATATTATCAAGAACGTCCTGATGATCTTTGATATTCTGCGCTGCAAGCTCCTGAAGTTTTCTTTCACGCACGACATTGATGTGTGCTCTTACAGCGTCAAGGGCTACAGCTTCAACTGTATCGTAGAGTCTGGCCTCAGCAGATTCGAGCCTTGCTTTTTCACGGTCATAGCCGCTGATTCTTTCCATACCATCGAAAATGTTCTGGGTCAGGGTCAGTGAAGAGTCGGAAGCAGCGGTGGAATCGGAACCACGACCGGCGGCTCTAGTTGAGGAACTGTCGTAGTTTTGCAGGCCGACATTTGATCTTAAGTTCAAAGTAGGCAGGAAACGACCGAAAGCAGAGTCAAGGTTTTTTCCTACTGCGTCACGGTTGGACAAAAGGGATTTGATTTGCGGATGCTGTTTGACGGCAGACTTCACGCTTTCTGTCATGGAGACTGTACCGTCAACTTGCGCAAATGCAGGAACAGCAAAGAGGGATAGAGTTAGGATAAGAACGAACAGGCGCTTCATTACGCTTCACCTTTATTAAAATTATTTATAAATATCAAAGTACAGCCCCTTCTCTATCAAAGAAGGGGCTGCTTAACAATATATTTTAGTGGTCAGTTACTGGATTGTTGATGATATTATCAATCATATTGGATATGTCATCGCTGTGCTGCAGTACGTCACTCGAATGATCTGCCAGTGCTGTCTTGAATTCGCCTATGGAAACACCTTCTAAGGTGACAGTAATGTCGTGGTCAACGCTGTTGTCTCCAGGAGTCGCGTCAAAATAAATCTGAACATCTCCACCAGGTACTTCTTCACCGTAAGTGTAACTGAAGTCATTCTGGTTATAAACGATGGAATCCTGTCCGATCTCAAATCCCTCATGCGGGTTGTCCCCGCCTTTCTGGACATCAATTCTGACAGGTCCGTCATCAAGGCAATCCTTGTGGATTATGATTTGGTCGTTGCCAGCCTTAGTGTAGATGTAGTCCTGACCGGAAGAAGCGATGAATACATCGTCTCCTGCGCCACCATCAAGCTCGTCGGTACCG
>DDLU01000247.1 GCA_002340305.1 Desulfovibrio sp. UBA2564
CCCGCCGCAATTTTGATCTGCTCATGGAAGAACTGCTCCCCCGCCGTGAATTTAGCGATATCTGCGTGCTGGTCCGTTCCAATGGACATGCTCAATTAGTTTGTGACTGGCTGGTGGAAAAATCCATCCCGGTAATTACCGAAAACAGCCTGCAACTGGACCGTCATCCAATTGTTCGCCAGATGGTTTCCCTGCTGAAATTCCTTGATTATCCACAAGATGATCTAGCATTTCTGGAATTCATCTGCGGACAGGAAATCTTCGGGACAATTTCAAATATCGAGCACGAAACACTTTTCAAATGGCTGGCTGAACGGGACAAAGGCCCCCTGCACCGCCGTTTTTCCGAGGAATACCCGGATTTCTGGAACACGCACATTTCGCCATTTCTGCGCAAATCCGGTTTAATGACACCCTACGACCTTGCCAGCGAAATGGTCAGCCGCTTCAAGCTGATCGAAACCTACCCGCAGGATGAACTTTACATCCGCCGTTTCCTTGAGGTGGTTCACCTTGCTGAGGAGAAACGCGGAACCTCGCTGGCGGCTTTCCTTGATTTCTGGGAATTGTCATCTGCTGAAGAAAAAGTTCCCCTGCCGGAATCAGTCAATGCAGTGCGCATCATGACCATCCATAAATCCAAAGGTTTGGAATTCCCGGTCATTGTGGTTCCTTTCCACAACTGGTCCATATCCGGGCCTGATACCTCGCTGGCAGATATCCAGATCGATGGGCAGACAATGCTCACCCCGATGAGCAGTTCACTTGGCGATATTTATTACGAAAACCGGACCCGCATGTTCAGCGAGCAGCTTAACCTGCTCTACGTGGCTTGGACCCGTGCCGGACAAGAACTTTACGGATTTCTGCCATCAGAAAAGACACGCGGCGTAAGCCCTGCACTGGCCGCCATCAACATGATTCTCGGTGAGAAGTTTGATGATCTGGGACTTCTTGAATATGGAATTACCCCAAAAACAGCTGAAGTTAGCTCAACAGCAGACGATCCTGAAACTAGAGAAAAAGACTCTCCCGAAGATTCCTGCACAATTGAGACAGATAGTCTACCAGGGCCGGAACTCATGGGCTGGCTGCCGAGGCTGCGCGTTTACCGCCATAACCTTGAAGACTATTCCTATGATGCACGTATGCGCGGGGAACTTGCTCACAATGCCATGGAAAACCTGATCCTGACTGGAAATGATAAAGCCGATTGCCGCCGCAGTGCCGAAGCGGCCTTTGCTAAATTCCCGGCAGTGACCGAGGAAGAAGATGTATTGGTCCCGGAGGTAACAAACATGGCACTCTGGGCTTTATCTGAACCGGATGTTCGTACCGCCATTGAACGTGGTAGACCGGAAGTAGCCATTATGGACGCAAAGGGCGAAACCCACCGCGCAGACCTGCTCCTTCTGGAAGAAAAAAGGGCACTGGTTGTTGAATATAAGACAGGACAGCCATCCCCGGAAAATGAGAAGCAGGTCAAAAGATACCTGAAACTGCTCCGCGACATGTACGGCGAAGAGAAGCAATTATGCGGCTTGCTAGTTTACTTAGACGGAAAATTTACCAGAGAAATAACTCTATAGCTGAGATTCAAAATGCGAAGCGGCGAAGCCTAATGAAAAGTTTTGGGATTCTTAAACCCTTTTCCCAAAAGGGTTTAAGGCTCCCGGCAGGGCCGTCGGAGGCTTATTTAAATATAGCTTCCAGATCCAGAGTCTTAAAATACTCAATAGTGCTGACCAAACCTTTTTCGAGCTGAATAGTCGGTTCCCAGCCTAATTCTTTGGCAAGGGAAATATCCGGTTTGCGTTGTTTAGGATCATCACCGGGAAGTGGTTTGTAGATCAGTTCAGACTTGGAACCTGTCAGCTCAATTACTTTTTCCGCCAGCTCGCGAATGGTAAACTCAACCGGGTTGCCGAGGTTAACCGGACCTGTGAATCCATCAGGTGTTGCCATAAGAGTCAGGAATCCTTCGATCATATCATCCACATAACAGAATGAACGGGTCTGCGAGCCGTCACCATAAATGGTGATGGGATTACCGAGCAGTGCCTGGGTGATAAAATTTGAAACTACACGCCCGTCGTTGGGATGCATCTTCGGTCCGTAGGTGTTGAAAATGCGGGCGACCTTGATGTTCACACTATGCTGGCGTTTGTAATCAAAGAATAATGTTTCAGCACAACGCTTGCCTTCATCGTAACAGGAACGGGGACCAATGGGATTTACGCTGCCCACATAGCTTTCCGGCTGCGGATGCACTTGCGGGTCTCCGTATACTTCTGATGTGGAAGCTTGGAAAATTTTTGCTCCGGTTCGCTTGGCAAGACCGAGCATGTTGATGGCCCCATGTACGGATGTCTTGGTCGTCTGCACCGGATCGTGCTGATAATGAATGGGGGAGGCAGGACAAGCCAGATTGTAGATTTCGTCTATTTCCAAATAAAGTGGAAAAGTTACATCATGACGAATAATTTCAAAATTAGGATTACCTAATAAATGAGTCACGTTCGATTTCGTTCCAGTGAAAAAGTTATCTACACAAATAACATCGCACCCGTCAGCGAGCAGCCGCTCGCAAAGATGTGCTCCTAGAAATCCTGCTCCACCAGTAATCAGAACCCTTTTCAGTAAATGCATTTTCAAGCTCCCGAATAAACAATTTTCCCGCATTCCCTGTCTCGATATCTTCCTTATATAAATCAACTGGGTGCCGAAAGCCAGTCGCTAATGATAAGCCAAAAAAGCGGAGGCTTTCCCCCGCTTTTTAGCTAAAACTTTTCAAAATCATCATCACTCATTTCAAGACTTATTCCTCCTCCCGGACTGGAAAATTCCGTCTTTAATCTTGCTTTCGGTATATTTTTCGAAGCCTCTACGGGCTCATTATTTGCCGACTCCGAAAAAGACTTTGCAATTTGTGGAATGGCAGTACCGTAACTCTCTAGCTTGAAATATGACAAATTATTAATCATGTCCTTTGATTTGCCTGTTAGAGCCTCAGTTGTTGCCGATACCTGCTCGGAAATTGCTGCATTCTGTTGCACAATATGGTCAGATTCCTGCAAAGATTTTGAAACTTGGCTTACACTGGAACTCTGCTCACTGGTTGCCGAACTTATCTCCTGAATCAGTTCTGCTGTATTTTGGATTTCCGGTACAATGTTCTTGAGCAACTTACCTGCTTCTTCTGCCACATGCACACTGGATGATGAAAGCTCACTTATCCCGGCAGCAGCGACACCGCTTCTTTCGGCAAGTTTGCGTACTTCTGCTGCAACTACCGCAAAACCTTTACCGGCCTCCCCGGCGCGGGCAGCTTCAATTGCAGCATTGAGAGC
>DDLU01000044.1 GCA_002340305.1 Desulfovibrio sp. UBA2564
GCTGGCATTAACCGCAACAACAACACCTTTCTGATCCTTTCTCATTGTTCTTAATGATACAGACATAACTCCTCTTACTACCTTCTTATATATGTACAAAAATATGAATTGCATTTTCAGCAGCACCCAATCTGCCTGGACGCTTAGAATTGAGATTCATAGTCATGCAGATGATTGAAAGTCAATCTCAAACCCTATCAATTTATTATGATTTTTCTGATACAATAAGTGCTACACAAAATAAGTTTACATTCAACATCTTCAGCCGGATATGATAATTTTAATTGTGGATAAGATCGATCAGAACATTTACACTTTCGCTGAGAAAATCAACGCCCCCTCTAACCATCCAGACTTTTATATGAAAAATTTAATCACCTACGAAGATCTGCGCCAATATGCGAAGGTCCTTTGCTGGGCTCTAAACAGCCAAAAGCAGGGCGGTCTAAAAAACAAAGATATCATCATTAAATATGACTATCTGGCAACACCACTTGCAGAAGCACTATTTGCCCTGCTAATAGAAAAGCACCTGCATCCAGTCATGGAAACCGGGCTGACCCCGGCAATGAAAGCCGAGCTGTACATCAACTCAAGCTATGGACAGCTGACCTTCAATCCTCCGGGCAAGGAAGAACTTTATACAAATGCGGCAGGCGTAGTGCGAATCCATGCTCCGGAAGAAATCGAAGCCATGACTGAAGTCGATCCACGATCCATCATGGAAAACAGTAATGCCGCCCGCCCGTTCAAGCAAACTATCGAGAAACGCAAACTGCATGGCAAACTTGCGTGGACTGAGTGCGCTTACCCAACCGAAGCACTTGCTACCAAGTCCGGGCTTTCCATTGAGAATTACACCACCCGCCTTATGCGCGCCTGCTACCTAAATATGCCCGGCCCTGCCCGCGAATGGCAGAAAATTTCCGAGCGCACTACTGAGGTTGCCCGTTGGCTGACTTCGCTGGATATCAAAACCATCCGCATGCAATCCGAACTCTGTGACCTCTTTTTCTCCCCCGGCGACAACCGCCGCTGGTGCGTTGCCGCCGGGGAAAACATTCCCGGATACGAAATTTTTATTTCCCCGGATCACCGCACTGTTAACGGAACCTACTTCGCCGATCTGCCATCATTATATATGGATAAAGCTACCTATGGAATACAGATCGAATTCATGGACGGCATTGCCATGCGCGTGAAGGCTATGGGCGGAGAAAAATTTCTGCTTGATCAACTCCGCGCAGACGGCGGTGCAAGACGGGTCGGTGAATTTGCATTGACCGATGCATCCATATCCCGTGTTGACCATTTTATGGCCCAGACCATTCTTGATGAGAACTTCGGGGGCGAGCATGGCAGTTGCCATATCGCATTGGGCCAATCGCTTAGCGAAACATTTTCCGGGCCACCCGAAATGCTCGATAAAATGATGATGGACTCACTCGGTTTCAACACATCTTCTATCCACTGGGATCTTGTAAACACAGAAGAAAAAATTGTGACTGCAAACCTTGCCGATGGTAGAAAAGTGACTATTTACGAGAACGGACGGTTCAAAATGCCTTAAAAGAGCATAAATTGAAAAAAAGTTCCCTTTGATCCCCTTTCATGTGTTGACAAGATATGCGGGATGCTTATTTGTCTAATTGTGCGGTCTGACTGTCCTTTTTTAAGGTTCTCAGGCCGCTAATTCATGACACCGGAGAGTCCATGTCTGGAAAAGATGATAATAAAGAAATGAACGAACAGGAAACCGCAGCAACTGAAGAAACTGCGGAAGCTGAGAATGAAGTGACTTTAAGCGAAGATGAGCTCAAAGCCCTCTGCCGGGAACACGTCTGTCCCGCATGCGATGTGATGGGTGAAGCCAAGGAAGAAAGGCTCCGCGCACTTGCTGAAACGGAAAATATTAAAAAGAGACTCGCTCGCGAGACTGATGAACTCAAAAAGTTCGCAGCAGACTCTATCCTTTCCGATCTGCTGCCTGTGCTGGATAACCTCGACCTCGCTCTTGACCATGCTCAGAACCTTGATGCTTGCAAAGACTTTGTAATCGGCGTTGATATGACCAGAAAAATGTTTCTGGAAACCCTCGCTAAACACGGTCTTGAAGCAGTCGGCAAAGTCGGCGATGAATTCGACCCCAATTTTCACGAAGCAATGGGCATGGCACAGGTTGCGGACATTCCCGACAACTCCATCGCCCAGATCCTGCAGCGCGGATACGTTCTTAAAGAACGGGTGATCCGTCCTGCAAAAGTAATGGTAAACAAATTATCTTAATTTTTATAGCCTGAGCTCTTTACAAGCTAAAATCAGGCCTTAAATCTTAATGCAGTAAATTTGAAAATACATCTGGAGGAATTTATATATGTCTAAAATCATCGGAATTGACCTCGGTACTACCAACTCCTGCGTTTACGTTATGGAAGGTAAAGACCCCAAATGTGTTACCAACGCAGAAGGCGGCCGCACTACTCCCTCCATCGTAGGCTTCACTGATAAAGAACGCCTCGTTGGTGAAATAGCTAAGCGTCAGGCTGTTACCAACCCTGAAAAAACCGTTTTCGCTATCAAGCGTCTCATGGGCCGTCAGGCAAGCTCACCTGAAGTAAAAAAGTGGGCTGACCACTGCCCCTACCCCATCGTTGACGGTAAAGGCGGCGATGCATGGGTCGAAATCGAAGGTAAAAAATACAGCCCGTCTGAAGTTTCTGCAATCATCCTGCAGCAGCTCAAGAAAGACGCTGAAACCTACCTCGGCGAATCTGTTACCGAAGCAGTTATCACCGTACCCGCATACTTCAACGACTCCCAGCGTCAGGCGACCAAAGATGCAGGCCGCATCGCAGGTCTTGAAGTAAAACGTATCATCAACGAACCTACCGCAGCATCTCTCGCTTACGGCTTCGATAAAAAAGCCAACGAGAAGATCGCGGTATTCGACCTCGGTGGCGGTACCTTTGATATTTCCATCCTTGAAGTCGGCGACAACGTTGTTGAAGTTCGCGCTACCAACGGTGACACTTTCCTCGGCGGTGAAGACTTCGATAACGCTGTAATACAGTACCTCGTTGAAGAATTCAAGCGCGAGAACGGCATCGACCTTTCCGCAGACCGTATGGCTCTACAGCGCCTGAAAGAAGCTGGTGAAAAAGCCAAGAAAGAACTTTCCACTGCAATGGAAACTGAAGTCAACCTGCCCTTCATCACTGCTGACCAGAACGGTCCCAAGCACCTCATGGTCAAAATTTCCCGCGCCAAGCTGGAAAAACTGGTTGAAGACCTTGTTGACCGCACCAAGGCTCCCTGCCAGAAAGCACTCAAAGACGCAGGCCTGACCGCAGCAGACATCGACGAAGTTATCCTCGTCGGTGGTATGACCCGTATGCCTCTGGTTCAGAAAAAAGTTGAAGAATTCTTCGGCAAAGAACCCAACCGTTCCGTTAACCCGGACGAAGTTGTTGCAATGGGTGCATCCATTCAGGGTGGTATCCTCGCCGGTGACGTTAAAGACGTTCTCCTGCTCGACGTTACCCCTCTGTCTCTCGGTATCGAAACCATGGGCGGTGTTTTCACTAACCTGATCGAAAGAAACACCACCATCCCCACCCGTAAGAGTCAGGTGTTCACTACTGCGGCTGACAACCAGCCCTCCGTGTCCATCCACGTTCTGCAGGGTGAGCGTCCCATGGCAGCTGATAACATGACCCTCGGTCGTTTCGAGCTGACCGGTATCCCCGCAGCTCCCCGAGGCGTACCCCAGATCGAAGTTACCTTCGACATTGATGCTAACGGTATCGTAAACGTATCCGCTAAGGACATGGGTACCGGTAAAGAACAGTCCATCCAGATCACCGCTTCCTCCGGTCTTTCCGAAGAAGACATTGAGAAAATGGTCAAGGATGCTGAGTCCCACGCTGAAGACGATAAGAAGAAGCAGGAACTCATCGAAGCTCGCAACCAGGCTGATTCCCTGATCTACACCACCGAAAAATCCCTGCGTGAAGTAGGCGAGAACGTGGATGCAGAACTGAAAGCTGACATCGAAGCTAAGAGCGAAGACCTGAAAAAGGTTCTCGAAACCGAAGATCCTGAAGCAATCAAGCAGGCAACCGACGCTCTTGCTCAGGCTTCCCACAAGCTGGCTGAACAGCTCTACGCACAGCAGAACGCTGGCGGTGCTGAAGGCGCTGCCGGTCCCGAAGGTGCAGCAGACGCTGGTGCAGCTGGCGCAGACGAAGATGTTGTCGATGCTGACTTCACTGAAGTTAAAGACGAGAAAAAATAATTCCCGTCCGAGCTTGCATAGCTGATTAGTAAAGTATAATTTAATCCGGCCTTCATTAATTAATGAAGGCCGGATTTTTTTATGCCTCCGGCGGCTTAAACCCTTTTGTGCAAGGGTTCAAGAATCCCAAAACCTTTTACTATGGCTTCGCCTCTTCGTGATATTCTTTCGTCTGACAGGCATTGAACTTGACGAATTTACTTTCATAAGCCACAAACTATACATGGGAAATTTAATGAGTAGAGAGAAGGCCTCACGCCTTTCAAATCATATTTTTGCAGCTGTTCTGCTGACGGTGTTTACCTTTGCTGCTTCAAGCTGTGTTTCACTCCGGAAAGAACCGATCAAAATGCCGACCGTTTCCACTGAAATGATGAGCACCCAAGCCCTTGTCAGCGAAGCGGATAAAGCTTGGCGCACACGGGACTACATCACCAGTGAACTCTTCTACACCAGACTGTTGGAACGTACCGATATCCCGGAAAGGGTAATACTCCCGGCAACAGAACGGCTGGCTGTAAGCTCCTTCAAATCAGGCCACTATCACGAAGCAGAAGCACGTCTTGAGCAGTGGCAAAAGCTTTCTGAGGAAGCGATCAGCTCCCCGGTCTGGCAGGGGTACTATTTCGACACCCTGACTGCCATCAAAGATTTCGGCAAACTGAGGACCCATCTTTCTAAAACCATGGAAGATCCTTTCCTGTCTTGGGATATCCGGTCCACAGCAGGCAAGCGGCTCTCCGGTATGGATCAGGATGCCGGATCTCTGGAAGCCATGAAAAGACTTTACGCCATCGCGCCGCAGGAAACCAACAAACAAGAGTTGGAACAGTGGTTCATGAAAGGTCTCGAAGCCAAGAGCAAATCCGAAATCGAAGTCATGAATGAGCTGGTTCCCAGCGGCAACAATCTGAAATTTCCTTATGAACTGCTGGTTTTCGAAAAAGCAGTTCGTCAGTCCGAAGATACCGAGTACTGGCCCATGTCATGGCGCACCATGAGCGGCATCATCCAGAACGGTCAGATCGCGGACAAAACTTTATTTACTGGAATCCTGAGCAAACTTGAAGGTCAGTACGGTATCCCGCGTGTAGGGATCGCCCTTGTCCTGCCTATCTCCGGTCGCTTTCAGGACTACGGCTGGAAGATCGTGCGCGGAGCCGGAGCGGCGCAGTGGGAAATGACCAAGGCAGGTCTCGATGTGGACGTACAGGTTATCAATACCGAGTCTCCCGACTGGCTGGAAAGACTCCAGAATCTGCCCCCGTGGTACACCACCATTGGCGGGCCCATCAGCGTAAAAGCTTTCAAACAGCTTGAGCAGTCCGGAACATACGCGGATAAAGTCACCTTCTCTTTCCTTGCTAAACCCGGTAATCTTGAAGAAGGTAGGCAGGCTTGGAGATTCTTCTCCAGCCCCGAGGACCAAATCCGCTCCACTCTCGACCTTGCTGTAAAAGATCTCGGAATCACCAAACTGGCTGTTCTCTATCCGCAAGAAAAATTCGGTCGTCAGATGTCCAAGAAGTTCTTCGACATGGCAGCGATGCGCGGAGCAAAGATCACCGGCATGGAATCATACCCTCCCCGCGATTTCCCCAAATGGGGCAAGGTCGTAGGCAGACTGGTTCGCGCTCCCCAAAAAAAGGCCCAGAATGAGGCTAAAGGTCTAGGCGAGGATGCTCCCCTGCCGGAAACTGATTTCGGTGCGGTATTTATTCCCGACACATGGCATCAGGCACAGCTTATGATCCCGCATTTCTTTTTTCATGAGGCAGACACTCTCGTCTTCCTCGGCCCCGAACTCTGGAGTCAGGCCCTGAACTCCGCCCGTGACGTTGAAGCGCGTAACCTGCGCCTGACCGTTGCTCCCGGGGCATGGTGGCCTGCCAGTGACAGTGCCGCGCGCCTCAAAGAAGTCATGAACCGTGAAGGTCTCGGCGCACCCGATTTCTGGGTTGCACTAGGTTACGACTTCATCAAATTTGCAGGTAAACTTGGCACTTTTAACGAAGGCTGGACCGCCGAAACCGTCAACGCACGTATCAACGAAGCGCAGCAGATGGATTTCAGTCTTGCGCCAATCAGCTGGAATGCCGAAGGTCAGGCCAGCCAGAAGCTTTACCTGTTCCGGCCCGAACAGAACGGCAAAACCCGCATCGATGCCGAGCTGGTCAGCAATACTCTCGCCAAGGCTAAAGCCAAACGCGAAGCACGTGTGACCGCTTGGGAAGAAAAGCAAGCTGAACTGGAAGCCAAGAAAGAAGAAGCTGCTGCGCTTGACGAATCTAAGACTGGACAATAAATTGCCTCCGGCGGTCCTTCGGGGAC
>DDLU01000124.1 GCA_002340305.1 Desulfovibrio sp. UBA2564
AGGCCCCCGGCAGGGTCGCCGAAGGCAGAATATTTTCAATAAATAGCGCGAAGCGCATCCCATTAATGGAGTTTTATATATGTGTGGAATTATCGGATATGCCGGGCACCGTCCTGCTGTTCCCCTTATCGTAGAAGGTCTTAGACGGCTTGAATACCGTGGTTATGATTCTGCGGGTGTAGCCACTGTGCAGAACAAGGAAATCGAGCTTGTCCGCGCCGCAGGTAAGCTGGCAGCACTTGATGAAAAGCTGGCCCGGAAAAATGTGACCAACTCCACCTTTGGTGTCGGACATACCCGCTGGGCAACCCACGGTGTTCCTGTTGAGCGTAACGCCCATCCGCATCTTGATCACGAAAAGAACATTGCCATGATCCACAACGGGATCATCGAGAACTATCAAGAAATCAAGACCGAACTTCTCGCCAAAGGCTACGAGTTCCGTTCCGATACCGATTCCGAAGTGCTCTGCAACCTCATTGCCGAGGGCCGAAAACATAACCCCAACATGCTTGAGTCCATTTCATGGGCACTGAATCAGGTTGAGGGAGCTTACGCTATCGCAGTGGTTTCCATTGATGAACCGGGTACCGTCTACGCTGCCCGTGTTGCCAGCCCCATGGTCATGGGTGTGGGAACCGGAGAAAATTTTGTTGCTTCCGATATTCCCGCATTCCTGCCTTACACCCGCGAGGTTGTATTCATTGAAGACGGCGAGCTGGTTAAGATTACTTCTTCAAGCTGGGAAGTTTTCAATGTAGAGACTCTTGAGCCTGTGGAAAAGGAAATCAAGACCATTAACTGGGATGTGCAGGCTGCGCAGAAGGGCGGTTACAAGCACTTCATGATTAAGGAAATTTTTGAACAGCCCAAGGTTATATCCGACTGCCTTGCCGGACGCGTTGATCAGGCCAAGAATGAGATTGTCCTGCCGGAAGTTGAAGGTATGGAACCGCCGGAAAGGCTGCACATCATTGCCTGCGGTACTTCCTACCATGCCGGACTCTGGGGCAAATACCTTATTGAGCAGTGGGCCAAGATTCCGGTGGAGGTGGAAATCGCATCCGAGTTCCGCTACCGCGATCCCCTACTCGCCAAGGGCGGCGTGGCACTGGCTATCAGTCAGTCCGGTGAAACAGCAGATACCCTTGCCGGGATCAAACTGGCGAAAGAAAAGGGCTTATCCATCATCGGATTGTGTAATGTTGTCGGTTCCAGCGTGGCTCGTGAATCTGATTACGTTATGTATACTCAGGCCGGCCCTGAGATCAGTGTTGCTTCCACCAAGGCTATGTGCAGTCAGCTCACCGCACTCATGCTGCTGGCTCTTTACTGGGGCAAGCGGAAAGGCGTGATTGATGCGACTACCTACAGCCGTGCGGCTCAGGATATGCGTAGCATCCCTTCAATTCTTGAAACAGCTCTTCCTGCCATGCGCAGCCGCGCTCAGGAACTTAGCCGCGAGTACTCCGAAGCTAACAGCTTTTTCTTCCTCGGTCGCGGCCTTTACTTTCCGCTGGCCCTTGAAGGTGCGCTTAAGCTTAAGGAGATTTCCTACATCCATGCCGAAGGTTATGCTTCCGGTGAAATGAAGCACGGTCCCATCGCGCTCATTGATCCCAAGTTTCCCACCTTCGCCATGGCACTCAACGATGAGCTTTTCCCCAAGGTTAAATCCAACCTCGTAGAAGTTCAGGCCCGTGGCGGCGAGATAATCGCCCTGACCAACCCCGGAGTTGACCTTGATGTTGAACACCGTTGGTCCCTCCCCGAAGTCTGGGGGCCGCTGAACACGTTTATCGCTCTTCCGGCACTTCAGCTTTTTGCTTACGAAACTGCCGACTACCTCGGCAAGGATGTTGACCAGCCCAGAAACCTCGCAAAATCTGTGACGGTGGAATAATGCGGGGACTTGAGCTTTCAAGAGATGTGAGAGATCAATAAAGTTGGAAACTAAACATTAAAGTTAGAAACCATACAATAAAGTTGGAAACTATAACCGCTTCTGATATACTCTTTAGACGAGTAATCAGGAGCGGTTTTTTATGGCAAAGACAAATAGCGAAAAAATAGAATCGAAGTTTAAGCGATGGATCAAAGAAGGGCGCGGGTCCGGCCATGAGCAGGAATATCTTCCGTGGATTAAAGTCAGTGATGTTCCATCGCAAGGAAGATCGCACAGGGTTTTTGGGTTTAAAACCCGACGAACTCACCATCTTCTATCGGATATGGAATTGGCTGTGTTTCTATCTTTGGAGTGGAGCGAGGAGATCTGCGATATACGTGAGCAATTTCCACTCCGCAGAGAAGACACACTTGTTCTTGCCGAAGAGGCGGGGATTCGGCATCCCTCCATTTCTGGAGTGCCGCACTATATGTCTTCTGATTTTCTTGTAAATTCCACTCGGGAATCGGAACCCAAATTTGCAATACAAGTAAAACCAGTGAAGGAACTGTTTAAGCCCAGAACAGTTGAGAAGCTTGAGTTGGAAAGGCGGTATTGGGCAACAAAGCAGATCCCATGGTTCATTATAACCGAGCGAGATATACCCGAGGCCGTTTTCCACAATATTGAGTGGTTGTATCCTGCTCAAGTGGACGAGATTCCTATTAAGATTTTGCTGAAACGTGCTGAGATATACGCCTATCATTTTGAGCAGGAGCCGGACACCAGAGTCATAGATATCGCTAAGTCTTTGGATGCTGCATATCAATTGGAAAAGGGAGAGTCTTTGTTGGAGATAAGGCAACTTCTGGCCAAACGTTTTTTTGTTTTCGATATATCAAAGCCTTACCTCAAGCTTACAGCCAATGAACTGGAAAGGACTGATTTCAGAACGATTCTGGAGGCTGCAAATGTTTAGAATTAACGAGGTCCTTAAATACGAAGACCAGAAGTACAGAGTTTTAGAATTCGTCGGTAATCAGATTGTCTGGATCAATATTGAGAAGTCTTCAGGGATGCCTTCGACTGTTTTGGTTAACGAGCTATTAGAACTGATTGATAGCGAAGCTCTGTCTCGCGTTGCTGATCCTTTTGAGGAGTTAGCTTTTATGGCTCCGGAACAAGGTAGTGTTCTGCAGAAAAAGCGTGATAAAAATTATGAACTAATAAAGCCTATTGTTGAGAATTCTAAGTTTTATTTGCCCAAGGTGCGATCCGCGTTGATACAGGAAATTGTTTCTAAAACCGGGACAATAAAGAAAACGATGTATCATTTGTTACGCCGTTATTGGCAGCGTGGGCAAACTCCGAACGCCCTACTTCCCGATTATAAGAATTCAGGAGGTAAAGGTAAAAAACGAAAAGTTTCAGATAAGAAACTGGGGCGGCCCCGCAAGTATATGCCGGGGGTTGGCGGTGTCGTTGATAAACATGTTGAGCGTCTTTTTAGGATAGCAATTGATAGATATCTCCTGAAGGATTCTGGTGTTAGCTTGCCATACGCGCATAGAAAATTTGCGGGGATGTATAAAAATTATTTTCCTGAAGTTTTGGAATCAGAGATTCCAACAAAGCGTCAGCTGCAGTACTTTTACAAACGCGAGTATAGTCAGGTTGAAAGGTTAAAAAAGAGAACCAGTACCATCGAATACACGAAAGACGTCCGACCTCTCAAAGGAACTGCCAATAGCAATGTTCTAGGGCCGGGCTCCCGCTTTGAGATTGATGCCACAATTGCAGACATCTACCTCGTTTCAGACAATGACCGCGGCAATATAGTAGGACGGCCGGTTATATACATGGTCATTGATGTCTTCAGCAGAATGGTCGCCGGTTTTTATGTCGGTTTCGAATCCCCATCATACGCTGCCGCTATGCAGGCTCTAGCTACGGCCATGACCGATAAGGTGCAGTTGTGCAAACAATACGGTTTTGAAGATGTTACCTATGAAGATTGGCCTATTGTCGGGGTGCCGAATGCAATTCTTGCGGACAGAGGAGAGTTGCTTGGTCATCAGGTTGAATCTCTCGAACGCAGTTTTTCCATAAGAATTGAGAATGCTCCTCCCTTCCGAGGTGATGCAAAAGGTATTGTTGAGCGGAGTTTTAAAACTATTCAAGCTGATTTTAAGCCTTTTGCTCCCGGAGTTGTAGAAAAAACACTGATTAAAAAACGTGGCGGGAAAGATTATCGGCTGGTTGCCAAACTGCCTGTTAGTGAATTTAAGAAAATAATTTTATCTTCAAGTCTGTACCATAATAAGTTCCATCTTTTGCGTAAGTATGACCGGGATGTTGATATGCCGGCAGACTTGGAAATGACTCCCCTGTCGCTTTGGAATTGGGGAATTCAGAACAGAACCGGTAGATTGAGAGCAGCATCAGAAGAAGCTCTCAGGATTAGTTTACTTCCTCGTGCCAAGGCTACTGTTTCCGAATTGGGAATTTCAGTTTTTGGGGTATACTATACTTCTTCTGAAATTATGAAGAGCGGGTGGCTGCATCGCTCAAAGGATATTCGCAGGCCTGTGGGGTTGCAGGCAGCCTATGACCCAGCTTCAGCAGATCATATCTATCTTTTCCCTTATAAGGGGAAAAATGATTACTGGGTCTGCACGCTAACAGATCGATCTAGGGAATTTCAGGGAAGTTCTTTCTGGGATGTCTGGCAGGTAAAGGATGCGCAGAAAAAGTCTAAAGCGAAGACGAAACTGAAAGCAGAAGAACAAAAGCGGCTACATGAAGAGTTTGTGGCTAAAACGATTAAAGAAGCTGAAAGAAAATTTCCTGATACCAGCCATATAAGCAATGCCGAGCGGATACGTGGAATTCAAGGCAACAAAGCGCAAGAGAAGGAATCTGAGAGAGGTATCACGTTTTATAAGCCGGAAAAGACCGGGAAGGGAGAGCCTGCGAAAGTCCTTCCGCTGAATGGTGGGCCTCAGGAAGAAGATTATAGTTACCCTGATTATACAGAAGAACTTTTTGATGATGAGGATATTTAAATGCCGCTTCCTAAAAATACTGTTTATGCTGTTTACAGGGATGAAACTACACGAAAATATAAAGGAAATCCAAAGATTGAGGCTTTACCCCCTAAGATGAATCTTAAACAGATCAAAAAGTGTTTAACGGGTAAAGTTGAATTTGATGTGCGTGATATATACGAAGACGACATAGATAGAATTCACATGATTTCTTCTTTGCTTGATGATTTTTTTCAGCCTCTTACAACGCATGTTGAATTTGAAAGAAAATTATCTCTTCTGATTAGAAAAGGGTATGTCGGGAGAAATTTGGCTGATGGCTCGCTACGTAAGCATCAGCAAAACGGCTATGAAAGAGTTATGGCTGGCGACCTAGACGCGTTTGTCTTTGATGCACCTATTTCAACGGCGTCGAGTATGCTGCTAACTGGTGTTCCAGGATGTGGCAAGAGCTCGACAATTGACCGCATTTTAGCGACGTACCCCCAAGTTATTTTGCATGAAAAGTATGGTTTTACCCAATTAGTGTACCTGAAGATAGATTGTCCTCATGACGGAGGGATTAAGAATCTTTGCATCAATTTTTTCCGGGCCATAGATCGGGTTTTGGATACCGATTACGAGACCATATACGTAAAGAAAAGGCATAATATTGAAACCTTATTAAGTTTGATACCTCAAGTAGCTAATAAGCACGGCCTAGGTGTTCTGGTCATTGATGAAATTCAGCATTTATATGGGAGAAGCTCCGGTGGAGTTAATAATATGATGAGTTTTTTTGTAACCATGGAAAATATGATTGGTCTGCCTGTTGTTTTTGTTGGAACTCCTAAGGCGAGAGATATTTTTGAGAAGGAGTTGCGTTTGGCCCGTAGAGGCGTTGGCCTCGGTTCTTTGGTTTGGGAACCAATGAAAAATATTGCACCGATTGTTGATCCAAGATCAGGAAAAATTAAAACAAATGAGTGGCGGTCTTTTACTGATGTCCTTTGGAAGTATCAGTGGTTGAAAAAGCGTGATGAAGTCCTAAGTGAAGAGCTTCGTGACTGCTGGTATGACTTGTCTCAGGGGGTACATGATATTGTAGTAAAATTATTCGTTTTAGCACAAATGCGCGCTATCGTTACAAAGACAGAAAGAATACCCCCAAAGCTGATGGAGAAGGTCTATTTTGATGATTTGAAGCCAGTGCATTCAATGCTTGGGGCACTTAGATCTAAGGACCCGGAAAAAATAACTCAATATGCAGATTTAACTTTACCCGGAATTGAACAAAGACTTCTTGAACTATCAACATTTATTACGGAGTCTTTGAATGAATATGATTCTGCGAGAGATGCTTATGGAAGTAATAAAAACGCGCTAAGACTACATGATCTTCTTTTAGCCGCCAATTGTGAAGAGTCCCGAGTTATCCCACTTGTACAGAAGGTTTTTGATGAGCATCCGGATGTTTCTATACATGAACTGTTGAGGATTGTTTTAGATTGGTACGGATCAAGTGACTCGAAAAATGAAGAGTGTAAACCGAAAGGGAAAAAATCAATACCGCAGTCAAAATGGAACACGCTTGATTCTGAAGATTTGCGTTTTAAGTTCTCGCAGACTGTCAGTGGCGACTTATATGGCCAGTTAAAAAATGACTCATTGATTTTTGATGTGGCCTCATGGCTGCAGTAGGATATTAGAGGTGCTTAATTTTCCCGTGCCATATCCTGATGAGCTGATTTACAGCACTGTGGCGCGGGCTGGTGTGTATGCGGGACTGGTGAGTCCTAAACAGTTACTTGATGATGTTTTTGATAACCGGAAAGTAATCGCCACGCCTGACCTCCCAAGCCATCTCAAGCAAATTTCAGAACTGTATCCTCACTCCCTGAATCTTGATGTTACGGACATCATTTACAAACATACCCTATTTCCTCTCTACGCCCCCTTTGTTCCGGAAGATCGCAGACTACAATGCTTGGAATGGATGGCCGGACAATCTAAAGGTGCCGTTCATCTAGCTCTTGGCGCTGCTGCTTCCCGGGTAAAGCAAATTCGGTTTTTGAGATACTGTCCGGCATGTCTAGAGAAGCAGTTAGAGCAATATGGCGAACACTATTGGAAGCGCAGTTGGCAAGTTGCCGGTGCAGATGTTTGTCCGCATCATGGTCCATTACATAACTCTCGAATAGAATTGCATGGTCGGTACCGCCATCAGTTTTTTGCCCTTAGGCCGGATGTTTGTGTTGGAGGAGCAACTGAGTCCTACAGCGCAGAAGATGTTCGTGTTGCAGAGCGTATTCATGAGTTATTGAACATGCCTCCAGTAGAATCTCCTTCACTTGAGCAGTGGGGACTTTTTTACAAACGATTAGCAGGAGACACCGGCTGCGCAAAGGGGAAAAAAGTTCTGTATGATAAGGTTTCTGAAAAAGTCACTGTCTGCTGGACGAATCAGTGGCTCGCAAAGAGAAGTCTTTCACCATCCATCAATTCAAATTCTTGTTGGTTGAAATCAATTTTTAGAAAGCATCGGAAATCTTTTAGTTACCTTGAACACGTGGTCGTTTTGGAAGCTTTACTGGGGTCAGAATGGGATTTCCGCTCAGTCTTGAGTAATGGTGTCCAGTTTGGAGTCAAAAAGCATTGTGAGCTGTCCTGTGGATTTTTCAGAGGATAATCCCAGTCAAGAAATTCTCGATATGCGTAGCTCGTGGGAAGCGTTCCTCAAAGAGTTCGGAGCGAAAAAGGCTCGTTCTTCCGGTGGGGCTGCTATCTATGCTTGGTTATATAGAAATGACCGAGCTTGGCTTATGAAAATTAACGGGCAGCTTCGTCGATCATCCCGTTCTGAAAATAAGCGGGTTGATTGGGGAAAACGAGATCAAAATGTTTTGTCCAAACTGCAGCATATACAGCAAAGGGCTATTGCTGATCTGGAAGGTCCAAGGCGTTCCAGAAATTGGTATTTGGATCAGCTCGGAGCAAAAGCAACTGTCGAAACAAATCTCTATAAACTGCCATTAACAGTAAAGTTCTTTGAAAATTATTGTGAATCAGTGTCGGACTATCAGATTCGGAGGATTGCGGTTGCTATTCGCCAGCTTGATGCTGACTGTGAACCAAAACGTAGATGGAAAATTTTGAGATCGGCTGGTCTGAGTGATGAACGAATTCGTGTTGAAGCTGAACTATACTTGAAAGAAGTGAGGTAGAATAGATGTCTGACTATGTGTTTCCCCAGTTTGATTCAGATGTTCGGATTGATTCTATTGGTGAGATGTTTAAAGCCAAGGACCATACTCGGTGGGGCGTAAATTTACAGCTTTATCGTCCACAGAAGAAGTCATCTTTGACAATTTCCAATGCTCCTATTTTAGCCAGAAAGAGATATCTCAACCCAACAATCAATCACGATCTTAAAGGCTGGGGAGAAAGTTTCTACATTTCAAGCATGAAAGAATGGCAGGCTGCGCGAATAGGAGATTGCCCGATTAAAAGCCTTGAGAAGGATAAACGACAGTTTTGCTTTGTCGCACCAATGAGAGGCGGGAAGACGGCTTATTTACCTCAGTTTGAGTTTGGTCGGTCTTTATTTTTTCATGATGGTTATCTGTCTAGGACAGCCCTTATGCCAGAGTGTCTGGATCTGGATTTTAATGTCAGCACTGATTGGAGTAACAATAGAGCGTATATAGAAATTATGCCTATATCCGGATATCCTTTAGGGAGCTTCAATGACTTGGATCGCCGAAATTATTTAAGTTGGATTTTGTTGGATGAGCAAGCCCGGAAATCGTATGAGAGCATCGGTCTGCATCAGAAAAAATATGGTTATCAATCAGGCAATTACCGAATGTGGGATTTCAGTTTTGATCCTCCTGAATTGCCTGGTGCTTATTTTAGTGTACGTGGGTGGTTCGATCAGGAGACCAAATCAATTTTTGTATATGAAATTGACAAAATTAAACGCATAAAGGCTGATATACCTGATGAAATTGACATGTTCCATCCTGAATTTACTACTCCCAGTCAGGAGCGCAATGAGAAAGGGATGCCAGTAGCCCCTAGCGGAGATATCGCAGGTGCTCGCATACATGATGATGAAGATGCTAATGCTGATGGTAGTCGCATAATTCTTCCTAGCGATAAAGTCGAATCTGAATTCAGCAAGGCCTTTATTACAAATAGAATATCCAAAAAGAAACGAAAAGTAAGTTCGGCTATCCCCGATGAAGGTGAAAGCGAAAGGCATATTCTTGATGTCAGTGCAGAGGAAGCGATAGCCGGCCAAGGGTATGCCGGGGCTGACAGGAGTATAACTAATGATGTTACAGAGAAAGCGCATTTGTACGAAAGCAAATTTGACTGCTTTCTGGATATGGTCAATGTCATGACAAGCTATGATGGATGCGTAAGACATTCAAAGAAAATTTATGAACTACCGCCTGTTGCTCGTTGTACAAAGCACCGTCTTTCAACGGATGGTAATCCAAGATGCATGGCTGTCATCGTATTAGAAGTTCAGGGGAAACATGTTATTTTGCTTGAGGTGGATACTTCAGATGCGGAAAAAGCTCTGTCTACTAAAGTCTTGTTGCCTCGTAACTATTCAGAATGGGAGAATGATCTGAATAAGGTTATGTATGGTCTAGTCCGTAAGTCTCTTAACTGGCCATCAAAGGTTTTGGATCAAATTTGTGGGGAAGGTGGGCATATCTGGATTCGTCATCCTAAATGTGCTGGGGGGCATATTGGACTGCTTCTTCCTGATACTACTGAGGGATGGGCCGGTCGGTTTTATGGGCGGGTTAAGGAGATGGTGGGAAGCTAATTTTTAACAGTTCCTACTCTCTGACAATCTTTTCCATTTTTAGTGTGCAGTCCTTCATACTTGATCTGGCAGGTTGTCTTTTTGATGGGACCGAAATTGTCAGGATAGTTTAAAATGTATGTTAGAGGCTACAAATTAAACAACCCTCCGGTTCGTCATCAAAATTAGCACCGCCAAGGACCTCTATTAGTGGCCTATTGGGTCGGTTTAAACTCTTTTTTAATTTTGATCGTTCCCAATTTTCTTCAATTTGTTTCATGCGTTCTGGTTTCTGAAGTTCTATCAGGGGCTCATGTTTGTTCCAGTAAAATGGATTTCCATTTTTCTGATTAACATATTCATATTCTAAAGCTTTCTGAAAGAGATCTGGGTGAACTTGTTTTAGTCTAACCCATTCGATTTTTTGTTGATAGAAACAGAAAAAGCAACCAGATCTTGTCCGTCCCCAGTCCATATATGGGGGGAGGCCGAGTCCAGATTCCTCGAGGATTAACATAATGTCTGATTTGCAGAGTCCATCCTCTTTAAAGGGGTGGACGGCAGTAATATTTGGTTTGGGGCTCAAGTATCCATCACGTTTTTCATCAGCCCTTAGGCCTACGTAGTTGATTACAATATCATTACCAACGTAGTCCTCAAATGGCTTGATTTTGAGCATCTTTGTGCACCATCGTCTATGGTTGGATGGGATCATGCCACCATAGACAGCCAGCCACTTATCAAAGCTGTGTTCAGGCGTTGTGTAGGTTATTTTTTTCCCGAGAATGGCTTCAAGACGGTAGAGATACTCATATGTTTCTGGAAGCTCTTTGTCTGTATCGTGGAAAATATATTCCATCTCGGGGACTTGATCACGCATATATACAGCTAGTGCCGCACTATCCTTGCCTCCAGACAAGCTTAGTATGTGTCTTATTGATTTATTCATTAGGTTTTAAGTGAATGTAAAAAATTGAGTTGCTTTCTTTGGAATGAATTGGGTCTTCTGTCGTGACCCTAACTGCACATTCAGGGATGTCCTTACTCCCCTCTTTGAGTTCAATATTGAGGAGTTTGGTTGGCATTTCTTTAAGTTTAGCTAAGGTCTTTTTAGCAATTCCGCTTGCTTTTTTCGCTCGTGTTTTGTTTTTGTCAGGAGTTTCGTCTGGTAAGTCTTGAAATTCCTGAAGTAATGAGTTGGCTTTATCAGTTAAGATTTTAACTATCTTATCAACTGCTTCGACACTGCACATAATTTTTTGGATGTTTTTTCCTTTATCTGACTTTGACCAGACAAAGCAAATTAACTCCTCATCAATTTCAATGTTGTCTATTTCCAAGGAGGTAATTTTATTCAGCGTCTTGATTTGAATTGTCATACTCTGTGATATTGGTGGGGATACTAATCCTCCATCTCGAAACAAGTGGTCAGCACATAATTTTTTGAAATAATGTGCTGGTTTGTTTTTTAATCTAAAAGTCCTCCGGGCACTCTTGCATCTTGCCCAGTAAATAAAATCTCCATATGGGATAGAGAATATTTGGTTTGGTTTGAATTGCACATGGAACTGTGAGTCTCCTGTTTCGAAATAGCTATACGGTGTACTAAGAGGTTCTCCTTTGTATTCCATCATTTTTCCTGGAATGAGTAATATGGGTAGTTCTGCCTTTATCCTTCGGCGATTAATTTTAGAGTACGCTAAGTCACATTCTGCATTACAAATAATAAACAGTTGATTGTCACTTACAAAAATATCACCAAGAGAAAGTTGGTACTTATCTGGATCGGCGGAATCAGGGTCAAATTTATCCACATTGAAATAGGTGTGGCCCTTCATTAGCCCTTTAAATGTTGTCGAAGGTTCAGTGTAATAAGGCAATCCTACAGGATAAGTATGTGCGTCAATTTCCTTTTTGGCTAATGCTATGTCTTGGTCTTCGCGAATAAGACTTTCGTATAGATCAATGAAGAGTGTTAGGAGATAGTCTCCCAATGGTTGACCATCTCTTTGTAGGTAGAATTGTTGTAAGTTAACATAATCTTCAAAACTTAAAGAACGTAATTTTTCAGATAACTGTGATGAGTTGTCTAAAAATGCGGATGTTAGTTTGTCAACATAGTTTTGAAGTTCTCCCCTTTCTTTTAACATTGAGCTCCAAGAATTTAAATGGGCTCTTAGAATACTTTCTTTTTTAAGATCATCTTTTTTTCTTACGTAGAAATTACCACCAATAAGATTTGTTTTTTTTATAAATTCTTGTGCCTTATCCTCAATTCGAGGGTCTGTGGACATAAGAACGATAATTGGAAATTTTTTTTCTGATGAATCGCTGTCTTTAAAGCGTTTCATTAGGCTTGTTGCTATTTCGATTGAACGGCTAGGGTCTTCTCCCACAAGTAAGTAGTCTAAAAATATAAAATCTGGGTCGGCTATGTCTTCTTCATCGCACTGAGATCCAAGCTGATCAACATTGCAACCCATTTTTTCAAGATTGCTCTTAAGCTTAGTCACTTCATCATATATCTCTAATACTGGAAAAATTTTTGTTACGATAGTTCTGGACCGTCGAGAGATTGTGCCAACATTTTCCCATAGTTCTTTGAGTTTTGTTTCTGTAAGGTCTTCAGGAGTCTCTAGTTCTCCCAGTACTTCTTCCAGAGCTTCTTTTGTTTCGGGGTTTTCTTCGAGGGTTGTCCAAAATTCTTCAGTGTGGTTTTGCGCTTCTCTGAAATCTGGAGTATCAAAGCCATCGTCAATGATAACAACCTTAGAAGTATATGTTGATTGTGAAATTTTTGCGTTATCTTGAGACATATTAGTCATGATGTTACTCCGAAAGGCTTAAGCAGAAAGTATTCAGATTGCCAGTTTTATTACCTAGCTTCTCTAGTAGTTCAATGTTCATCTTGTGGTATTGCGCTAGCTCTTTAGAGATATATAAGCCAAGCCCTTTACCTTCCATCGGGGGTTTGGTTGTGACGAACGCTTCAAAGATCTCTTCTTTGCGTTCAGGTTCCACACCTGGCCCATTGTCAGTGAACAAAACTTTCTGAGAACCTGCGTCAACAATGACATTAATCTCAGGTGCAAAATCATCATCAAGTTTTGATTTCATTTTAAGCCAATAAACTGAATTGCTTATTAGGTTTTCAAAAATCTGAATAAACATGCCTTTGACGGCCTTGATCTTATACTTCTTGTTGTCATTGTTTACTGTTTCGATTGACCAGGTAATGTCATGGCGGTCGAATTGACCTTCATGCGCTTCAAGAATGTTAATAATGAGCTTTTCAAGATCTATGCTTTCTTTTCTGTTGCGAGCAGCAGGGCTTAGTGGGTCGAGTGATTGCAAGCGTTTCTTTAGAGTTTTTAATTGATGTTCAAGAGTGAACAGCAGGTCCTCGGTCTTTTCAACTTCATCAGTATTATTAATACCGCGAACAGTATCCAAAGTATTGCCTGTTGCTCGATTTAACTCATGGGCAAGGACATCGACCATCATACCAAGGCCAGCCAAATAAAGAACCTTTTCGTACCCTTCTTCAACTGCGTCAACTTGTGCTTTAGCCTCAGTAATGGCTGATTCGAGTAAGTCAACTTCTTGTTTAATTGTTTTTACATATGTGGTCTTTTTGATTTTTGGAAATTCGCCTAGGAGTGACTTAAGATTGTCGTCGATAATCTCTTTGTGACTTTCCAGTCTCTTCTGGATAACTGCAAAGGTCTCAGGGCGGGCAGTCTTTTTTTCTTCTTCAACCTTATTGAGAAAGTTAAGCATCTCAGTTTGTAATAAGAATTTTAGGAGTGAGCGTAGAGCTTCAAATTCCATGCAGTCTCTTATGCCTTCACGGTTTGCTTGGTCAACGAGGCGAGGGTTCTTCTTTTTGCTTATTTCAAGTTTACCCACAAGTTGTTTGCGGTTCATTTTGAAGCCGCCTGATGCGATTGCTTTTTTGTCCTGCCCTAGCCAGTCATCATCAGGTCCACCATATGGGTTAACTCTGTATCCATCACGGTAGACCATTACTCCACCAGTCCATTCAGCCAGCAAGTTTCTGAGGTCTGTTTTGCTATAGTTTTCCAGTTCTTTCAGCAATGGTCTGTTAAACCAATACACTTCAACAGAAAAAGGACCTAAGGATTGCAGAGGAGCTTCGTTGATAGCTTTATTATCGGTAACTGAGAGGAGGCTCAGATATGTATGTTGAAACGTTTTTTTTCGACCATGTAATATGTAATCAATATTTCCTCTCAAGATGGGATAACCTTCTTTATCTTTAGTAAATTCTGCTTTGATTTTAGCATGAGCCTCTTTGAGCAGAAATGATTTGAAGGTAGGGATCGTAACCCGATCTTGATTGAAATATAGTTTGATTGGGTAATTGCGTTTTGCATAAAACGGATCTGTTAGTTTGCTGAATTCTGTCCTAGCAATTTCAGTTAACCTATCTTGGGTCCATGGGGCTGATAGAGCCCCTATTCTAATGGTGGTTCCTTGGGTCTTATCGTTCCTTTTTATCTTGCCCTTTAAAGGCTTGATGTTGATTTCGCTAAGTTCTTCGTCGGAGTCGTGAGAAAAAACTCTCCAATCGATGTTAAGCCGATTCCACTTTGTCTCACTCTCAGTGGTTGTTGAAATTTTAAGCAGGTTGCCTAGACGCATTACAGCGAGACGTCCTATACCTTTTTCTCCCAATATTATTTCGTTGTTCGTGATATTTTTTTGGGCGAGTCGAGATCTTGTTCCAATTGTAAGATATATTTCATCAAGATCTTTTAGGGTCATGCCGTGCCCTGTATCCTTGATTTTAATCTGATTGATCCAGTCCAAAACGTTTAGTAGTTCAACAGCGTCCTCGGCTTGCTGTACTTGTTTAATTAGTCTTTTGGAATTTTTTTGAAAAGAATCAATGAGGCTGGCAATTTTCTCTTTGTATTGCTCTAAGCGTAATTCACAAGAGTCATCCTTCTCAATTTTTTCTCTAATTTTGAGGTATTCAGAATGATCAATGCGTATCAAAACACGGATTTCAATTTGTTCTGACTTTGCATCGATAGCGTTCTTGATGAGTTCATAAAATGCAATCCCATCAGAGCTGATCAACTCTGCTCCAAGGTGGAAGATAGTTCGCGCAAGTATTTTGAAGCCCATAGTCTTTTTGCCTCCAGACTAATTGTCCTTATTTTCGATCAGTTTCCAAGCAAAACGAGAAGTTGCTGCAAGGGCAATTCTTTCGTCTGTTCCTAGGAGTTGGCGCATTTTTTCACTCAGTTGGTCTGCAAGCATTTCTTCTTCAGGACTCAGGTGCAGTACGTAACTCCCTTCTGCACCGTCATGTCTTGTAATTAACAGTCTCATTCCCGAAGTCTCTTCCGGTTTTTTCTGCGTGTCAAAGTTTGCTGCCTCAATCCGTATAAACTGTTCAAAATAAGTATATATTTTCTTATAAAAGAAATCGCTGTCCCGATCAACCCATTTTGATGGTGGCTTGGAGCAAACATAGCTTCCAATGGATTCAAGCCATCTTTGATCATTGAGATTGTTATCAGCAAGGGTCTGACAAAAGCCTTTCATCTTAGCGTCTGCAACTACCAGTAAGAGGTTGCCTGCACGTTTCTCAATGTGTTCCCTAAACGCAACTTCTGATTTGTTCACATTAATAGCTTCTTCCATAGTTTTCCGAATATAGTCTAACAATGAAGGATAAGACGTTTGCAACTCATTAATCGCAGATTTAAGTGTTTCCGTATACAGAGATAAGGCTGTTGATTCCGGTTCTTGATTATCTAGGAAGCTTGTTGTTCCACATGCGATCGGCAGCTCATGAAATATAAGCTTTGCTGGGTCGGTTGCAGAGCGTAATGCAGACTTAACTTTTTGTGCTTTTGCACTGACTGACTTTGTCTTAACTGTATACGGTGTAAGGTTGGCAGCAAATGAACAAAGAGGGGTGACTACATCTAGGAGAGCTGCATTTTTATTGTCTGCGACATTAAGATTCAGTATTGCAGCTATTTCCGTGAAAACAGTTGCCTTAACTCCGTCAATGGCAAGATATTGGATTTCAAAGTTTGAAGGGCGTTTAATAATTCTTTGAAAATCTAACCCATCAATTTGGGGTAGAAAGGTTCCGTTTTCATATATGGCAAGAGTGTGTCCATGGATTTTGAGAAACACAGCGAGAAGGATTGGCAAGACTCCTTCTCGAACTCCATATGGATGTTTTGAAAGTTCTTCCCAAATGTTTTGGACTGTATGCCTTGAGCCTTGTTTTTGTTTCAGAATGGCACTCATCTTTGCAAAAAGAGGGTTCATTCTATTAGTGTCATCGTCAGGCAATGAAAATCCCTGTCGCTGGCTATTGTTATGCAAGCCACTGGCGTAGAGCATCGACAAGTAAATGCACATTTCAGGCGGCTTTTTATTCTCCGGCAAACCAAGATATTTTTTGTTTTCATGCAAAAGGATGCTTGAAATCAGCTTGTTTCGGGCAAGTGCCGCTGCGGTAGATATTTTTCTTCTGTTGACTAACTCGTTACGAATTATGGGAGCGAAAGAATAATGCTCATCACAAATCTCGGAAAGACGGGTGAGCAATGCTCTACCTGTTTCAAGAGTCTCTGGTACTCCTTTGTAAAACCATTTAATTCCAGAATCTGGAGTTGAATTTTTTAATGTAAGTGTGTCCTCAATGCGATTTTCCAGGAGTCTTTTTGAGAGAGCTATCTGTCTCGAAACTTCTTCTGCAGCAAAGGAGTCATTATTTAATTCTGGAGTATTGTTGGAAACCCATTCCCAGCGTCCTACTTCGAGAAGCAAATTCCTAAATCCATGTAAAGGTTTTGGGAGGGCTACTAATATCCCTGGAGAATTAAGGATAGAACCTTTTTTTATTTGTTCGATAATTGCGTCGTATTCTTCAGAGTTTTCACATAGAGGGATAATTATTTCGCCATCAGAGTGGCGTAGTTCTGGCCGGTATGATTTGACTTTTTCATAGGTTATGTATTTTACGGTAAAATGACGAAGAGTTCCTGTTTCAATGAAGTGTCGTCTCGCTACAAGTGGACGTGTAGAAACATAATTGATTAGGGTGGGGGCAATTGCACTTGATATGGCATAGTCATCAATTGCTTTCTGATATGCTGTGTCTAAATTTAGACTAGTATGAGGCCAGAGGCAAAGCCCTTTTGATATGCCTCGATGATAAATGGCATGCCTCTGAGAGAGGCGTGCTACTGCTTCTTTGATTTCCTTTGAAGATATTTCCTTACCACAAAGCGACTTAATAATTACTTCTTCAGTTGCGACTAGGTCGTTGCTGTCTAAAAGGTTTAACAGCCCAATTGTTTTTAGTATTTTGATTTCAGTTTCATTATTTGATGCTAAACTATCAACAGCGGCTGAGATGAATCGCCATTTGCTTCTATAGCCATTTTGATTAATTACATGACTCAATGAAGAGTATGCATAGTCATATACATCATATATGCGAAGAAGGTTGTCTTCTTCAACTTCATTGTCTGCAAAGCTTTGCAGGCCGTGCTTTTCATTTGAAAATAAGAAACTGTAAAGTGATCGTTCATTTTGTCCGTATTTATTAAACAGGGCCAAGAGTGGAGGAATACTCAGCGGATGAAGGGGATAAATTCTTTCTCCTAGCTCAGTCTTCTCGTATGTTGCGGCTCTGCCTAACCACCCAATTTGAATTGCTTCACTAATATTTATTTTAGCATTTTTTTTCAGTTTTCGGGGTAGTTTGCTTTGGTCAATTCCTAAAGCAGCGGAGAGCAGTTCTAAAGCTTGCTCAATATTATTGTGAAAAACAATTTCTTCAAATCTTCCAGAGACCTTGTTCCACTCACGTTGTAAAGGGATTGATAAGTTCTCAGCATATGCACTGAATCCCTGATGGAGAAGGTTTATGACAAATAATGGTGTGTCATGGCTTCGAGAGGCTCGTTCTCCCAGTTCCTGAAAAAAATAGAGATCTTCTTCGGATGGGTTTAAAGCTGCATACTCTAGAAATTTGCCCATCTCATCAATAATCAAAAGCATTCCGTCTGCTTTTTTAGATCTCTTAACATACTGTGATGCCCGATCAATGAAATCTAATGCCGCAGAGTTTGAAATATCCTTTTTAGATTTTAATTCTTTTTTTAGTTCATGCAAAACCTCTGGTTTTCTTGTCGGGCAACTGTTGTCTAGGGCTTGTGCGAGTTTTTGCAATATAATTCGAACAGGCTTTTCTCTACTCCCTGTGATTAGTACAGGAAAGAGTTTGGGGAGTGAAGAGGAATTGACCAATGAGTCCCAGTGTTTATGTCTTTTGGCGAATTGAGTTTTTGTTCCAGAAAGAACATGTGCGATGGCAAGAGCAAAAGAGGACTTACCACTTCCATAATCACCAGTTATTCGCCATGAACGCATTCCTGAAGTCCGTGAGGTGCCTTCCAAGATTCTTGCAAGATGACCGCATGTTTGATTTGTAGGGATGTAGCTTGAAGTTACTTCAAGATCATTGAAGTCGCGCTCTAGGTTGATGGATCGGATGTATCGTGTTGGTGTGTTAAGTATTTTATGGATATTCATTTTATTGACCATATGCTGCATAAAGTAATTCAATTCTATTTGTGTTTTTGTTCTTTACAATTCGTTGAACTGTACTGGAATCATCAAAAGAAAACGCACCACCAGAGTTTTTTTCTATGTTCTCAAGTCTATTTCTGATGCTTTGTTCAGGTATTTTTAATAGCTGCCCAGGTGAGAGCTCTGCGTATGCTAAATCATGAAGAGTGATTGTTTTTTCATTTGCGCGATTGTTTGACCAAAAATCATTAATAAAGAAAACAAATAAATTTGATGATATATCTTCTTTTTCTTCGTATCTAAAACTATAAACAGGTTCTCTCTGTTTGCTTCCTTTGGCAGACCTTTCTCCCACAATTTTGATCAGTCTTAATTCTGCCAGAGGGCAGTCTAAGCTGTCTTCAATTGCTTCATCTTGACCAACTCCTTTTGCAATGTAGGTTCGTAAAAAGACATCGACATGTTGGTCTGTGGTTACTTTTGAGAGGGGGCGATCCAGGGTGCTTGCTTCAGTGAAAAAAGTAGATTCAAGTTCAGTTCTTGTGAATTCTGGGTGGTGCCAGTGATTAAAAACATGTCGCCATGCAAAGAGCGGATTTTTTGAGATGTTTGCGATATTCCAGTGTATTATCCAGTTGGTTTTGATGTCTTCCATATATGGATCTATGCCGTCTTTAGCGAAGATAGCCTTCCCTAGTTCTGTTGGTACTAGTCCGTTGTCTTCTGTGTGGATTTTTGCTGCACGAATCCAAAATCTGATTGCTCTGACCATATTTTTCCCAACACCTAGCTCCACCATGGCTTCAGCTTCATCCCGAAAAAGATGAGGGTTGCATGCGAGAGCTTCATAAGCTTTGGGAATCCAGGAATATCTGCAGGGAAACGTTTCATGTCCAGAAAATCTTAACATTTCAATGCCTTTATGTTGGTAAATGGTTAATTCAATTGCTGTTTACCTTAGTCAGCAACAGAAGTCGACAGTTCTCCTCGGTAAATTGTCAGACTTCCCGAGGAACATTGTCTGTGTCATCTAGTTATATTTATTAATTATGAGATTTGGTCCATGCAAAATACTAATTTGAGAGCCATTTAGTATGCAGTTTTATTACTCTCCTAAAAGGCGGGTTGAGTGGGGTTATATAGTTTCCAACTTTATTATTTAAAGTTATCGACCGGAGTTTTATTGTTTTGATTTAGTTTCTAACTTTATTTTTAATAATTTAAATTTCGTTTATGTAAATTCAATAGTTTATATATGTTATGGTTTCCCACTTTATTGTCTTACTACAAGAGATGTGGAATGAAAATGAAGTTTGTCCAAATTAAAAATAGTTTGTCCAGTTTTTAATTAGTCTGTCCTTTCTTGAATTAGTTCATCCTTTTTATAAATAGTTTGTCTTGAATTAGCCTCTCCTGTATGATTGCTGTCATATATGGAGAGGTTTTTTTATGGCGAAAAGCAAATATTCCTTTGATCATAGGAAGTTAGCTCGGTTTCTTAAGGAGGGTCGTGGAAAAGGGACAGGGGCAGATTATATTCCATGGTTGAAAGTTCAGGATCTTTCTTCAAGAGGTAGATGCAGTATGATCACTGGTTGGACAACTGGCAGGGTTCACCATTTGTTTTCAGACCTTGAGCGGGATTACTTTTATCATTTAGAGTGGGCTGATGATGTTGTCGATATTCGTGAGCAGTTTCCTCTTTTACCTTTGAATGAGACTGTTACCCTTGCTGAAGATTCTGGCATTCGCCATCCGATGAATACGCGCTCAAAAGTTGAAATCCCACTGACGACTGATTTTTTGATTACAGTGAAGCGTGCCGGGGGAATATTGACTGTTGCGCGGACCGTAAAGCCTTGGAGAGAGCTTCAGAAGAAAAGGACTCTTGAGAAATTTGAGTTGGAACGCAGGTACTGGCTGAGCAGAAATGTTGACTGGGGAATTGTGACTGAGAATGAAATATCAACGACTGTTGCGCATAACGTAAAGTCATTACACTCACTTAAGAATCAAGGAATTAGTGAGGACTCTTTGGAAATACAGCGCGCATTGTTAATCCAAGTAGAGTTGCAGAATTTCAGCACCCTCTCCCAGATGTTGGAACATATTGATTCAAAATTCAATAGAGACTCCGGCACTGGTTTAGCCATATTCAAGAATTTGCTCGCTAAAAAAGTTATTTGTTTCGATGTGACGATTAGATTCGACGAATCTTCGCCGCTGATGGCCTTTTCAGTCAGGTCTGAAATTTTAGGGAATGAGTTAGTGATATGAACGTTGTACTCAAAAATGATTTGTTCAGATTCCGTGAGGAGTCAGACAAAATTTATCGTATTCTGTGGACTAGTTCAGATAATAAGCAATTTTTTGCAATTGATGTTAATGCCTCTAATGCTTGGCCAGAATTATTTGAAACTGATTTTATATTTGAGTCAGTAAAGACTGAAGAGATCGTCTATGGGGTGGAAGATGAGTTTGCGTTTATCCATAATGAAACAGACTTATCTGCTGCAAGCAGGGAAAAACGTGAACAACTATGGATAGACATTGAGCCGCTCCTTATTGAGCCGGATATTTATGATAAAAGAAAAAGAAATTATTTACTCAAGGGATGTACTACAGAGCACGGTAAATGTCGGCGAACATTGCAGCGCAATTTGAGACGATATTGGCAAAGGGGAATGAATAAGAATGCTCTTCTGCCAGATTATAAAAATTCAGGTGTTGCAAAGTATAGCCTTCATACAAGTCATGCGAAACGAGGGCGTCCTCGTCAATATGATGTTGTTCAGGGAGTCAATGTCGATGAAGAAATGAAATCAATTTTCAAAAAGTCCATTAAGAGATTTTATCATGGTAGTTCAAAGAGTACTTTCAAAGATGCGTACGATGATATGATTCGTGTCTATTTTTCTGATGAAAATCCTAATGGGGAATTAGTACCAAGGATCAGTGAAATTCCGACAATAGAGCAGTTCCGTTATTGGTACAAAAAGGACCGAGATTTAGAGGCCGAGCTCCGCGCTAGAAAGGGAGACAAAAACTATGAGAAAGATCACCGGCCAATTCTGAGTACATCTACTATTGAAGCCTATGGACCTGGGGCAGTTTTTCAAATTGATTCCACTATCGGCGATATTTATTTGGTTTCAAAGTTAGATCCGAGAAAAATTATTGGGCGGCCAGTTATTTATGAAGTGATAGATGTGTTCAGCAGGATGGTCGTGGGGTTGTACATAGGCATCGAGAATGCGTCATATCTTACAGCTGCAGATGCTTTGGCAAATGCCATGACTGATAAAGTTTCTTTTTGTAAGCTCTATGGTGTTAATATCACTTCGAAGCAGTGGGCAAGTTGTCATATCCCAGATGCTATTATTGCGGATAATGCTGAATTGAAGGGCAAACAGATAGAGAATTTCATCGAGGCCTTTTCTGTCAGAACTGAAAATACGTCCGCATATAGAGGCGATTGTAAAGGGATTGTGGAGAGGCATTTCCGTACGATTCAAGCTACTTTCAAAAGACATCTTGGTGGAACAATTGATAAGGATTTTCGTCAAAGAGGTGCAGAAGATTATCGGCTCGGCGCTGCTCTTACATTAGATGATCTAACAACAGCATTTATTCACTGTATTTTATTTCATAACAATGCTCATGAAATATCTAAATACGACAAAGATTTTAAAATGATGGCCGAGGATGTCCCGGCTATCCCGGTTGAGTTATGGAATTGGGGGATTGCCAATAGATCAGGAGCCTTACGTTCTCAGTCAGAAAAAGTGATCAAAGCGTATCTGTTACCACGGGCTTCTGCTCGTGTGACTAGGAAAGGAGTTCTTTTTCAAGGTTGCTATTACCATTGTGATCGGGCCATGGAAGAGGGGTGGTATGTTCGTGCAGGGCAAAAAACTTGGAAGATTGAGATCTCTTTTGATCCCCGAAATATCAGTAATATCTATATCCCAAAGAGGGGTAAGTTAAGTTTTGATATCTGCAGTCTTACACCGGCAAGTCGCGCTTTTGAAAATATGTCATTATGGGATCTACAAGAATTGAAGAAGAAAGTAGCTCAGGGAAGGGCCAAGCGCAGGGGTAATGAGTTAGCAGCACAAGTAAATTTAGATAACCAGCTACAGGGAATTGCAAGACTCTCTCAAGAGAGGCGTATGCAAAGCGGACTTGATTCGCGCAGCAAAACAGAACGGCTTGGGAACATCAGAGAGAATCGGGAAGAAGAAAAGAATATGTCACGAGCTGGCGATGCAATGGTTTTGGCTGACCGGAAATTTACGGGACAGAAAGCTGCGGTAATTCCCATTGCTCAGGAAGATGCTGAAGAGGATTTTTCATATCCTAACCGTGCGAGACGGGAAAAAATTATTAAGGGGCGGGAAGATGAAAAATGATATTGATATGAACTCATTTAAAATCGCCCGATACCGTCGACAAGTTGTTCTTGAATACAAAGGGAATCCTCTGATTGAGGCGTTGCCACATATTCTTACTGAGAAGCAGGCTCTAAAGGTTATTCCTTCCAAACCTGTTTTCGATAAAAGCGAGCGAAATCATCCAGCTTCAATACGAATTCACTACCTTGCTCGGATTAGAAATTTTTTTGAAGCCTTCCCGCATCATTTTGAGTTGCAGGAGCAGATTTCGACTATTATTCGTGCCGGTTATTTAAATCGTAATCCAGCCTCTTCAGCACATGTAAAACAGCTTAACGATGGATATGACCGAGTTCGATTGAAGGATCATACACATACGAATTATTCTCTCCCGTCTACAGCGGAATGCATTGCTATTATCGGTAACTCAGGATCAGGAAAGACCGAGGCTTGTTTAAGAGTTCTGTCTCTATATGACAGGGTTATTGTTCACCCTAAGTATGGCTTGTATCAAATTGTATGGTTGAAAATTGATTGCCCAAGTGTTGGGTCTTTAAAGCAGCTTTGTATGAGTTTTTTCTTAGCTGTGGACTCCTTACTTGGCACGCAATATTGCGCTGAATATGCTTCGCGTGGGAAGACTCCAGACGAAATGCTGGCGCATATGGCTTCTGTCTCAAATATTCATTGTATCGGGCTTCTCGTGATAGATGAAATTCAGCATCTTATGTCTTGCAAAGAAAGCGAATCTACCAAGATGATGAATTTTTTTGTGACACTTTCAAACACTGTGAATGTTCCAATTCTTTTGGTCGGAACTCCTAAGGCCCTTCCTTTATTGCAAAACAATTTGAGACAAGCACGTAGAGCCAGTGGTGCTGGTAGTTACAGATTTTCCAGGTTCGCAAAAGATGATCCGGACTGGCAGGAGTTGCTGGAAAATTTATGGGAATACCAGTGGGTAAATAATCCGGGGCCTCTTACGAATGAGATAAAAGAAGTTTTGTATGACGAAAGTCAGGGTATACTGGCTTTAGTCACTACTCTTTTTAGGCTCGCACAGCATCGGGCAATTTCAACTTCACACGAGAAACTTTCGGTAAATTTGATCCGTCGTGTGGCAAGGGAAAAAATGTCTGACGTTCAGCCCATGATTGCAGCTTTACGAAATAATGATGAAGATGCCCTGTTGCGCTATGATGATATTTTGACTGATCTGATTAAATATACAGCCCCCAAAGCTTCTAATGTAAACAAATCTGAACCACAGCAACTGTATATTCCCCCTGAATTAGCAAATGCTTTTTATTTGTTGGCGGAAGAAGGATATAATGCTGAAGATGTCTTGGGTGCACTTAAGAAGGCATCGAAAATTTTACCTGAAGCTTCTCCTTACCAATTGAGTGGAGTGGCTCATGAATTATTGGCCAATGGTCCTTTAATTGAAAGTGAGGTCAAGAAGCAAAGTCCGCTCAAGAAAGTTGATCCACTGGATCTCGACCCCGATGATTTGAGGCTGGCCTATTTTGATGCCGAGGATGAGGGGATTGATGTCTATCAGATCTTAAATGAGTCTGGAGTGATAAAGAATCCGGCTGAGGAGTTTGTCATAAACCAATGATCGCTTATTTTCCTCGCCCTTACCCTGATGAAATTTTATACAGCCTTCTTGCAAGGTACAGGCGTCATACGTGCGAGCGAAGTTATAAGCGATCCTGTCGGGCTTTATTCGCCAAAAAAGATGTAACTGCTTCGGTGTATTTTCAAAGCCATATTAGACAATTGCATCAGAGCATTAAGCATCTGTTCCCGTATTCAGAACAAGAACTTGTTCACAACCATACCTTCCTGCCTTTTTTTACGGCCTATACGACTCCTGAAGTGGCTCAGAGAGCCTATGAATCATCTCTGAAGAATCGGGGCGGAGCGTTAAATGTTCTCCTTGGTACTGTTGCAAATTCGGTAGAGCTGCCGAGTGTATTGAAGTTTTGCCCTGCATGTCTGAACTCTGATTTTGAGAGATACGGTGAGACTTATTGGCGTCGATTGCACCAGTTGCCGGGAGTCTTGGGCTGCCATGAGCATAGTTACCCTTTATACGAAAGTCTGGTCGCAGTGACCCAAAGGAATCGTCATGCATTTATTGCCGCAACGAGGCGTAATTGCAGGAACTCAGGGAACTCTGGAGCATCAGTCTATGAAAACTATTCTGGTGTTTTTGACGATATAGCCCGCGCCTACCAAAGGATCGTTTCTGGCAAAATTCGTATGGAGTCCCACGAGCAGCGCACAGCAAGATACTTTGCCCTTCTCAAGAAGAAAGGTTTTGTAAAGGGACGTGACTCTGTGGCTCAAGAAAAGTTGTTTGAATCATTTTCGAATTATTATTCAAGTGAACTCTTGAAAATGTTATTTTCCACAGTTGATATCTCGAATGATTCCTGCTGGCTGAAGGCTATTTCAAGGAAGCATCGAAAGTCCTTTTCGCCAGTGAGGCACTTTTTGTTTAGTCGATTTCTGAATGCTCTGCCCGACACACGGAAAAAAAGGCTGCCAAAGATATGTGTGTATCCTAAGTATGTCCCTCCGCGGCAGGAGCGGAAAAAGAATCGAGAGAAGTGGCTGCACTTGAAAGAGAGCAATTCAAATCTTTCGAAAACCCAACTAAGAAAGCTGAATCGCAAACTTTATACGTGGCTGTACCGACACGACAAACAATGGCTTAGTGAGAATTCTCCTGCCCTGCTTCAAAGCCAAGGCAGTCCCGGACATGTGAATTGGGAGCGGCGTGACACGGAAATGCTTAAAGCTGTTCGACAAGCTGTAATTGATATTCATATGGAGATTCCGCTTCGTAGAGTTACCTTGTCACGGATTGGAGTTAGTCTTGGATGCTTGGCGAATTTGGAGCATAAACTGGATTATTACCCTCGGACCAAAGCGTTTTTAAAGGAACGGTTGGAATCTGTTGAAAATTTTCAAGTACGGCGCATTTTTCATATTGCGCGCACAGAGTATTGTGCCGGCCGCAGGTCAAAAGATTGGGAAATTGTTCGTCTTGCCGGTCTGAAAACTCCGGTTAAGCCTGACTTGGAGAAGGCTGTTTCATTAGCACTCAAAACCTATTCGGATGGATTTATATGCAGAGAACCACTTTTAAATATTTAAAAGACCGGGGAGAAGTTCAAGTGTACTGGTATGGAGATACTTTTATCCGTAGCAGTGGCGGTTTTTTAAATGTTGGATTTCTTGATCTTGCTGCGGATAAAATTTTTATTGAAACGGTCCCTTATGCTGATATCCTTTTTCATCGAATTGGTCAGACATATCTTAACGGAAAGGTGGCACCGGCTTCCGATCAAGTCAATTTTGAGCGAAGAAGTATTACTATTCCCGATCTTTCATTTGTCGAAATATTAAATGCTTTTCCAGCAATCGAGACACTTAT